>CAZKST010000179.1:0-7029 GCA_964555395.1 uncultured Thiotrichaceae bacterium | reverse complement strand
GTATTTCATCTATTACGATACTGGCAATAGCTGAAGCTATTGCACTCCTTTTAAAGTGCGTTTGCTATATTTAGGAGGCAAACCTGCTAGGTTTTGAAAACCTAGCAGGTCTTTTTAATATGACTGAGTATTGAGCCTCTAAAGACAAAAGCCCTAGTTACGATTAAATAACTAGGGCTTTAAGACTTCAAAAAACCAACTTAAGATAAACTTGCGCCGCCTAATTCATTCCCTTCATTGGGTTTTAAATCAGGCACATCGACAGATTTATTTTTGCGATTTGGTTTATTTTCATCCCAATCTTTTGGCGGACGGGGAGGATTACCTGCCATTAAATCGCTAATTTGGTCTGTATCAATGGTTTCATACTTCACTAATGCTTCTGCCATTGCATGTAAGATATTCAAATTATCAGTTAATAATTTGTAAGCCCGCTCATAGTTACGGTCAATGACAGAGCGAATTTCTTCATCAATTGTATGCGCAGTTTCATCAGAAAGCATTTTGTGCTGGGTAACGGTGTGTCCTAAGAATACTTCGCCTTCGTCTTCACCATAGGCTAAAGGCCCTAAACGCTCAGACATGCCCCATTTAGTCACCATATTGCGTGCAATTTCAGTGGCGCGTTTAATATCATTACTTGCGCCCGTTGAAACAGCCGCATTGCCGAAAATGATTTCTTCAGCAATCCGTCCGCCAAATAACGTAGAAATTTGACTTTCTAAACGCTCTTTGCTAGCACTGTAACGGTCTTGCTCAGGTAAAAACATCGTTACCCCTAAAGCCCGTCCGCGTGGAATAATCGTGACTTTATACACAGGGTCATGTGAAGGCACTAACCGCCCCACAATCGCATGTCCTGCTTCATGATAAGCTGTCATCCGTTTTTCGTCTTCGCTCATCACCATTGAACGGCGTTCTGTGCCCATTAACACTTTGTCTTTGGCTTTTTCAAAATCTTCCATTTCAACCAAGCGTTTATTGGCACGCGCAGCAAATAACGCGGCTTCATTGACTAAGTTCGCTAAATCTGCCCCAGAAAAACCAGGCGTGCCGCGTGCAATAATCATCGGATTCACATCTTCAGAAATAGGCACTTTACGCACATGTACTTTCAAAATTTGCTCACGTCCGCGTAAATCAGGTAATGGCACAACCACTTGACGGTCAAAACGACCTGGACGCAATAACGCAGGGTCTAAGACATCTGGACGGTTAGTCGCAGCAATGACGATAATCCCTTCATTGCCTTCAAAGCCATCCATTTCTACTAATAATTGGTTTAAAGTTTGTTCGCGCTCATCATGTCCGCCGCCTAAACCTGCACCACGATGACGACCGACGGCATCAATTTCATCAATGAAAATAATACAAGGTGCATGTTTTTTGGCTTGTTCGAACATGTCACGCACCCGTGACGCGCCAACGCCGACAAACATTTCAACGAAATCAGAACCTGAAATAGTGAAAAAAGGTACTTTCGCTTCACCTGCAATGGCGCGGGCTAATAAGGTTTTCCCTGTACCCGGTGAACCGACCATTAATACACCGCGTGGAATTTTGCCGCCTAAATTTTGGAATTTACCTGGGTCGCGTAAAAATTCTACTAATTCAGAAACTTCTTCTTTTGCTTCATCTACACCAGCAACATCCGCAAAAGTGACTTTAACTTGGTCTTCTTCAATCATCCGTGCGCGGCTTTTACCAAACGATAACGCCCCTCGCCCACCACCGCCTTGCATTTGACGCATAAAGAAAATAAGCAAGCCAAATAGCAACAGCATTGGAAACCAAGAAATAAAAATTTGCATTAACAGGGATTGTTGTTCTGGCGGACGGGAATCAATCGACACATTGTTGTTTAACAAATCACCGATTAAACCATTGTCGCCTGGGTTGTAGGTGACAAAAGATGAACCGTCTTGTTTCCAACCGCGAATAACACGTCCCTCAATCACTACGCGGTCAACATCCCCTCGTTGTACAGATTGAATAAATTGTGAGTATTCAATTGTTTGACTATTATTTTGCCGTGGACCAAAGTTGTTAAATACCATCATCAAGACTAGTGCGATGACAACCCATAACAGCAGATTTTTTGCCATCTCGTTCACAGTAGGATTACCTCTTTTTTAAATGAAATTAATTCGTTCAACTGCATCAGTAGGTTAAAAATATAGCGGGTATTACTCCACAGCATGGGATGTTGTGAATGGAGTATATAATGGATAAAAAATGAATTTAAACGGAACTACTTTAAGTTATTTATAGAGTATCCATTTGGACTATTCAAGCCATTTTATGGCAACGGTTGAAAATGTTTAGCCACAATATAAATTTCTGCCGAGCGGGCACGGGACGCATCTGGTTTGCGAATGAGCACTTGTTTAAAATGTGCTCGAACTTGTTTCAGATAAGAATCAAAGCCTTCCCCCTGAAACACTTTAGCAATAAAATGCCCATTTGGCGATAATACTTGAAGGGCTAACTCTAAAGCCAATTCTACCAAATACATTGCGCGGGGTTGGTCAACTGACCGTTCGCCGCTCATATTGGGAGCCATGTCAGACATTACCACTTCAACCCGCCGTTGCCCAATTTCACTGAGTAATTGCGTTAACACCGCTTCTTCACGAAAATCACCTTGAATAAAAGTTACCCCCGCCAATTCAGGCATGGGTAAAATATCTAAAGCAATCACATGAATTTTATCTTGAAATTTTTGTTTAACCCATTGCGACCAGCCACCAGGGGCTGCACCTAAATCGACTACAGTCGTATTAGGGCGGAAAAGGTGGTCGCGTTCATCAATTTGGGCGAGTTTAAAAACTGCGCGTGAACGATAACCTTCTTGATGTGCTTGTTTTACATAGACATCTTGCTCATGCTCTAAACACCATCGCTGACTGCTTGTTTTTTTAGCCATGCTTTATTTACTGCTCTATCTTTATTTAAGTGATGAATGTTAATAGCATTCATCACTTTATTCATTATCCTAGACTTAATTTAATGAGGATTCAAGCCAATTCCGTGCTTGTCTCATTACATCCGCAACGGCGGCGGCATGTGCGCAAATAAGCCATTTAATTCGCTGACTTGTCCCGCAGGTGTCCAGTTTGCCATGCCTTGTTTCCATACCAACGTATCACGGGTTAATTGCCCTTGTTGCACATATTGGAAAAGAGTAGAAAAATCAAAAGGTCCAACGGTTTGCCCATTTAAAGCAACGTGGAAACTAATTTGTGGCGGTAATGGCGGTGGAGCAACAGGGGCATGATGGGGCGGTTGTGGTGGCGGTGCTGCTTGTGTGGTATGGGTGTTAATAATCCCTACATGTGCATTTTGCCCCATATCACCAATCGCTTCAGCCGTTTGATATTGAGTATATTTGCCCATATCACCAATAATGCCCATTGCGCTGCGTTTATCCAAAGCTTTTTCGACTTCAGGCGGCACAGAAATATTGCTAATCATGAATTTAACCAATTCTAAACCAAATTCATCAAATTCAGGACGAATTTGCTGCGCAATAAATTCCCCCATTTCATTATAGTTAGCGGCTAAATCTAAAGCAGGAATTTTCTTTTCGCCCAGTACATCCGTAAAACGTGAAACAATTAAAGCGCGTAATTGGTCGGCAATTTCATCAATTTTAAAATGCCCATCCGTGCCCACCACTTCCCGCAAAAATTTAACCGCACTTTTAATTTTTAAAGAATATGTTCCAAATGCCCGCAACCGTACAACCCCAAATTCAGGGTCACGCAACATAATGGGATTCGGTGTACCCCATTTTTGATTGCCAAAACGGGTCGTATTGAAAAAATATACTTCAGATTTAAAAGGACTGGAAAAGCCATATTTCCACCCTTGCAATTTCGATAAAATGGGTAAATTTTGCGTGTCTAAAGTATATGTTCCAGGCTCAAATACGTCGGTTGGCTCTAAAATATCCATATCAATGGTTTTTTGGGCTTGTCCTTTATTGACAAACACCGCCACTTGCCCCTCGCGTACAATCAGCTTCGCGCCATATTTAATTTCGTTATCACTACGCTCATAACGATAAACTAAAGTCTCATGCGAGTCGTCTAACCATTCAATAATGTCGACAAACTCATTAGAAAACATGTTCCATAAACCCATACGTTTTGCCTCGTAACTGAAGATGATGTAATGAATGCTATTATTATGCGATACAAAAACAAATCCTCAAGAGATGACGAAAAAGGTTGATACCGTTTTCTCAACCATTGCAGGGTTTGTGAAGCGTTTATTCATGATAAATAGGCGTGGCAGTAATCCGCCAATCTTGCCCAACTGCACGAATATCTTTTATATCTAAGCGAATTTGCTGATTTAAAGATTCAATATTCGGTAAATTAAATAAAGGACGGGCTTTACTGCCCATTAAAGTCGGGGCGACATAGACCACAATTTCATCAATGAGTTTTGCGCGCAACATCGCGCCACTTAAAGTCGCGCCCGTTTCAAGCAATAATTCATTCACTTGATATTGCTCGGCTAAAATGCGACAGACTTCATGTAAATCCATTTCACCGCTGCGACTGGGTAATACAATCACTTTTGCCCCTGCTTTTTCCAAGGCTGATTTAATCGTTTCATTAGTAGAAATGGTAAAAATGACCGTTTGCCCTGCTTCAGTCAACATTTTAGCATCCGTCGACATGCTCAAATAGACATCAACCACTACCCGCAAAGGTTGACGAATAATTTTAGGTTTGTGCATATAAATCGGCAAATCTTCTTCGCGAAGCGTCAAACGGGGATTATCGGCTAACACCGTTCCTGCACCTGTCATAATTGCCGAACTGCGCGCCCGCAAGCCTTGTACATCGCGCCGCGCATCCGCAGCAGTAATCCATTGACTTTCGCCCGAAGCCATCGCCGTTCGTCCATCTAAACTCATCGCCATTTTACAGCGAATAAACGGGCGGTTATGCCGCATTCGGGTAAAAAAACCCACATTCAATTGTTCAGCTTGCTGGCTCAAAATTCCTGTATGAACCGTGATACCTGCCCGCTGCAACTGTTCAAATCCTTTTCGTTCTACTAAAGGATTGGGGTCTGAACAAGAAGAAACAACCCGAGTAATTCCCGCCTTAATCAATGCATCAGTACAGGGCGGTGTGCGTCCATGATGACAACACGGCTCGAGCGTAACATAACACGTTGCACCCTGTGCTTTCTCTTTTGCCATCCGCAATGCGTGAATTTCTGCATGAGGTTCGCCTGCGACTTCATGCCAACCTTCCCCGACGATTTCACCGTTATTAACGATAACACAGCCCACTCGTGGATTAGGGTCAGTTGTCCATAATCCCCGCTCAGCGAGTTTGAGCGCGTAAGCCATATAATAATGATCTTGAGAAGAGAGAGCTGTTTTAACGACCATGTGATTTTTTTAATGTTCAGAAAAGACAATGAACAACATACATCAAGCCATCGCTTAACGCATGTTGTTATGAATAAAATATTAATTGCTGGTGATTTTATTTGCCATAGACAGGGAAACGTGCACATAACGTATGCACTTTTTCACGGACAGCAAGCTGTACACTTTCATCGCTTAAATTATCTAACACATCAGCAATCCACTGAGCAACTTGAATCACTTCCGCTTCTTTCATGCCACGGGTTGTAATGGCGGGAGTGCCGATGCGAATGCCACTGGTGACAAAAGGCGATTGCGGGTCTTTAGGCACAGAGTTTTTATTCACAGTAATATGCGCATTTCCTAAAGCCGCATCCGCCGCTTTTCCTGTTAAGCCTTGACGAATTAAACTGATTAACATCAAGTGATTATCTGTACCACCAGAGACAATATCATAGCCACGTTCAATAATCACTTTTGCCATTGCTTTAGCATTCAGCAAAACTTGTTGTTGATATTCTTTAAAATCAGGCTGCATTGCTTCTTTAAAAGCAACGGCTTTGGCGGCAATAACGTGCATCAAGGGACCGCCTTGATTACCAGGGAACACTAAAGAATTGAGTTTTTTCTCAATTTCAGGATTGGCTTTAGCCAAAATCAAACCGCCACGGGGGCCGCGTAAGGTTTTATGTGTAGTAGTCGTGGTTACGTCGGCAATTTGCACAGGCGAAGGATATAAACCCGCTGCCACTAAACCCGCGACGTGCGCCATATCTGCCACTAAATACGCGCCCACTTTATCAGCAATTTCGCGTAAACGTTGCCAATCCACAAAGCGCGAATAAGCACTAAATCCGCCGATAATCATGCGTGGCTTGTGTTCTAACGCCAAACGCTCGACCTGTTCATAATCGATTTCACCGGTTTCAGGATTTAAACCGTATTGAATAGCATTGTAAATTTTGCCAGAAAAGTTAACAGACGCGCCATGGGTTAAATGTCCGCCCTCTGCCAAACTCATCCCAAGAATCGTATCACCCGCATTGATTAACGCCATATACGCAGCTGCATTGGCTTGAGAGCCAGAATGCGGTTGTACGTTCGCATAAGCTGCGCCGAATAATTGTTTAGCGCGCTCAATGGCTAATTGCTCGGCAATATCCACAAATTCACAACCGCCATAATAACGCTTGCTGGGATAACCTTCTGCATATTTATTAGTTAAAACTGAGCCTTGTGCTTGTAACACACGCGGGCTGGTATAGTTTTCGGAGGCGATTAATTCAATGTGGTCTTCTTGGCGTTGGGTCTCACTTTGAATGGATTGCCATAATTCAGGGTCGAAATCAGCGATATTAAGGGAATGTGAAAACATGGAATACCTACTTATTTTTAATAAGAAATTTACCTTATCACCCACGCTAAACGGTGGGGATAGCGGATTAAATAGCTAAGTTTAGCAAAAAAAGAGGGGATTAACTAATATCAAGGGAAAAATCGCAGGAGAAAATTATAGACAATCTGCAAACGCCATTATAACAGCAATGCAATTTTTACAATTCTGTTTTTATAGTAACCGCATTTTAAATTGATTAAGGTGGAGTGCAATCGCTTTAGCTATTGCTTTTTTAACC
>CAZKST010000178.1:0-7089 GCA_964555395.1 uncultured Thiotrichaceae bacterium | reverse complement strand
ATCCGCCATCATTTTCACTCAAAATTAACGATAAGGACGGTAAATTAACGCATCGTATTTATTAGAAACTTCTTTTATTTGCGCTTGCACTCGTGAAAGTTCTTGATTTAAATCAGTCATCCGAGATTGCATGGTAGAGACAGTGTCTAATACTTGCTGGTTATTATTGTTATTTAAATTGCTTTTATTGATGTTGTCTTTAATGGCAACTAATTCATGATTAACTGTTGTAATAGTATTGTTAATATTGTTAAGTTGAGTAGAAACAATATCTGTAGTTTTAATAAACTGCATCATAAAAAACAATATGATTGCACATAGAACAATAAAAGAAAAAATTCCAAAACGTATAAAGGAAGTATTAACACTATTTACTTTAAAGTTAATTGCTTCTTGCCGTTTTATCGTATCGCTAAACTCAGTCATTGCAATACGGTTTTCTCTAAATATTTGTTGTAAAGCATGAGTAAGTTCTTCTGTTACAACAGGGTTTGCAGTTGATGTTATAATAGAGGAATTTTGTTCTTGTATGTTTTGTTTTAATGTTTGTATTTCTGATTGAAATTCTAACATTTTGTCAGAAAATGCAGTTAATAAAACAGTAGTATCATAAACTGTTGTAGTTTGTTTACAACTTGGGCATTTTACTGATTTTCCTGCATATTGTTCAGATACTTCACGCGTATATTCACAATGTTGACATTTTAAAACAGCCATAAAATACGACTCCAATTATAAATAATTTATGGTTTCAGAGAATAAGAATTTCCTTAGCTTTTTGTTGAATCGTTTTTTAAAACACTAAGAAAATAATAAACGTTTATGGGTATGAACCCCCATAATTAATCCAAAACCCGCCATCAAAGTTACAACCGATGTTCCGCCGTAACTCATTAACGGTAACGGTACGCCCACTACAGGCAACAAGCCTGTGACCATTCCCATGTTAACAAAAATATATACAAAAAAAGTTAAGGTTAAACTTCCCGCAACTAGCCGTGAAAATGTGCCTTGTGCTTGCGTTGAAATGAATAAACCGCGTGTTAATACAAAGAGGTATACACATAATAGTAACAAAACACCAATTAAACCAAATTCTTCGTTATAAACAGCAAAAATGAAATCAGTTGAGCTTTCAGGTAAAAATTCTAAATGGGATTGCGTGCCATTTAACCAGCCTTTACCGTAAACGCCACCTGAACCAATGGCAATTTTAGATTGAATAATGTGATACCCCGTGCGTAATGGGTCTAATTCTGGGTTTAAAAAAGTTAAAACCCGTTGGCGTTGATAATCATGCATCACTTGCCATAAACCCCATATCATCACGGGCGCGCTAATCAATGCGCCTGTAATCAATTGCCATTGTAACCCCGCTAATAATAAGACAAATGTGCCAGAG
Organism: uncultured Thiotrichaceae bacterium; assembly: GCA_964555395.1. Lineage (GTDB taxonomy): Bacteria > Pseudomonadota > Gammaproteobacteria > Beggiatoales > Beggiatoaceae > CAZKST01. The sequence goes on along the minus strand of CAZKST010000178.1, from coordinate 5,687 downwards.
GCGGCGATTAATAAGGCAGTGCCTAAATCGGGTTGTTCAGCAACAAGCAGGACAGGAATTAAAATAATTGCGCCCGCGGCGGTTAAGCGTTGGAAATTAGGGGGTAAAGGTTTATCAGCTAAAAACCAAGCGACCATTAATGGTACAGCTAATTTCATGAATTCTGAAGGTTGAAAGCGAAAGATTCCTAAATCTAACCAACGTTGTGAGCCTTTGCTAATATCACCGATAACTGCAACTGCAATTAACATTAAGATGCCTGCTAAATAAAACCAAGGTACAAAGTCAATAATTTTTTGGGGTCGCACTTGAGCAATAGCAACCATTACGCCAATTCCCATGAGAAAACGTAAAGCTTGACGCATGACTTTATCTAAATCTTGCCCGCTCGCACTGTATAATACGATTAATCCAATTAACATGAGCAGCAACAACCCGCCGAGCAAGGGTTTATCTAAATGATAAAAATCGCTTTGTTTCCAATGACTATACATAATTTTTCCGAAGAAATAGCAATGTTATTAAATTACGCGGGTTCGGTGCGATAATTTTTTGGCAAACCTTTGAACCCTTTCAAATAGACCTGCTAGGTTTTTAAAACCTAGCAGGTCTTTGTTTTAGTTAAAATATTATGAGCGTTGCCGAATGCGGGGGTCTAATAGCGCATATAAGCTTTCAGTCATCAAATTAATTAGAACATAGCTTAAACTAATCAATAAAACACACGCTTGTACAACGGGATAATCGCGCCGTTTAATTGCTTCAATCGTTAAAGAGCCGATGCCGTGAATAGAAAAAATCGTTTCCGTAATCACCGCACCTGCGAGTAATGTGCCTAATTGTAAGCCCAATAAAGTGAGAATCGGTAAAGCGGCGTTATGCAAAGCGTGATGCAAAATAACTTGAACAGTAGATGCCCCTTTTGCATAGGCGGTGCGAATAAATTCTTCTTGTAAAACTTCTAGTAAAGTGGCGCGTATCATCCGCGCTAAAATCGCGGCTAAGGCTGTGCCTAAGGTAATTGCGGGTAAAACAATCGCGTTGGGTGCTTCCCAACCGCTGACGGGAAACCAGCCTAAACCTAGAGAAAAAATGAGAATTAATAAGGAGCTTAAAACAAAATTTGGAATGGAAATGCCAATGAGCGCAATAAACATTGCGGCATAATCCCAACGGCTATCTTTCCAAACAGCGGCAATGCAGCCTAGCGGGAAAGCAAGGCTAACGGCTAATAATAGGCTGACACATGCCAGTTGAAAAGTGACGGGGAAACGTTGCGCAATTAATTCGCTAATAGGTTGTTTATAATAGAGAGAATGTCCTAAATCGCCCTGTAAAAGTTGTCCAATATAATGCAACCATTGCCAAATTAACGGACGGTCCAAGCCTAAAGCTTCGCGTAAAGCGGTTTGGTCGGCGGGCGTTGCCATTTCCCCTAACATAACTTGAATAGGGTCACCCGGCACGAGATGAATAAATAGAAAAACGAGGGTAACAACCCCAAAAATAACAATTAAAATACTCGCTAGGCGAGTAAGAAAGTGATAAGGCATAATTCCTTTCCAACAAACACTATTTTTGCAAAGTGTAAAAACCTGAATTCAACAAATAAATTTTAAACGTTAACAAAGGATTTTAATTTATTCTAAAACGCTGTTTTATCTAAAATATTCTGCCAAATTCAGGTTAAATAAGAAAGGAGTATAACGAGCAAATTCTTTAAAATGCAATCGTTGTTTCAAGGCTAGCGTTATTAGCAGCTTGTAAAGGTTTTAATAAAGTAGTGGTTTCTAGCGTATTTTCGGGTTTTATTTCTTTATTGGCTTCCAATTTCATTTTTTTTTCTGCGTCTTCTTGACGCACAAAGATAGCGGGTAACGACATCACAAACGTACTGCCTTTGCCTAATTCGCTTTCTACACTGATGCTTCCGTTCATCATTTCGCAAAAACGTTTAGTAATCGCTAAACCTAAACCTGTCCCGCCATAACGCCGTGTTGTTGTTGAATCGGCTTGAGTGAAAGCATCAAAGACATGTTTAATTTGTTCAGCCGTCATGCCAATGCCTCTGTCAGTAATACTAAAGACAATCCATGAATAAGATTGCTGGGTTTCAGGATTCATAATTGTTTCACGAGTAATGGAAAAATGCACAATATCCTGAGAGGAAAATTTGCTGGCGTTGCTTAACAAGTTTAATAAGTTTTGCTTAATTTTAGTAATATCGCCATACATTTCACCAATCTTAGGGTCACAACTCACTTGCAATACATTGTGTTGTTTTTCCATTAAAGGACGAACTGTAATTAAAACTTCAGAAATCATTTCATAGATATCAATGTATTCTAAATATAAGGTCATTTTACCCGCTTCAATTTTAGATATATCCAAAATATCACTAATTAAACCTAGTAAATGTTTGCCTGAACTTAAAATGCGACTAATATCTTCTTGTAAAGAAGGACATTGTAAATCTTCCGCCTCTTCGCGCAGCATTTCTGCATAACCAATAATTGCATTCATTGGAGTGCGTAATTCATGGCTCATATTGGCTAAAAATTGGCTTTTTGAGCGGTTTGCAGATTTGGCTTGTTCCATTGCTTCTGCTAACTCTGCGGTACGTTGTTCTACTTGTTTTTCTAAATTTAAACTATATTCACGCAAGCGTTTAGCATAACGGTCTTTTTCTGAAACAGCGCGATTAATCGAAACCAACATTTCATTAAAGATTTCTCCTAATGCCCGCGTTTCTGCCGCACCAGCAATGGGCGCAGTTAAACCTACCGTGTTTTGAGTTTTCACTTTCTTCATAACATCAATTAAGCGTTGCAATGGCGTGCTTAACATGTGAATAAAAGAAACGCCCATAATAGTTAAAATCGTGAATCCAACAAATCCTAAAATAACGAAAATCAATAAACCAATATGCAAATCTTTTTGCAATTCTTGATTGCTTTGATAAGTCACTACTGTCCAAGGTAAATTTGACAAACTTTTGGAAGAAATTTTATATAAGCGTTGATTAATGCCACGAATATCACCAAAGGTAATATCGTTTTGTAAAATTTCACGCCATTGTTTAGCTTTTTTAGAAGAATAGAGTGAATAACTTAAACGCTCATAATAACTCAAAATGTTTTCTTGGCTTTCAACAAAACTTGCATTTTCTTCTACATTTTTTTCAGTATTAGTTATGGTTTCTGTTGAAGGTTTGCCAACGCGGGTTAATAAAATCCCTGTCGGTGCGTCGGCTAAGAAAACACCGCCCGTTGTTCCAAAGTGCATGTTTTCTACTTGTGCAAATAAATCATCTAATACAATATCAATCATAACTACACCAATGACTTTATCGCCACGATGAAAACTTTGCGCTACAGTAATGTACCAACGGTTTAAATCAGAATTAAATTTAATGGGGGTAATTTGAGGTGTTTTATATTGCTTGGCACTGACATATCCAGGTGATTGCAAATAATCAGCACTGCTGCTAACCATTTTAAAAACGGCAATTTCATCTTCTGTTTCTGTTGTGTTTGACGTTTTTTGCGATAAATCTTTATTGACTTTTAACGCATAAGCAGGTTGATTAAAATAATGCTTAGATGCTTCTTCAGATAAAGCAACTGTAATGCTGTATTGATAATGATTAAAGCGTAATGCTTCATACAACATTTTTTGAATTAATAACATGCCAGATTGTGCTGGCAAATCATCTTTTAAAATAATTTCTAGCGAGTGAGTTAAACGGTCTAAATCATTTTCAGCGTTTTTAAAAGTTTCACTAATGAGATTTAAATTAACAGAAACCGCTTGCTGAAAACGACTTTTAGCAAAATCATTTTGCAATACAATATAGCGATGCAAAAAGAGGGCAATGAATAAAATAAAGGTGATTGCTACTGTCATTAACATTAACAGCAACATACTTTTGATGGTAAAAATTTTTTTAGTTAACATAATACCTATTTCTCATTTTTACCTTAGAAAAACAATCAGGTATAAAACCTTATGGTTTAACTAAGAACATCCCCTTTGTGATGCTTTTAAGACTACAAGAGTTTTTCTTTTTTTTGTAGTGTTTTTATCTTAAAAGGCAAAATATTATCTACTTTAAAAATTAAGTAAAAAAGAAGTCTATCCAAAGACGTATCATTATCATTTTTAGTTAACATTTTAAAAGCCTTTTCACAAATTCCTTAAAATTTTTACCCGTAAAACCTGCTTAATTTAAAGCATCCTGATTTGCATAACGTAAACGGGCTTGCACACTGGCTAAACTCCGCGGCCAAGGTTGAATTGTTGCGCGTAATGACGCGGGCAACTGTTCAACCGCTTGCAGCGCGTGTTGACGGTCTGGATAGATTCCTTGCAATAAAATATACCATGCTTGCCCATGATAATGGGTTTTGAATAATGCTAACTGCTCCGTAGAAGTATATTTTTGTAAAAAACTATTCAGAGTTGCGACATCATGCGCACCAAGTAATTGTAGTGTATAGGCAGTTGAAGGTTGGGTTAAAAGCCAAGATTCTTGTTTTAATTGCTCTGCACTTAAAGGTATAGGCGGATTATCAAGCGCAGGCGCAGCAGTCAAGGTCGCAGACGGTAAAGCATTTGCGGGTGTCACTAAAGTTTCCGTAAAATCGCGGGAAGCTAATGAACTGCTTGGAAAGTCATTTGGAATTTGTTCATTAAATAATTCTGGATATTGCCAACGAATCCAGCCCCCCACGGCTAATAATAAGACAAGTAAAATAATACCCCATAATAAACGGAGTTGCGATAAATCACTAATTAACTGTGGCGCGAAACTGTAATTTTTCCGTTTTTGCAATAAATAATTTGCTTGATAATTTAACGCGGCAGGGTTGCCTTCTGTTTGTTGATAGAGCTGTTTTAACACTTCATGACTAAAAGGATGATCATGCAAATAACGGCTATTTTGCAATTGAAATTGCAAATATTCCCGTGTTTGGGCAATAGAAAAAGCGGGAATATCCAAGGTATGAATTAAAGTGTTATGTAACACAGATAACTCAGGGGTTGCTAACATACTCGTCATTTGCGGCTCGGCGAATAAGACTAAACGCAAACGGCTAAACGCTTCGCCTTGCGTCGTTAATTGTACTAACCATTGCAAAGTAGTTAAAGGAATTAAATGCGCATCATCCACTAGTAAAATAGGTAAATTACCTGTATTACGGTCAGAAGCAATATGTGCCCGCAAACTTAACTGCATGGCTTCCAAACTTTTCCCTTCCAATCGCACATTGAACATGCTTAATAATTGCAATAAACAACTTTCAGGCGACAGCGCAGGATGTCCTGTCAAACTCAAAATGCGCCAATGGGTGGCGGTATTGGCATGTAATTGTTTAAATAATGCCGTTTTTCCAGCACCATTTTTTGCCAAAATTAACAACAACTGCTCACTATTTTGTAACAAGTGACGAATTAAACTGTGTCGTTGACTTAATTCGGGAGTACTAAAATAACGACTATTATCCGTAAACGGAATCGTAGTTAAAGTTTCTTCGCTGGAGAACAGCGGATTTAACACGGATTCAGTCGCATAAGCGGCTTTTAAGGAAAAGTTAGACATGATGCAACCCTGCTGTTTAAACTATTAATGAATTTAAAGTTAAGTTTAAGTCTTAAGAAAGGAATTGCAAATAAGAGACCAAACC
>CAZKST010000177.1:0-7119 GCA_964555395.1 uncultured Thiotrichaceae bacterium | reverse complement strand
GTCTGAACCTTAATTTACTTAATTAATATAATTTTCTTAATTTTTTTCATTAAGTTAATCAAGAAAATTAAGTGAATTAGGGTTCAGACAGTTTTGCGGCGTTTCTTGGTGGAATACGCTTTGCTATTCCACCCTACAATGAATAGCTAAACAGACCTGCTAGGTTTTTAAAACCTAGCAGGTCTTTTAATTTGTACTAATGAAATTTAAAAATAAAATTCAGCTATATTTTAAGTAAAATAACGTAAATTTTTTGAGTAAAAAGCTATGTTTTTCTTTTGAATATTTAATGTAAACTATTTTAAATTTCTTAATGACTTTAAACGTTATTTTTTGTCTGAACCATAATTTACATAATTAACTTAATTTCCTTAATTTAAAAATAATTTTTGTGCAATTTAAATAAATTGTGTAAATTATAGTTCAAATAAAAGAGAGTTTTGTACACTTAAACAATCCATTGTGAAAAACTAAACAATTTCTTTTCCTGCCTCTTTTATCCTTCTAAAAAACTAAACTATTCATAATTTAAAAAAAGTTTTTAACATTTGTGTTTTTTTTACTAAAATTATATTTTTAAAATCACAGGGTACTAGCCTTGCTAAGTTGTGATTTTTATAAATTCTTAATAAACAAATAATTAAATTATTTTAGCGTGTTGTAAGCAATGAGAGTTTCTCCTTAAAAGGCTTTACAACATGATTGATGAATTAATTGAACTGCCACCTTGAGCTTTGAGATTTCCCTCATGTCTATCTCTGATACCTATTATGATTTAATGCGGCGACAAGGGATTACCCGTCGTAGCTTTCTAAAATATTGCAGTTTAACCGCCGCGGCTTTAGGTTTAAGCCCTGAATTTGCAGGAAAAATTGCCCATGCAATGGAAACTAAACCGCGTACCCCTGTGATTTGGTTGCATGGTTTAGAATGTACTTGCTGTTCAGAGTCTTTTATCCGTTCCGCACATCCTTTAACTAAAGATGTAGTTTTATCAATGTTATCATTAGATTATGATGATACTTTGATGGCAGCCGCAGGACATCAAGCAGAAGCTTGCTTAGAGCAAACTATTGAAAAATATAAAGGTAATTATATTTTAGCGGTTGAAGGTAATCCGCCGTTAAATGAAGATGGCATGTATTGTATCGTGGGCGGCAAGCCTTTCGTTGAGCAATTAAAACATGCTGCCGCACATGCAAAAGCAATTATTGCATGGGGTTCTTGTGCGTCTTGGGGCTGTGTGCAAGCCGCGCATCCCAATCCTACCCGCGCAACGCCTGTACATAAAGTTATTTTTGATAAACCAATTATTAAAATCCCCGGTTGCCCACCGATTGCGGAAGTCATGTCGGGCGTGGTCACTTATATGCTGACGTTTGACCGCTTCCCCGAATTAGACCGCCAAGGTCGTCCAAAAATGTTTTATAGCCAACGGATTCATGATAAATGCTATCGTCGTCCGCATTTTGACGCTGGGCAGTATGTGGAAGCGTTTGATGATGAAAATGCGCGTAAAGGTTACTGTTTATACAAAGTCGGTTGCAAAGGTCCTACAACCTATAACGCTTGTTCTACCGTGCGTTGGAATGAAGGCGTATCGTTCCCTATCGGTTCTGGACATGGCTGTATCGGTTGCTCTGAAGATGGCTTCTGGGATAAAGGCTCATTCTACGAGCGTTTAACTGACGTTAAACATTATATGGGCAATCAACCCACTGGCGTTAATTTATTCCCCGCAGAAACAACAGCAGACACCATCGGCATGGGCGCGGCTGCAGGCGTGGCGGGCGGTATCGCGGTTCACATCGCAGCATCGGCAATTAAACGCGCAAAAATGGGCGACAGTAGCGAAACCGCTAAACCTGCTCAACCCGCACAAACCACCACCACCGAATAATTTTAAGGAGTTGATTCATGGGGATTATTCAAACACCCAATGGTTTTTCATTAGACGATAGCGGGCAACGTGTTGTTGTTGACCCTGTCACACGGATTGAAGGACACATGCGTTGTGAAGTCAATTTAGACAGTAATAACGTAATTCGCAACGCCGTTTCAACAGGGACAATGTGGCGCGGGTTGGAAGTGATTTTAAAAGGGCGTGACCCGCGTGATGCGTGGGCATTTTGTGAGCGGATTTGTGGTGTATGTACAGGGACGCACGCTTTAGTGTCTGTACGCGCCATTGAAGATGCAGCGGGTATTAAAATTCCTGAAAATGCAAACTTGATTCGTAACTTAATGCAATCTTGTTTGTATGTGCATGACCATTTAGTGCATTTCTATCATTTGCACGCGCTAGATTGGGTGGATGTGGTGTCAGCGTTAAAAGCAGACCCTGTGCAAACGTCGCAATTAGCTCAAAGTATTTCTAGCTGGGCGTTATCTTCGCCCGGTTATTTCAAAGATATTCAAACCCGTTTAAAAGCCTTCGTGGAGTCTGGACAATTAGGTCCTTTCATGAATGGTTATTGGGGCAATCCTGCGTATAAATTACCGCCAGAAGCGAATTTAATGGCAGTTGCGCACTATTTAGAAGCCTTAGATTTCCAAAAAGACATCGTTAAAATTCATACCATTTTCGGCGGTAAAAACCCACATCCTAACTGGTTAGTGGGCGGAATGCCTTGTTCAATCAATGTTGACGGCGTTGGCGCAGTCGGCGCGATTAACATGGAACGCTTAAACATGGTCGCCAGTATTATCAAACAAACGATTGAGTTTATTGATAAAGTTTATGTTCCTGATTTATTAGCGATTGCTAAATTCTATAAAGATTGGACGTATGGTGGCGGTTTAGCCAGTCAAAACTTGTTGTCTTATGGCGAATTCCCCGACCGCGCCAATGACTACGGTTTAGGCAGTATGTTGTTACCTCCCGGTGCAATTATCAACGGCGATTTAACTAAAGTTTACGACGTTGACCCCCGCGCCCCTGAAGAAATTCAAGAGTTTGTAACGCATTCATGGTACAAATATCCTGATGAAACTAAAGGTTTACACCCTTGGGACGGTATCACTGAACCCCATTTCCAATTGGGCGCGAAATCTAAAGGGACAAAAACCAATATTGAGCAAATTGATGAATCTGCTAAATATTCATGGATTAAAGCTCCCCGCTGGAAAGGTCACGCGATGGAAGTGGGTCCATTAGCCCGTTATGTGATTGCCTATGCACGCGGACATAAAGAAATTAAAGAACAAGTTGATAGCACATTAAAAGCTTTAGACTTACCATTAACCGCTTTATTCTCCACATTAGGACGCACGGCTGCCCGCGGTTTAGAAGCCTCTTGGTCTGCACATAAAATGCAATATTTCTATGACCGCTTAATTGCCAACATCAAAGCAGGCGATACTGCCACCGCTAACGTTGACAAATGGGACCCTAAAGATTGGGGCGAAGTTAAAGGCGTAGGCATTGGCGAAGCACCACGCGGCGCGTTGGGACACTGGGCAAAAATCAAAGATGGTAAAATTGATAACTATCAAGCCATTGTACCCACCACATGGAACGCTTCACCGCGTGACCCATCAGGACAAATTGGTGCGTATGAAGCGGCATTACTCAACACTCCTGTTGCTGTTGCTGACCAACCGCTAGAAATTTTACGCACTTTACACAGCTTTGACCCTTGTTTAGCCTGTTCAACTCACGTCATGTCACCCGACGGGCAAGAGTTAGCTAAAGTCAAAGTGTTATAGTCATTTAACCTGAGCTAAGACGGTTTTTTACCGTCTTTACACTTAACCGCCGAAGGTTTTACAGTCGAGGTTTCACAATGGCGTTTAAATTCAAACCTTTTAGTATCACGGGTGAAGAAAAATTTGATGTTACTGCTCCCGTGGTGTATGTCTATGAAGCACCGTTACGCATTTGGCATTGGGTCAATGCTTTAGCCATTACCGTGTTAATTATCACAGGCTATTTAATTTCTCACCCTTTACATTCTGTTCCAGGTGAAGCAAGCGAAAATTTCTTAATGAATTACATTCGCTTCGCCCATTTTACCGCCGCGTATATTTTCACTATCGGCTTTTTAGGACGGATTTATTGGGCATTTGTTGGCAATTCGCACGCTCGCCAATTATTCAGTTTACCGTTTTGGAATCCGCAATGGTGGCGCGAAGTGCTTTTTGAGTTACGTTGGTATTTATTTATTCAACCCGAACCCAAAAAATACATTGGACACAATCCATTAGCGCAATTTGCGATGTTCTTTTTTATCACGCTCGGCACGCCATTTATGATTTTCACAGGCTTTGCTTTATACAGCGAAGGATTAGGACAAGGCAGTTGGGCTGACCAATTATTTGGTTGGGTAATTCCTTTCGTTGGGCAAAGCCAAGATTTGCACACATTTCATAATTTAGGCATGTGGTCAATGGTCATTTTTATCATGCTTCACGTTTATGCCGCATTACGCGAAGATGTGATGTCACGCCAAAGCATGATTAGTACGATGATTAGCGGACATCGGATGTTTAAAGATACCCGTGAATAAATTATAAAGTCTGCCAGACTGACGGATTTTTGAAGCTGTTCAAACAGACCTGCTAGGTTTTAGAAACCTAGCAGGTTTATTTTTATCTATCACCCACCGAATTTAAAACTCATGCCTATTCGCACTTTTGAAAATCACACCCCGCAAATTGCCAGCACTGCCTATATTGACCCGTTAGCCGTTGTTATTGGACAAGTGACAGTCGGCGAACATGCGTCTTTATTCCCGATGGTCGTTGCGCGTGGCGATGTGCAAGCCATCAGCATCGGCGCACGCAGCAATGTACAAGATGGCGCAATTTTGCACGTCACTCATGACGGGCGTTATTCTGTCGGCGGTCGCGCTTTGGTGATTGGCGAATCAGTCACTGTAGGACATCAAGTCATTCTCCATGCTTGCAAAATTGGCGATTTTAGCCTGATTGGCATGGGTTCAATTATTATGGATGATGCCGTATTAGAACCTTATACTCTGCTCGGTGCGGGTAGTTTAGTTCCACCGAATAAAGTATTGACAGGCAAGCATTTATGGCATGGTCGCCCCGTACAAAAAGTGCGGGAATTAACTGATGCCGAACTTGAATATCTCGCCTACTCCGCCGAACAATACGTTAAACTAGCCCAACGCCACACCGCAGAAATATTAACCCCAAAAAACCATACGCCCTCTTGATTCTCGTCAAATAGACCTATAATTGCAGACGGGCGAACAATAAAAAGCATCGTCCATCCGAAATTTTTAATCACTTCTTTTTAGAGAATGCGCAATGAGTGCAAAAAAAATTCTGTTGTTAGCAGGGGATTACGTTGAAGACTACGAAATCATGGTGCCCTTTCAAGCTTTATCCATGGTAGGACACACTGTGCACGCCGTTTGCCCCAATAAAAAACAAGGGGATATCGTTCGCACAGCAATTCACGACTTTGAAGGTGACCAAACTTACAGCGAAAAATCAGGGCATAACTTCACCTTAAACGCAACGTTTGCTGAAGTGAAAGCCAGCGATTACGATGCTTTAGTCATTCCAGGCGGACGTGCACCAGAATATTTACGTTTAAATCCAGAAATTATTAATATTGTTAAACATTTTGCTGAAACCAACAAACCGATTGCTGCGGTTTGTCACGGTGCGCAAATTTTAACAGCGGCGGGTGTCGTAAAAGGCAAAAGCTGCTCAGCTTATCCCGCCGTTGCGCCTGAAATCAACACAACAGGCGGTTGCTGGGTAGATATTGCTTTGACTGACGCATACGTTGATGGCAATTTAGTCACCGCCCCCGCATGGCCTGCTCATCCACAATGGTTAGCGAAGTTTCTTGAATTATTAGGAACAAAGATTATTTTGTAGTTTTTGTTTAAAAACAAACTAAAAAATTTGCTAGGTTTTCAAAACCTAGCAGGTTTATTAAAGCGCGTTCAAAAATTTGCTTAATGTAAATAGCTAAACTTTTTTAAATTTTATCCGCTAAATTCACGTTATAAATATCAATCTTAGATTTAAAAAATTATGAGAATAGAAAGAATTAAAATAAATAATTTTAAAGGATTTGAAGAAAAAGAGTTTAATTTTTCTGAGCGTTTTACGGTAATCATTGGAAATAATGGCAAAGGAAAAACGACTTTGATTGATGCGTTGGCTGTTGCTGCAAGTGCTTATTTATTAGGTATTGATGAATTAAAAAAAACGGATATAAAAACTTTACAAAATACTTCTTATATTAAAGATTTTGGCGATTATTTTTCACCACAATTTCCCGTCCGTATTTATGCCGAAGGCGTTATTGATAAAACGCAAATTGGATGGCAACAAAGATTATTAACGGCTAAATCAGGTTTATCAAGAAAAATATTCCCCATTTCAGAAATTGCAAAACAACATCAAGAAATTATTCGCACAGGTAAACATATTAAACTACCTGTTTTTGCTTATTATAGTACAGAACATTTACCAAAAATAAAGAAAATTGAGCCACAAGCTAAAGCTTCTATTTTTAAGCAAGGTTATGCAAATTGTTTAAATCCTACAAATAATAATATTGATTATTTAAAATGGTTATTAACTTATGAATACATGACTAAGATTCATGAAGAAGATGAAACTTTATTGAATTTAGTTAAACAAGCAATTAGTAATTGTATGGATGATAATTGGCAAGAATTATATTTTGATTTAAAAGAAAATGATTTAGTGGGAACACGTTATTTTAGTAATGGAAATAAACAACGTATTGCATTTAAACATTTAAGTGACGGGCAACGTACAATTGCTGCCCTAGTTGCTGAATTGGCTTATCGCTGTGTTGTTTTAAATGGACATTTAAAAGAAAAAGCGATTGAAGAATCTGAAGGTATTATATTAATTGATGAAATAGAACAACATTTACATCCACAATGGCAAAAAAATATTGTTAATGATTTAAAGAAAACCTTTCCTAATTTACAGTTTGTTGCAACTACGCATTCTCCTTTTATTGTGCAAAGTTTAAAGAAAATGGAGGTGATTAACTTAGATGATTCAGAAGGTATGGATTCTGATTTTATCAAGCAAAGCATTGAAGAAATTGCTGAATATGAAATGGGCGTTGCAGATGTGCAGCGCAGTGAAAAATTT
>CAZKST010000176.1:0-7128 GCA_964555395.1 uncultured Thiotrichaceae bacterium | reverse complement strand
ACCATAATTTACTTAATTAATATAATTTTCTTAATTTTTTCATTAAGTTAATCAAGCAAATTAAGTGAATTAAGGTTCAGAATTATTTTAAATCTACTCATTCATGTTCTTTAATTGCATTTAAAAATTTTTGAAGTTTAACAATTTCAAAATTATCGGCAAGTTGTTTAATTTTAGCAATGAATTCACCATAAATTTCTGCATCTAATGTATATATTTGGTCTAGGATATTTTTAATTTTTCCTTTACGAATTTCTGCAATTAATTCATCAATAAAATTTAAAGGGGGAATTGGAAAATTGTGTGAAATTTCTGAATCGGCACTTACGGAATGTAAAGATTTTCTTTGCCATTTTAAAGGTAAATTGCTTTCTAATGCTTTAAGCAATTGATTAATATCTATAGGTTTAGTTAATACTATATGACTAGGTAAATGATTTAATTGGCGAGCACTGTATAAATCGGCGGAAGTCACAAAAATAACAGGGGGGAGTTTTTTCAGATTTGCGAGTTTCTCTAATAATTCTATACCCGTCATGACAGGCATTTTTAAATCAGTAATTAAACCATCTACGAACTGTGTTTGCAAAATTTGCAAGGCTTCTGCGCCTTGAGTGGCTAATAATATTTCAAATCCTAAAGGTTCTAACAAGTCGTGCATTAATTGTCGATTATCAGGATTATCATCCACCACTAAAATTTTAAAAGGATAAGAATAAGCATCGGTGCGTTGATACCCTAGCGTAATTTCTGAGATGAGATGATTGATGGAGTTACGATTTTGGGCTTGTGTGACTGGCAACAGAATGGAAAACCAAAAACGGCTGCCATAATCAACCATACTTTCTACATGTAATTCACTGCCCATTAAATTAATTAAGCGTTGACTGATAGATAAGCCTAAACCTGTGCCTTGTTGTTGTTGTTGCGTGCAACCTAATTGCTCAAAAGGCATAAAAATTTTTTCTAATTGACTGCTTGGAATACCAATGCCTGTATCTTTTACTTCAAAATAAGCATGGTCATTTTGATACTGTATTTTAAAACTGACAATCCGCCGTCGTCCTTTCACTAAGCTGGTGAATTTAATCGCATTACCCAGTAAATTTAATAACACTTGGCGCAAGCGTTTTATATCGCCCCGTACAATACCCGGCAAATCTAAATCTAAAATAGAATGGAATTCAATATCATGCTGTTGGGCTTGGGCTTGAAATAATTCCATCATTTCTTCAACTAAATCAGTCAGTACAAAATCAATAGACACTAAACTAAATCGCCCTACCTCAATTTTTGCCAAATCTAAAATATCATTAATCAGCATCAATAAATGTTCGCCACTGCGGCGAATGGTGCGCACGCCAATATGTTGTTTTTCAGTCAAATTAATATCACGTTCTAAAATTTGCGCATAGCCTAAAATACCATTTAACGGCGTGCGTAATTCATGGCTCATATTGGTTAAAAACGTACTTTTTGCTTGGTTTGCACTTTCAGCCGCTTCTTTGGCTAATTGTAAATTTTTTTCTACTTCTTTACGCTCTGTTACATCGCGTTGAATCGCTACCCAATGCGTGTACCAACCATGTTCATCTGCAATTGGAAACACTTGAAAATTAATCCAAAATTCTGAACCATCTTTACGATAATTAATTAATTCTACTTGAATAGATTGCCAATTATTCAAAGCTTCCCGTAATTTGTCTAACGTTGCTTTATCCGTTTTTTCGCCTTGTAAAATACGCGGCGTTTTATCAATGATTTCATCTAAACTGTAGCCCGTCATCTGCGTAAATGCAGAATTAACATAAACAATACGCGGGCCTGGAGATTTAATGGGTTCGGCTTCGGTAATTAATATGGAATCTCGTGCATTGACTACGACCGATTCTAATAAATGTAAGCGACTTTCAGTAATTCGTCGCTCTAAAATTTCGCGCTGCAATTGTTCATTCGTGGTTTGCAAATCCACCATTCTATTGCGGACTAATTCTTCTAAATGATTGCGATATTTAACTAATTCCATCGCAGTCCGTTTATGCTCAGTCACATCGGTTAATGCCGTTTGCAATAACAGCGGTTCGCCTGCACGGCTTAAAGCACTGGATTCTAAACGTAAAAATAGCGTTCCCCATTTTTTGGGTTTCACTTCCACTTCGCATACTTGCCGCTGCTGTGTGCGTAACACTTGTAAACAATGTTGCTGAAAACTATTTGCATCACTTGCCGATAGAAACACTTTGAACAATTGCCCAATATAATGTCGCCGCTCAATGCCGAGTAAATGCGCCGCCCGCAGATTTAAGTCTAAAATTTTGCCGTGATTGTCCAATGTAATGTAGCCAATCGGCGCAAAGGTATATAACGCTTGATAGCGTTGTTGTAGATATGATAAATGCTGTTGTGTTTCGCGTAAGTGCGCGGAGTGATGCAATAATTGCGTATGTTGTTGTTGATGCTCTTTTTCTAAACGTTTACGCTGTGTAATATCAATACATAACAATAAAGCAGCATATAAAGTATGTTCCGTATCAATTAAGGGAATAGACCACATTTCTAAAGGAACAGGGGAGGAACTTAAATTGCGTTTAACTTCAATATCTTCAACTTTATACGCATCGCCTTGTAAAGCTTTAATGAGTGGAAATTTCTCTACAGGATATAAAGTCGTTGTTCCTAATTGATAAAACTGACCTTGCTCCGTTACATTATCCAGTTGAATTAAACCATTACGGAAAAAATTGACAGCAAATAAATCACAACTCACTCGGTTTAAATACAATAAATGCCCTTCGCGATTAATAATACATAAACTAAACGGCAATTGTTCACAACACTGTTGAAAGAAACTAAATGGCAAATGGCGATAAGAAACGACATCTAAAATAGTTTGTGGTTCATTGATTTCCGTTTCAAAACTGTCGGTATTGTCTATAACTGAAACAGGAGATTCTTGAATCAATGAAGTTTGAGGATTAAGTGTGGGAAAAAATTGCGGGGTAATTTCACTATCAACAGGAAGGGATAATCTAGGCGATAATCTTGACAAAGCATTTAATAATTCAGGAATTTCTTGTAATAACTGCTGCGCCTGTTCATATTGCGCTGTTTGTTGATAATACTGATACAACGCTTGCCAATGCGTACAGGCTAAAAAATCTAATTGCTGTTGTTGATAATATGTCCCTAAAGCAAGTTGTGTATCCACCCACTGTTGAGTATCATGACTTTCGTATGCTTGCTTAAGTTTATGATTTAGCTTAACTAACTCATCATGGGACGGATACATAGACACTGGTAAAATTCCTTCATTTTAGGGAACAGCGACAAGTTCCAACAATCTTTGAATAAACTGATTGATAGAAATGCCATCTGCTTCTGCTTCGAATGACAAAATCACCCGATGGCGCAACACACTCGGCACAATGGCTTGAATATGTTCAGGCGTTACATAATTTTCATTGTTTAACCAAGCAACCGCTCGCGCACAGCGAGCTAAGGCTAAAGTCGCACGCGGTGATGCACCAAACCGTCGCCAACGTTTTAAATCAGCATGATGCGGTTCGCGGGTCATTCTCACTAAATCTACACAATATTCTTTTAATTGCGGCGCAAGATACACTTGATTAACCGCTTGACGAGCCTCAAATAATTCTGCTTGCATCAAAATTGGCGCAGTTAAACGTGGTGAAGTAGCACTCACTTCTTGCTCCATCAATGCCAATACGGCTAATTCTTCATCCCGACTGGGATAATCAACAATTGTATGAAGCAAGAATCGATCTAATTGTGCCTCGGGCAAGGGATAAGTGCCTTCTTGCTCAACAGGGTTTTGCGTTGCTAACACCATAAACAGCGGCGGCAAAGCATACGTTTGATGTCCCACAGTAATTTGTCGCTCTGCCATGGCTTCCAGCAAAGCAGATTGCACTTTAGGCGGAGCACGGTTAATTTCATCTGCTAATACAATATGATGAAATAAAGGCCCTGACCTAAATTTAAAAGTCCCCTCATCATGTTGATAAATTTCTGTACCAACTACATCCGCAGGCAATAAATCGGGAGTGAATTGAATACGTTGAAATTCGCCTTCTACAGCTTGCGCCAAAGCCTTGATTGCGGTAGTTTTTGCGAGTCCTGGCATCCCTTCAATTAAAACGTGCCCATCGCATAATAAACCGACTAAAAGACTTTCTAATAATGCCTGTTGCCCGATAATATGTTGATTTAAATGTTTTTTGAGTGCAATAAAACTGCTCATAATGAATCTTGTTGCTTGAATAAGTGAATGCGTAAACAGGTCGTAACCAACGCGGTGTTATTTTGACGGAATAATGACAGGTCGTTAGCAGACAACCTAAGATGAAGAATGTGTTACAGGCAGAGAAACACGCTCATTAATCAAAGCGAATTGGCAAAGGCTGTACTTCCATCGTCGGCAATTTTGCAGCTTCCCAGCCATCCATGCCATCTCTATACCAATATACACGCTGATAAGTCAATTCGGTTGCAGCCCGCTTTGCCGCGTTCCATGCCATCCAGCAATCTAATATACAATAAAATACAATAGGATGGTGTGGATTGCCATTTGTTAAGCGAGTGAGATAATGTTGAAAGTAACGTTGTAGTAAAGAATCTAATGTGCCATAACCGACATTAGGCAGCCAAACCGCCCCTTTAATAGTCGTGTGCGGCTCATTTAATAGCCATTCACCGTCAAAAAAAGCGGTTTCAGGTCTATAAGTTGCCGCCATCACGTCAATTAAAGTGACAGATTCTTGCGCGAGTAGGGCTTGCAATTCGCGTGTATTTACAGTTGTCGCATTAGGAACGGAGGCAGGCGTAGGGGCGCGATAATGCTCTGTGCGATAGCCCGTTGGTATTTCTACCGCATACAAATTTAAGCTATAAAAACTTAAAAAAAACAAAAATGTTTTAAATAAACGGGCATCTTTCACAAAGGCTGACCTGTTTTAACTTTGGATTGCTTGTAGAATTTTAGGAAAATTACGCTCAATTTCATTCGGACTAATATCCATACATAAAGTGCTTTGTAATTTAGCGAGAATGTCGGGTAAGTTTTCGCGTAATTTGCGTTGACGTTTCAATTGTAAATTTAAATCTTCAAAGGCTAAATCTTGTGTCATGCGTGTTTGAATTTGTGCTTTCAACTCTTCAATCATTTGCTCAACTTTTTGCATTCGCGCTTGATTCTTTTCATTGCTAAAAAAATTGCTATCAATATAGCAAGGAATAAATTTCTTTTTGCCTAAATTTTGAGCAACAAAAGTATTGGTTGTTTCCATCGCGACCCAAGCTGATTCTAAACTATTATCAGAAATCACGGATAAAGTAACATCGGTATCACGAATACATTGATTAATAAATTGCTCAATATCCTGTCCTACAACCATCACTTCTGAATCAATTGTGACAGGAACATTTGCCATTTTAAGCAACAATTTTAAAGTTGTTACATGTACTTTATCTTTATGATTATAAGAAATAAACACTTTAGGCGAATTATTCGCATTTGTTGCGGGTGTTGGCGCGGCGTTTCCATCAGCAGCACTGCTTTTTTCTGCACCTTCTAAAGCCTCAAGTTCATCAGTAATCTGTGCTCGGTCAGCTTTCAACGCTTTTAATTCATGCTCAATGCGCATTTTATCTGTGATGCGTGTCTCTAAAATACGCTGTTTCTCTAATTGCTGAATAATCGCGCTTAAATCATTATAACGCGCCATCAACTCATCATATTGTTGTTGCTTAATCTTAGAAAGTGTCATGATAATCCTTTAATGATGTAACAAAAAACTAATGTTCCATTTTAACTTGTTTTTCTAACTGTGTTAAGACTAATTGAATATCCAATAAAGCAACACGTCGTTGCTCCCAAACAAAAATATGTTTGCTAAAACTATTTTCTGATTTAATTACGGTTGCGGGAGGTGTTTCTAAACAAGAAGAAGAAAGATGATATACACCATAAATTTCATTAACAGGAAAAACCCACAACCATTCTTTATCCCGCATCACTAACATTCTAGTATAAGCATTTTTTAAATTGGCAACGGTTTGAATGCCTAATAACGCTTTTAAAGAAACGCACAATTGAATTTCGCCATGAATATTAACCAACCCCAATAAAACAGGATTTGCCCGATGTGGAACTGTATGCGGTTTAGTGGCTTCTATCACCTCAGCAAATGCCGAAGCGGGTAATGCTAACCACTCGTTTTCTATTCTAAAAATTAAAATAGATAAAGTATTTAATTCCGTTTCTGCTTTACGACTTGCAAAAACTTCTTTCCACTCTTCTTGATATTCAGGCGGTAATTCACGTTCTAATAAATTCCGTCCTGCTTGCGTAAAAATCTCGCAATTATGACAATGAATAACGGTTGCTAATAAATCACATTTAATGCTCTGATTTCCCCAAACACCAATCACTTTCCAACAATGTTCAGGTAAAGAATGTGTTAAAGATTTTTTTAAATTCATAACATAAAAAACAAGTGTATTAATTAAAACTGTCTTTAAAAACAGATTTGGCTATACCGTAAATTTAAAATTTACTTAAATATAGAATACTATGTTTTATTCCCCTTATAAAATCCCTGTTGTTTATATGCGCGGCAACTCCCACCAAGAAATGTGTATTTTTTCATGCAAAAGCTGAGATAGTAACCGCACTATTATCTGAACCTTAATTCACTTAATTTTCTTGATTAACTTAATGAAAAAATTAAGAAAATTAAATTAATTAAGTAAATTAGGGTTCAGACAAAGATATTTATTTTATAGCGCGTTTGCTATAACAAGCAACCGTACTACAATTCGTTTTGCTGAGTATTTTATCTTGATGAGGGGAATTAATTTAAGTTTGATGGGATATTTTTAGAAGTTACGCAGTTGAACAAACGTCAGCCCATCCTACTTTTATCTGAATTGCGTAACTTCTAATTTTGTATTAAGTGAGCTATAAAAGTTGAGAAATTACAAAAATAACTATAAATTTCAACTTTTTGCTTAATGTGAATGGTAATTAAAATTTTAAAATTTAATGACTTGCGTTTTGAATCCATTCAAATAAATAAACCTACTAGGTTTTAAAAACCTAGCAAGCCT
>CAZKST010000175.1:0-7160 GCA_964555395.1 uncultured Thiotrichaceae bacterium | reverse complement strand
TATTCCACCCTACATTTGTGCTTAACTTATATGAAAATTTAGTCTAAGAAACTACGCAATTGTTCAGAACGGCTAGGATGACGCAATTTGCGTAAAGCTTTAGCTTCAATTTGCCGAATCCGCTCGCGTGTCACATCAAATTGTTTGCCCACTTCTTCCAAAGTGTGGTCGGTCGGCATATCAATCCCAAAACGCATTCTTAATACTTTAGCTTCGCGGGGCGTTAAACTGTTTAACATGTCTTGCGTAGCGCGGCGCAACCCTTCAAAAGTTGCAGAATCTAATGGCGCGGGCAAACTGGTATCTTCAATAAAATCGCCTAAATGTGAATCTTCATCATCCCCAATCGGCGTTTCCATAGAAATCGGCTCTTTGGCAATTTTCAACACTTTACGGATTTTGTCTTCTGGCATATCCATTCGCACGGCTAATTCTTCTGGCGTGGCTTCCCGTCCTTTTTCTTGCAGAATTTGCCGAGAAACACGGTTTAATTTATTAATCGTTTCAATCATGTGCACAGGAATACGAATTGTGCGGGCTTGGTCAGCAATAGAGCGTGTAATCGCTTGACGAATCCACCAAGTCGCATAGGTTGAGAATTTATAACCGCGACGATATTCAAATTTATCCACCGCTTTCATTAAACCGATATTGCCTTCTTGAATTAAATCAAGGAATTGCAAACCACGATTTGTGTATTTTTTGGCAATAGAAATCACTAAGCGCAAATTCGCTTCAATCATTTCTTTTTTGGCGCGACGGGCTTTGGCTTCACCGATAGACACTTGTTTGTTAATGTCTTTTAACTCGTCAATATTTAAACGATAGCGGTCAGAAATCGCGTTTAATTTGCCTTGTGCGCGGCGTAAATCTTCAACATGATGCTTTAACTTATCAGCATAGCTTTTTTTCGTGGTTAATAAAGCACTTACCCAATCTTTGCCGTTTTCACTGTGTTTGAATACCGCTAAGAAATCTTTTTTGCTCATGCCCGCTTTACCAACGCAAATATCGCGGATTAAATTTTCTTGTTCGCGAATAATTGCAACCGCGTGGCGCAATTTATTGGTAAGGTCATCAATCAATTTTTGCGCTAAACGGAATTGTAAAAAGCAATCTGCCACTTCTTTACGGCATTGTGCATACTGTTCAGAATGAATCGTGTGTTTTTCCCGTGCATTCACTAAGTTAGTGTACAATTCCCGCAATTTTTCAAAACGCGCTTGGGTTTCTTCGGGGTCTAAATTGCAATCGTCCATTAACGCCGCAACGCCATCTTCATCTTCTAAATTGTCCGCGCCAGTCGCAACTAAACAATCATCATCAGATTCTGGGTCAAAATCTAACGGCATATCAGGCTCAATGCTAGTGCTATCGTTAAAGCCTAAAATAATGTCAGATAAACGATATTCTTCTGTATTTACCAAATCATAGCGATTCAATAATTCTTCAACTACATCAGGATACATTGCTAAGAACGACAAGGCTTGCGTCATGCCTTCTTCAATGCGTTTAGCAATTTTAATTTCGCCTTCCCGATTTAATAATTCTACTGTGCCCATTTCGCGCATGTACATGCGCACGGGGTCTGTTGTACGTCCAAATTCACTGTCAACGGTGGCTAATGCCGCCACTGCTTCTTCTTCTGCATCATCATCGTCATCAGGCAAACTAGGTTCAGACATCAATAAACTTTCAGGATCAGGAATATATTCATGAACGGTAATGCCCATATCATTAATCATGCAAATGATGCTTTCAATTTGTTCAGGATCATCAACTACGTCGTCAGGTAAATGGTCATTCACTTCATGATAAGTTAAATAACCTTGTTCTTTACCTTTAGCAATTAATTGTTTAAGTTGAGATTTCTGTTCTTCAGGGTTCAGCATCATGGTGTTATACCTTGTTCAGTTATGATTGCAACGTGAAAATCTAGTTAAATTTCAATAGTAAACGGTGTTTATTCAATTAAATAGTTGACTTTTTTGACATAAAAAAATTTGTACACTTTGGGTAAAAGTGTTAATCTAAAGTTCAAATTAAGTAGAATGAGATATGAAAACTACCTTTTAATTCAATCATTAAACGCATTGTCTCTCAAATTTCATGACATTGCTTTGACATTACACTGATTAATTAGTTTTTAAGTTTATTTTTCGTGTGTGCTTTAGCTTGAACTAACTGTTTTAATCGTTCTTTCTCTTCGGCTGACATTTCACTCGGTGTCAAAGTCATCAGCGAATGTTGTGTTAATTGCTCATTTAACTGACGCTCTGTAACACGTTGATTTAACTTTCTGACCGTATCAAAAAATTCCTGCTCATTGTGCTGTGCTAATTGTGCACTGCGAGCATATAAATTTTGCAAAGTCACTTCATGCGGTGTGCCGCGCCAATGCGTTAAAATGGTCGTGGTTGTACTTTGTGGATAACGTTCTAAAAATTCAGCAACTGCAAGCAATAAACCTGCATCCGCACTGTCTAGTGTGGCGATATCCGTCATAATTTCCAATTCATTTTCATGCAAACGTACAAACAGATGCGGTTGTTGTAACAACCACATAATCACCCGCTGCGCTTCTGATAACTGCGTCGTCAACAACGGCGAGCGCGCTCTGGGCGGTGTTGAGGTTAAAAACTTACTTTTTTTAGGTAAACTTGTTTCTATAAGTGTAGTTAAATTTTGCGAATTTACACGCGCAATAGACATTAATTCTTGTAATAAAATTTCTCTATAATTTTCAGCAGGAATTTGACTAATTAAAGGCTTTGCCAATTCCACTAAACGCGCCCGTCCCTCGGGTGAATCAGGATTGAGGCGTTGATTTTGTATTCTATGCTGCAATTGCTCAAATAAATATATGGATAAAGATTTGGCTTGATTCAAGTAGTTTAAGAAATTTTCTTTACCTTCACGTTGCACAAAACTATCAGGGTCATCACCTTCTGGTAAAAATGCAAATTGCAATTGCCGTCCTGCACTGAGCACAGGTAAAGCAATTTCTAAAGCGCGCCATGCGGCTTTATGTCCTGCTTCATCGCCATCAAAACAAAAAATAATATGCTCAACACTTCTAAACAAACGGCTTAAATGGTCTTTACTGGTTGCCGTGCCCAATGTTGCTACTGCATTGCTAAAACCATATTGATGTAATGCAATCACATCCATATAGCCTTCTACTACAATGGCATATTTAGGTTTTTGCTGTTTGGCTTGAAACCAGCCGTATAATTCTTTACCTTTTTGAAAAAGTGCAGTTTCTGGTGAATTTAAATATTTAGGTTTGCTGTCATTTAACACCCGCCCACCAAAACCAATGACCCGCCCGCGTTGGTCAACAATTGGAAACATTAACCGCTGGCGAAAGCGTTCATAAGGTCGCCCTTTTTCCCCTTCACTTAACAAACCCACTTCTGATAATAAATGCTTACTTTCTGGTGTCGCGCCAAATAAAGCCACTAAATGATTATACTCAGCAGGCGCATAGCCCAATCTAAATTGTTTAATCGTTGCGTTACTAATCCCGCGCTGTTTTAAATACTGGCGCGCTTCGGTAGACTCTCGTAATTTTTGAATGTAATATTCGGTGACTTGGTCTAAAAATGCGTACAATTCAGGATGATGCTGTTGTTCATTGCTGGGTGTTTGCACCCCTTCTTCATACATCACCGTCGTTCCTTGCCGACTAGCAAGCTCTTCAATGGCTTCCACAAAATCCAGCCGTGCATATTCCATAAGAAAACTCACCACATTTCCAGAAACGCCACAGCCAAAGCAATGATAAAGCTGCTTTTCTGAGCTAACATGAAACGAGGGAGATTTTTCACTGTGGAAGGGACAGCAGGCAACATGACTACGTCCCGCTTTTTTTAAAGGGACATAACTGTCAATCAAGTCGACAATATCAGTACGCGCGATGACATCTTCAATAAATCGACGAGCAATACGCATAATTGCTAAGCAAACAACTACCTAAATGAGAAATAAGAAGGGAGTGAAACAGCAACAGTTTCACTCTACAGAAATTACTTGTTATTAAACCGTTTTACGATAAACGTTGTTTAACTAACTCGCTCACTACTTTCATATCTGTCCGTCCCTGAATTTGTGGACGTAAGATATTCATCACTTTCCCCATATCTTTTGCAGAGCTTGCACCCGCTTCAGCAATTGCCGCTTCTAATAAAGCAGCAACTTCAGCATCACTTAAGGCTGTAGGCATATAGGTTTTAATCACTTCAATTTCGAATTGCTCTTGCGCCACTAAATCTTCGCGTCCACCATTACGATATTGCTCAATAGATTCTTGGCGTTGCTTTAACATCTTATTCAAAATTTCAATGACATTGGCATCAGTTAACACGATGCGTTCATCTACTTCTTTTTGTTTTAAAGCCGCTGTCATTAAACGCAAGGTATTTAAACGGGGTTTATCCTGCGCTTTCATTGCAGTTTTAACATCTTCTTGAATGCGTGCTTTTAACTCAGACATAGTATTTTCAGAGGCTCAATTGCATAGAAAATTGGAAATACACAACACCCGCTTGTTATCAGTTTTTATAAATAAAATCAACAATAAGCGAGTGAGGTTTTTAGCATTAATCAAAACTAACATCGAGATAGATTAATGCAATCATCCATAGACTGTTAAGTTAACAGATTAGTAGAGACGTTCGCGGCGGATAGTTTCGCGGGAGACTTTTTTGAGATGGCGTTTAACCGCAGCCGCTGCTTTGCGTTTGCGCACAGAGGTGGGTTTTTCATAGAATTCGCGACGATGAACTTCAGCAAGAATACCTGCTTTTTCGCAAGAGCGTTTGAAACGACGGACGGCAACTTCAAAGGGTTCGTTTTCTTTTACTTTAACGTTTGGCATTGAATGAAATTCTCCTTATAAATAAAGTGAACAGAACAAATAGAAATAAACTTCTAAGTATATAATCAAAAATCTATTTTAGCAAAGGAAACGCAGCAAACAAATTACAATAACGCATTTTATCAGTGCAACTCTCATTTTTACTCTTAAAAAAGAGCACTTATTTTTTCTGCTTTTGCATACTTTTCAGTTTCTGCCCGCACTAAAATACTGGCTAAATGCGTATAAGCCTCTTGCCAACCCGCTAAAATTTCGGGTGTAGCCGCATCGCCTAAAATATCTTGAATCGCTTGCAATAATGCTGCCCCCACTAAGGGATAATGTTCAGGTTTCACATGTGCATTAACATGCGCTGTTGAAATCTTATCAACCGCTTTAGTTAAAGCAATTGCTTGTGTAAAACTATCCAAACTATCAATATTGTTACAGTAAACAATAATAGCCTGCGCTAAAACAGTGGGTTGGTCATGA
The DNA here is from genome assembly GCA_964555395.1 of uncultured Thiotrichaceae bacterium. Lineage (GTDB taxonomy): Bacteria > Pseudomonadota > Gammaproteobacteria > Beggiatoales > Beggiatoaceae > CAZKST01. The sequence continues at coordinate 1,810 of CAZKST010000175.1, read as the reverse complement.
TGTGTATTTGCAAACAACTGTTTTAATTCAGGATGACGTTCAAATAAAATTTCATACATCCTGCGCGCAACTGCTATGCCTTTTTCTTCTAAAAACGGTGTCGTCGCTTTTATGATTGCTTTTGCATTATGTGACAGTGACAACATTGAGAAATCCTATGTTCATAATTTAACTAGCTTCCAGTTCAAATAACAAGAATTCAGTTTCTTGTAAACCTAACATGTGAACCGCCGCTTCATTTTCTATACGCACGCCATCCCCTGCCCGTAAAACTTCACCGTTTTGCAACTGCATTTCACCCCGCGCAATTTGTAAAAAGCCGTTCCATTTTTCAACAAAATGATGGGTTATTTTAGCTTCTGCTTGCAACAAACCTGCATGAATACGCGCCGCTTGATGAATTAACACCGCATCTTTCCCCCCTGTGGGGGCGGCAATTAACACTAACTGATTTTCTCGCAATTGAATCGGACATTGCTCATAACTGGGCGGCAACCCACGCACATTAGGACGAATCCAAATCTGCAATAAATGCACTTTCTCAGAGGTAGAAGCATTATATTCACTATGCAAAATACCAGAACCTGCCGTCATTCGCTGAATTTCCCCATGACGAATCACAGAACCATTACCCAAACTGTCTTTATGGGCTAACGCACCCTCTAACACATAAGTGACAATTTCCATATCACTATGTCCATGTGTAGGAAAGCCCGCCGCAGGTTCAACCCAATCCTCATTAATGACGCGCAAACAACCAAACCCCATGTGCTGCGGACTATAATAATCCCCAAAAGAAAAAGTATGATAGGTTTCTAACCAACCGTGGTTAAAATGTCCCCGTTCTTCTGCTCGACGAATGCTAAACACAATCTGTTCTCCTGTCATATCTTTATGCTTATTTCACAATATCAAGGTAAGTGTTTATAATCTTGCCAAATTGCCCAAGTTAAACATAACCATCCCCCAATAAAAGCCAGTCCGCCGATGGGTGTAATTATTCCCAATCCCCGAATTCCCACTAATGCGAGTGCATATAAGCTGCCAGAAAAGAGTATAATACCCAACAAAAGAAGACTTGCTGCTAACTGCAAGAAAAATAAACGATGCACAAAAAGACTTAATACACCGATAACGAGCAAACCCATTGCATGAAGTTGATGATAATACACGGCTGTTTGATAAATGGTGAATAACTCCGCACTGAGTGTTTGTTTTAAAGCATGTGCGCCAAATGCACCCAACACAATCGTTAAAGCCAAATTTAAACTGCCTGCAAGCAACCAAAAACGTGTACTAAACACTCTTATTTCCTTAGTTTACACAAAAAAAGACCCAAGCAGATTTCATATTGAAAGCGGATTTATAAAAAAATCCCTCCCATACACAATTAATTTTTTGAAAAAAAAAACCGAAATTCGGTAAAATAGCCCGTTACTCTAAAAAATATAACGAACAACTCAAAGGATGTCTAATTAATGGATATTGCCGCTGTCCAAACCTTAGTTAAACCTGACATGCAAGCAGTGAATGAATTGATTCTACAACGCTTACATTCCAACGTTGCACTCGTCAATCAAATAGGGTATTACATCGTTAACAGCGGTGGCAAACGACTCCGCCCAATCATGGTATTACTCAGTGCTAACGCCTTTCGCGCTACCCTGAATCCCCCCGCCGAAACGCAACACCATTTATTACTGGCAGCAGTTATTGAATTTATTCACACCGCCACTTTACTCCATGACGATGTCGTTGATGCGTCTGAATTAAGACGCGGCAAACAAACTGCGAATAACATCTGGGGCAA
>CAZKST010000174.1:0-7172 GCA_964555395.1 uncultured Thiotrichaceae bacterium | reverse complement strand
ATGAATAAAAAAAACGCCTAAAACTTTTCAGTTCTAGGCGTTTTTTTACGCGAACGTTAAATTATGAATTAGCCTTTTAAGCGTTTCATAATCGTTGCGCCTAATTCAGTAGGAGATTTGCAAATAGACACGCCTGCGGATTCTAATGCCGCAAATTTGTCTTGTGCTGTCCCTTTACCACCAGAAATAATTGCACCTGCGTGACCCATCCGTTTACCCGGAGGAGCAGTAACCCCTGCAATGTAAGCAGCAACAGGTTTTTTGATGTTGTCTTTGATAAAGGCGGCCGCTTCTTCTTCTGCACTTCCGCCGATTTCGCCGACCATAATCATTGCTTCAGTTTTGGGATCAGCTTCAAACATGGTCAAGCAATCAATGAAGTTCATGCCATGAATTGGGTCACCACCGATACCAACGCAAGTTGTTTGACCTAAACCGTTCATTGTTGTTTGATAAACAGTTTCATAAGTCAATGTACCAGAACGGGAAACGATACCAATTGAACCGGGTTTGTGAATATGACCAGGCATAATCCCAATTTTACATGCACCAGGAGTAATAACGCCTGGGCAGTTAGGACCGATTAATTTCACATCAGGATAATGATCTGTTAAAGCCGCTTTGACTTTTAACATGTCTAATACAGGAATCCCTTCTGTGATACAAACGATAACTTTAATACCGCCTTCAGCAGCTTCTAAAATCGCATCAGCAGCAAAAGGAGCAGGGACATAAATCATCGTTGCATCTGCGCCAGTGCCTTCTACCGCATCCCGCACAGTATCAAAAATAGGTAAACCTAAGTGTTTTTCACCACCACGACCAGGAGTAACCCCACCGACCATTTTAGTACCGTAAGCAATGGCTTGTTCAGAGTGGAAAGTACCTTGTTTACCGGTGAAACCTTGGCAAATGACTTTAGTATTAGCGTCGATTAAAATGCTCATTGTTCTCTTATCCTTTCACTGCTTTAACAACTTTTTCTGCTGCATCCGCCAAGTTATCGGCAGGGATAATGGATAACCCGCTGTCCGCTAACACTTTTTTACCTAAATCAACGTTTGTACCTTCCAAACGGACAACAACAGGCATATTCACGCCTACGCCTTTTACGGCAGCAATAATTCCGTTAGCAATTAAGTCACATTTAACAATACCACCGAAGATATTGATTAAAATGGCTTGTACGTTTTTATCAGATAAAATTAATTTAAAGGCTTCAGTTACGCGCTCTTCAGTTGCACCACCGCCAACATCTAAGAAGTTTGCAGGTTCGCCGCCATATAATTTAACGATGTCCATGGTTGCCATCGCTAAACCCGCACCGTTCACCATACAAGCAATGTTACCTTCTAAAGTCACATAGTTCAGGTCAAATTTACGCGCTTTATCTTCTTTTTCATCAACTTGAGAAGAATCGTACATGCCTGCTAAATCAGTGTGACGATATAATGCGTTATCATCAATATTGATTTTGCCATCTAATGCAATTAAATCACCTTTATCATTGATAACTAAAGGATTGATTTCTAATAAACTTAAATCTTTTTCAACAAATAAACGATAAAGATTAGGTAAAATGAAAGTCAATTGTTTAACTTGATTTGCATTTAAACCAATTGCAAAGCCAATTTCGCGGCATTGATATGCTTGAATGCCTGCAACAGGGTCAACATGGCGAGTGATAATTTTTTCAGGGGTGTGAGCAGCAACTTCTTCAATGTCCATCCCACCCGCTGCGGAAGCAATGATAGCAATCCGTTTTTTCGCACGGTCAACTAACAAGCTTAAATATAATTCACTTTGGATGTTAGTAGGGGATTCAACAATAACGCTGTTGATAGGTTGACCTTGGCTGTCGGTTTGGTGAGTTACTAAACGAGTGCCGATTAATTTACCTGCAAACTCTGCAACTTCATCTAAACTTTTCAGTTTTTTAACGCCGCCAGCTTTACCCCGTCCACCTGCGTGAACTTGGGCTTTAACCATCCAAGCGTCGCCACCAAGTTGTTGCGCTTTTTCTTTGGCATCAGCAGCACTGAACGCAGCAAAACCGTTAGGAACTGGGATTAGATAGTCAGCAAATAATTTTTTTGCTTGATATTCATGTATATTCATCGAGTAAAGCCTCTATGATGGTTTCGTTTTCCTACTGCAACCCGTCGCCATCCTTCAAACGGGTCTATTCCATTGTGTTTGTTTCAATCTACAGACTGACGTACACGTCAAATGTAGCATCGCTAACAAGCGCGTATTGTCGCACAGATTAAATAATTTTTTAAGGCTATGTGTCAAACTTAGCTGTGAATTATTTGTAGCACTCATGTCATTTTTGTGACACAGATTAATAATGATAATTTGGTTAAACTTTATGCGTATAAAATTACGGTTTAGATATCATTACACACTTTCTTTATTTTTATCACATTGATTTTTTAAAAATATTTTCAATTTAATCATTTCGAAATTACTGACTAAATTGAGAATATGTTGGCAAAAAGCTTGGCAGGCGGGCATCTCGCGCATAATTTGATAACAAGTTTCACTGACATTTCTCACATCTCCCAACTGTACAAGACGTGTTAATGTTTGTAATTGCTCAGTGTTAGGTAATACAAATTCCAGCACCGTAGGCGTAACTGTTTGTGTTTCTGCATTGAATAACCATTTCAATTTAAAATGCGCACCCAACATTTTTAATAAAACTGGAATTTGTAACGGTTTTTCTAAAACACCATGACAGCCTAGTTTCAACGCGCCTTGTAATTCTTGTTCACATCCTGTTGCAGAAGAAATTAAGACATAAACATCTTTATAGTGTGAACAGCGTTGCATTTGCTGAATACATTCTGCCCCATTTTTAAAAGGCATTCGTAAATCCATAATTACAACATCAGGTTTAAAATTCACAAAAATTGTTAAGGCTTCATCACATCCCCCCGCGCTCGTTACATCAAAGCCTAAAGGGGTTAATAGTTCGGTGGGAAATAAACGATTTTCATAAGTATCATCAACCACTAAAATGCGTAAAGGACGGCTAACATACTTAGATTGAACAGGGAAAAACTGATAACCAGACACATTTTGCCAAACAATTTCCGTTTTAGAAATATTTGATGATACAGGTTCTGTGGATTGTACTTTTATTTCAAAATAAAAACGGCTACCTTTTCCTAGTTGACTTTCTACGCGAATTTCACTATTCATCATTTGCACAATGCGTTGTGCAATCGCAAGTCCTAAACCAGAACCCTCAGAATAAATACGTTGCCCTTTTTGCTGCAATTGAAAAGGCTGAAAAATATGGCTTAATAGCGATTCACTAATACCACAGCCAGTATCTTCAACTTCAAATTGTAAATGATTTGCTTGATAATATACCCGAAAATAAATAGAACCTAGTTGCGTAAACTTGATGGCATTGCTTAATAAATTATATAAAACTTGTCGTAAATATTTTTCATCTGATTGAATAGAAATTGGAAACAAACCACTATTCGCAGCAGGCACTTGTTCATAAACAAAAGTAAGTCCTTTATCAATCGCTTGTTGTTGAAATCTATTGACTAACTCATTTAATACGGATTGAAGTTCAACTTCATATAATTTTAATTTAGATTTACCTGTTTCCATCTTAGAAATTTCTAAGACATCATTAATAATAGAAAGTAATTGTTCACCACTTCGCTGAATAATTTCAATGCCTTGTTTTTGTGCAGGCAGTAAAGTATCTTCTTGCGCCAAAATTTGAGCATATCCTAAAATACCATTTAAAGGTGTTTTTAATTCATGACTCATATTCGCTAAAAACACACTTTTAGCCTGATTTGCAGATTCTGCTTGTTCTTTTGCAATCGTTAATTCTAATTCTGCGGTTTCATGAGCAATGATTCTTTGCTGTAATTGCTCATTTTTTTGTTCTAATGTATCGCGCAAATGAGAGATTTGTAAATGGGTATCAATCCGAACTAAGATTTCATCAATTTCAAAAGGTTTGGTAATATAATCTACACCACCTACCGCAAATGCTTTAACTTTATCAAATACATCACTTAATGCACTAATAAAAATAACAGGGATATTTGTTGTTCTTTTATCCGCTTTTAAACGTTGACATAATTCAAGCCCATCCATTTCAGGCATCATTACATCTAATAAAAATAAATCAGGAATTTGTTGATTTAAACTTTCTAATGCCTCGCGTGCACTATTCATCATCAAAACTTTATAACCATGTCTTTGCAACATCCGATTTAATAATTGTAAATTTTGCGGATTGTCATCTACTACTAAAATTGTATCTAATGGTTTTTTAGCTTTTTTAATTTCAGATGTTGCCATAAATTTTATCCATAGCGTAGAAATAAAAGATGCAAAATACAGTTAAAAGTTTTTATTGCAGATAATAAAAAACAAAGGAGAGCAAATAAATTTACCCTCCTTTTTCAAATAAAGAAATGCTTAAATTAAAGCCGTTTCAGAAACAATAATGCCATCTGCATCGGCATAAGCAAAATGGTCAGGAAAAAAAGTAACTCCTGCAAAAGTCACAGGAATATTACGATCACCCCGTCCATGTTTTACGCTTTTTTGGGGATGTGTGTTTAAGGCTTTTATCCCTAAATCTAATTGATTAATTGCCACTGAATCACGGATACAGCCATAGACAATAATGCCCGCCCAACCATTATCTACCGCCATTTGAGCTAAAATATCGCCCACTAAAGCACAACGTAATGAACCACCGCCATCTACTACCAAAACGCGACCTTCACCCGCTTGTCCCAACATCTCTTTAACTAAAACATTATCTTCATGGACTTTTAAAGTGTAAATCTTGCCCCCAAAACAGGGTTTAGCTCCATAACTACGAAATAAAGGATCAACTACTTTGATTTTTTCACTGTGTTGGTCACATAAATCAGCGTTACAAAATTGAGCAACAGACATCGCACAAACTCCTTGTATGTTTTTGAGAAAAGCTAATTATTTTCTTAAATCATACTCCAATTAGATGGGTTATGAAATCAATTCTACAAAGGTAAACAAAAAGAGTGCTTCTTAAAGTATTTTATTTATAATAAAATTAAAATTTCTTAATTAATTTCTATGTAGTTAATGTTCAGAATTGGTAGGCGTTGTTTGAAGCATTTTCACGCGAAACTCACATAACTCACTACAGCGATTTATTTCACTTGAAAAAGACTCGCCAGTTTGTAAATTGACCCAAAGTGTTATGTTTGTGCCATTCGTTGCGCTATCGTCAGTCATGTGCGACAGTTTAATTATGGCAATCGGTGAGCATTTATCGGGGGAAGGATTAGCATTTGTTGAAGAAGTTATACAAAATGCTTTTGGGTATTTAATAACGTTAAATTGCCAATAATCCCAACTAAAATAACTTATCATCCAGCTTAATATTAGACCTAACGCTAAAATAAGCGAGAGAGGAACAACTATACAAGTTTTGCGAGTTGTTTGAGTGGTTAAGTAAGCGGGTTTCATGGTCATAACACAGTTAGAAATAGAGTTACTAACTGGTAACGCAATTTTTATACCTTTAGTTGAGTAAAACAGAGGATAACCCAAACGATGGAATACGGCTTACGCCTATTCTCCCTACAAACATCCTTAACTTAATGGCAACCGTGATGGGTTTCCTATTGTCAGCTCATCCTAGCGTTATTTTCATTCAACTGCCTAACTTCTATAAGTATTGCTTTTAATTTTAAAAAACATAACGCTATGTTGTTTCTATTTTTATAACTGGTTTCTTACATGAACACATTACAAATTTTTGTTTCTTCACCAGGCGATGTTATTCCTGAGCGCAATATTACTAAACAAGTCATTGCTACTTTAAAAGAACGTTTTGCAGCTAGAATTAATATAGAAGGCTTTTTTTGGGAAGATACTCCTGTTGTAGCAACTTCCACTTTTCAAACACAATTTCCCCGCGCTGCTGACAGTGATATTTTTATTTGTTTAATGTGGTCTCGGATTGGAACACCTTTACCAGAGGGCGCAGTTTTTGAGGATGGTACGCCTATTTTGCGCCCAGATGGCAGTGCGTATGAGTCGGGCACAATTGCCGAATTTGAAGATGCTATTCAAAATTTTGAAACACATCATTCTCCTGCTATTTTAATGTATTTTAAAACTACAGAAGTGATGCTTAATCCTAAAGATGATGGATTTCAAGCAAAATCAGAGCAATACCAAGCTGTTGGAAAATTTTTTCAGAAATGGTTTCAAGATGAACAAGGACGTTATCCACGGGGTTGTTTAGAATTTAACAGTTTGACTGATTTTAGTGAAAAATTAGAGCGTCAATTATGTCGTTTAATTGCCGAAAAATTCTTACCGCAAGACAGTTATAGTCGCAAAATTTGTTCTTTAGCATGGCAAGGATGTCCTTATCCGGGTTTAGAAGCCTTTCAGGCTTATCAATCTCAAGTATTTTTTGGTAGAAACCAAGCTATTGATGATGTTTATTCAATTTTACAAGCACAATCACATAAACAACATTGGGCTTTCTTAATGGTGTTGGGGTTAAGTGGTAGTGGAAAATCTTCTTTAATTCGAGCAGGTGTTTTACCTTTATTTAAACAACTCGGCGTACCTTCTACTATTTTCCGTTTTCAAGAAGCATTAAATTCTTTGAGCAGTTGTTTTAAGCAAGTTATAGAAGATTTATCTAGCAATTTGGAAACAACGCCTAATGCAATATTGTTTATTGACCAGTTTGAAGAGTTGTTTACTTTTGATAAAATTTCTGAAGAAATGAGAGTGCTTTTTATTGAGCAATTAGTTGAAATTGTCTTTAAAATGGCAGAATCTTCTAAATCTATTTGGGTAATAGGAACGATGCGCAGTGAGTTTTTACCGCGTTGTTATGAATATCCTAAATTAGCTGTGTTATTAGAAGGACAAAAACGTTATTTATTAATGCCGCCTACCCCTAGTGAATTGCGGCAAATGATTGAATCTCCTGCACGGGCGGCTGGATTGCAATTTGAACATCCTGAAAAACATCCGCCTTTAAATGATGTTATTTTTGATGATATGGTGCGTTACACTAATAATTTGTCATTGATTCAGTTTACTTTGCGTTCTTTATATGAAAGACGTACTGAAGAAGATGAATTAACGTGTCAAAGTTATGTTGAGAT
>CAZKST010000173.1:0-7186 GCA_964555395.1 uncultured Thiotrichaceae bacterium | reverse complement strand
AACTAAAGCAATAAATTGATAATAAAGCCGTTCTAATCTGCGATTGGAACGGCTTGAATAACTTACGGTGTACTTAACGCAACATTACCACTGGCTTCAATAACACGAGTCATTGTAAAAGAAGTAACTTTAGGGGGCATTGTGGCGGAGACATAACTACCCGAACCATTGCCTACGGTGTCAAACTTCAAACGTAAAGTATTTTTATTGCCTGAGCCTGTTTTTAACTCCGTACCCACAAAGTTTGTATCAGAAATTGCACCTACATAAACTACTGAAGAAGCGGCATTATCTTGAGCTTCATTCAATACTAAATCAATAACAACGACAACTTTAGTTCCCGCAGTTTGTGCAGTGATGTATAACAAATAATGTCCTGCATCATTTTGCCATACACCATCATATTCACTACCTTGATACGCAAAGATTTGGTCAGCAGTCACGGATAATGGCTCGCTACTTGAAGACTTTGCATATTGTCCTGAAAAGCTTGTCCCTGCACTGTCAATCATCGCATCTAATTGCGCTGTACCATTAAGCTCATTGACGGTTAAATTTGAACCATTTAACCCCCCTAAAAAAGCTTGTAAGGTGGTGAAATCAAAACTAATCCGAGTTGCTGCAACGGTTGATGAATTTTTATCTTGGATAAATGCCCAATAATTTTCAGAATTATCTTTCCAAATCCCGCTAACAACAGCCGTTTGAGCGAAACTGACAGCGGCATACAAGGAGAAGAACGCGGCTAATAACAAGCGCGTTGCAAAAAAAGAGGTGAGACGCATAAAAAAACTCCTAAAATTAAAAACCCGCGTTAGCAATAGGCTTAACGCACAATGTTGAAAAGTATATGCGGATTTTAGGCGTTTAGGAATGCAAATAAAGATAAGATTGCGTAATTTAGTGATGAAAGAAAGATAATTACATTCTTGTCTGAATCCTAATTCGCATAATTAACATAATTTCCTTAATTTTTAAGGTTTTTAATTATTAGAAGTCACACAGTTCAGATAAAAGCCCATTGTTGATGAATTAAACGTGTTACATAATTTATTTAAATTCAATTCATTATGTGGGAAAATGTTCATAAAAAGTCTTGATGGGCTTTCTATAGCAAACACACCTTAACTGGAGTGCAATAGCTTTAGCTATTGCTTTTTTAACCATTTGATTGAACAGTATTTCACCTGTTACGATACAGGCAATAGCTGAAGCTATTGCACTCCTTTTAAAATGCGTTTGCTACAATTATGAAAATTAAGTGAATTGTGGTTCAGATAATTTTGTAGCGTGGTTACTATAACTGCCAATCTCAATTCAACACCAAAACTTCAAGCCGACGCGCATCACTGCTTCCTTTTCCTTGTACTTTAATTCGTTTACCTTGCACTCCTTGAAAAATCAACGTATTACGCAACGCTTCTGCCCATCGCCGCGATAATGCCCGATTATGCGCCGCATTGCCCAATTTATCCGTATAACCCGTAATTAACACCCGCCGCTGTGGGTCTTGCTGCAACACTTCCAATATTTTCGTCACAACATCCGCATACGCGGGCAAAATCTCCGCCGTATCAGGGTCAAACATCGCCGCCGCCAGCGTGATTTGATAACCACCACTCACCATTTTTCCCATCACCACCGCTGAATTCTGCGGCAAGGGTACTTCATACTCATCTTTAGGCAATATTTTCACAGTTTCATTTTTCGCCACTTCCAACCGTTGCCCTTTACCTAAATTACTCTGCACAAACAAATGTTCGCTTTTATTCTCCGCAACTTTAGGCACAATCCCCGTTAAGCGCAGCGTCGTGTTTAATACCTTTTCCCGCTGTTCTTCCAAATTCACCAAACTTTGCATTAACTGCGACCAATTCACCTCGGGCGGTGGCGGCGTTGTAACCAACACAGCATTGCTATTTTCTGCCCGTATCTCGTCATTGTTATCTTTAGGCGGCAAATCAACATTCGCTCTATCTTTTGCAATATCAATACTTTCTCCCTCACGTCCTCCCATTGGCGGCACTGCTGAACGCGATAAATAGGCACTAATCGTTTGGCGCGTACTTTCTAAAGAAGTGATTTCTCTATTCAATTCCGACCAGCGCACATTGGGTAATGGCGGCGGCTCAGGTTTCACCACAGGCACAGGTTTAGCAGGCGTTTCACGCAAAGGCTGGGGTGGCGGTTGGGGCGCGGCGGGTTTAGGGGGAGGAGCAGGGGCAGGCGTTGATGCTGGTTTTATCGGCGCGGCAGGTTTAGGCGTGTCTTCATTAAACGAAGGTAAAATTAACACACTCACCACAATACTAATAATAACAATGACTAAAATTAAACCAATGGCTAAAGGCCCTTTTTGCTGCGCTTTAGACAAAATCGGCGCATATTTATTGGCATCCGCCATAGCATTTGCTCCTCATGAAAGCATAGAAGAACTATTTAAAATCGGTTTTCTTAATTCTACTCATCCAGCTTTGAATATCGCGTTCATTTTCAGCAATTTCAGAAATCACTTGCCGTAATTCTGTTAAATTAATCATTTCATTTAAATTGCCAATACTGCTACGCTGCAAAGAAGCAACATTTGCGGCTTGCTTATAAATTTTTGAATTAATTTCTAAAATATACAATAACACTTCAATTTTCTGTGAATGGGCACGCAGCCGTTCTTCTAAAGTATTTTGCATTTTTTGAAAATCAATCCAGATTTCTTGCTGAATTTGTAAAGAATTAGCAATTGTTTGATAACCACTTAAAGCAAATTGTAATTTTTGTTTCTCTAAATTACTATTGCTCGCATTTAAACTACGATTAGTTTCATCTAATAAACGTTGATATTCTTGCTGTTCTTTGGTCAGTTTTTCTACCATATTCTGCGTGCGATTTTTAATAGTTTGCAAACTCTCAAAAGCGCGTTGATGTGCTTTTAAAATCGTCGCTTTACTTTCAGCAATTGCTTTATAAATTTCAGAAATTGCATTTAATTCTTGCGTGACTCGACTTAATACTAATCCTGTATCTTGTGCTTGTACAATTTCAGCATTTAAATTCTTTAAACGCTCAACGCTATTTTGCAAACTGACAAAAGCATCGCGTGTACCTTCTTCTAAAATAATTGTAGTAACTTCTAGTAAATTACCTTTAATTTCGGCAAAAACACTGGCAGGCGTACGCGCAGAAACCCGCACTTCTACACCTTCATCGGGTGTACGACCATCAGAATAGAAAAATACTTTAATACTTGAACCTTTAATACTTAAAGTTCTTTTAATATTTCCTCTAAATTCTTCAATTTCTCGCCCATTAATATCTGAAATACGCAGATAATCACAACATTTTTCAGTTGTTCCACTAACACTGACTTCTATTTCTTCGGCATTAGCAACAGTTAAAGTTTTACTTAAGCGTGCATTATTGCTATAAGGATTACCTGTTGTAAAAAAAGTGGTATCTTCGGTTAATTGTGCAAAAGAAAAATTTGAGAAACTAAGCAAGCAACATAAAATAGGATAATTAAATTTTGGCGATGAAAATTTCATTGCAATTTATCCTTATAAAGTCTTAAAAAAAAGCCCATAAGTTTGTTATAAAGGAGGTTCAGAAATTTCTGCCGAAATACCACAAATTAACGCCATTCTTACCAATTCTACAATACCATCGGCGTGCATTTTTTCCATAATGCGTCCACGATGAATTTCTACCGTTTTATAACTAATATTCAATTCTTTAGCGGCGGTTTTATTAGACTTTCCTTCTACTAACTTAACCATAACTTCCCGCTCACGTCCTGTTAAAGATTCAAAACGTTCTAATACCACTTTTCTTTCAATATGTTCGCGTTGTAGTTGTTCATGACGTAAAATTGCTTGCTGTACACGTTCAATTAAAGTTTGATTATTAAATGGTTTTTCAATGAAATCAAAAGCACCATCTTTCATTGCCCGCACTGCCATTGGAATATCTCCATGTCCAGAAAGCATAATGACAGGCAAAGTTACATTTTGGGTCACTAAACGTTTTAAGAGTTCTAAACCACTCATTTTAGGCAGACGAATATCTAATAATAAACACCCCGATTCATTTTGATAGTGTTCTAAAAACTCTTGTGCAGAACTAAAACAAGCAACTTTTAATTCAACGGTTTCTAATAACCAACTTAAAGCTTCTCGGATGGATTCATCATCATCTACCACAAAAACAGTGGGGTCTGGCATTTGTAGATTTGCAGTCATGGTTATGGATTTTATGGACTCATGTTATTATAGAATTAAACAAAGGGTTAAATAGCATGTAAGCAATTGAAGAGGATTAATGCTTAAATAAACGGGCTTTTTCGCGTTGCCAATCGCGTTGTTTTTCGGTTTCACGTTTATCATACTCTTTTTTCCCTTGGGCAATCGCAAGTTCTAATTTTGCTTTTCCACCCTTCCAGTACATTGCCGTTGGAATTAAAGAATGTCCTTTACGTTCCACAGAGCCAATTAATTTATTTAACTCATTGCGGTTAAGCAATAATTTGCGAGTGCGTTGTGGGTCTGCAATCACATGAGTTGATGCAGTAGGTAAAGGTGTAATTAAAGAACCTAATAAAAATGCTTCGCCATTTTTAATTAAAATATAGGAATCGCGAATTTGTCCTTTACCTGAGCGCAAGCTTTTAACTTCCCATCCTTCTAAGACTAAACCTGCTTCAAACCGTTCTTGTAAAAAATAATCAAAACTGGCTTTTTTATTAAGACAAATCGTGCCACCTTGGGCTGTTGTATTATTTTTTTTGTTTGCCATGATGTTCAATATCTCAATTAAAGGAGGCTTATCCTTTGCTAAAATACACGCTATAAGTTGCATATCGTTATCAGGTAGGATAAGCCGCTAATTCCCTAAAAACTGCTACACTAATTTTAAATAATCTGTAAATTTGCTGATTTTTAACAGTATTATAAAAACATTGAAGTTGATTGTATTCAGTTGCTTTTTAACGCACAATACCGACTTTTGTTAAACGGTACTCATTATTTTGACGAAAAAAATGCAAACTATTCATGTCGTATGCGTACACTAACAAGAGAATAGGCGAAAAAGGGATTTATTTACAAGCACTTTTTTGCTTTGTTTTTAACGTATAACCCCATAAACCGCTTTAATGGACGATGGGTTGATGTGTAATTTTAATAAAAACGATTCAGCGTAAGGACAGAGAGATGTCATGAAGCATGTACATAAGACGGCAATTGTGCCTTATAGTTCACGCAACATGTATGAGTTAGTCAATTGTATTGAGGAATATCCACAATTTTTGCCATGGTGTCAATCTACGGCAGTACTTTCAAGACAAACCCATGAAATTGTTGCTAAAATTCAAATGGGAAGCATTGCATTAGGAAAAGCATTTACCACGCGAAACAAGCTTGTGATTGATGAACAAATTGAAATGCAGTTGGTCGATGGCCCTTTTAAGCGTTTGCATGGCAAATGGCAGTTTCATAAGTTGGGCGAATTAGGTTGTAAAGTGATTTTAACTTTAGATTTTGAAATTGCGAATCCAGTTTTAAGCAAAGTATTAACCCCTATTTTTACCCAAATTGTAAACTCTTTAATGGATGCTTTTATTAAACGAGCGAGTGAGCGTTTTCAAAATAATACTTGAAAAATAGGAAAGGAGTAAACACAATGTCAATTGTCGTTGAAGTTGCTTATGCAAAACCAGAACAACAAGCTTTAATTAAAATAACGGTTTCTGATACAACCACAGTTGAACAGGCAATTGAGCAATCAGGAATTTTAAAACGTTTTCCTGAAATTGATTTAACAAAAAATAAATGTGGCATTTTTAGTAAACCGTGTTTATTAAGCACTGTTTTGCGTGATGGTGACCGTGTAGAAATTTATCGCCCTTTAATTGCTGACCCTAAAGCCGTGCGTAAACAACGAGCAGAAGAAGGTAAAAAAATGAAAAAAGGTTCAGGTGAAATGGAACATAAAATTAATTAAAAGGTTTCGTCCATTAAGAATGACGAATCAGAAAATAGCCACTATTATTTTTAATAATGCTATTTGAATTAAATTATTCTTAATGTTGATAAAGGAAATAAAAATGCGTTCCATTAATAAACTTGTCCCTATTGTTGTTTTAATTGCGTTGGTTAATACCGGTTGTGCTTCTAATGTTTCTAGTGATGTGTATAGTCGTCGGCAGACGATGCAAGCGCAGCAAGTGGAATTAGGAACAGTGGTTGCCGTGCGTAAAGTGCAAATTGAAGGCAGTCAATCGGGCGTAGGAACAGTGGGCGGGGCAGCAGTAGGCGCAATTGCAGGGAGTGCAATTGGAGGCGGGCGTGGGAGCGCGATTGCCTCAGTATTGGGTGGAATTGGGGGCTTGGTGTTGGGCTCAAAAATGGAAGAGGGCATTACCCAAACCGAAGGGCAGGAGTTGACAGTTAAATTAGAAACTGGCAATACAATTGCGATTGTGCAAGCTGCGGGTGAGCAGCCGTTTCAGGTTGGAGAGCGCGTTCGTGTTTTAAGTAGTCGAGATGAAACACGGGTTGTGCGTTAAGCGATTTTTTTATTAGTGTGTGTTTTTTGCGAGAATATTCATTATGGCGTTACTTCCTATTTTACAATTTCCCGATTCACGTTTGCGCTTAAAAGCCAAACCTGTCACAGTGTTTGATGAAAAGCTTCAAACCTTGATTGATGATATGTTAGAAACCATGTATCACGCTAAAGGAATTGGTTTAGCTGCAACCCAAGTGAATATTCAAAAACAATTAGTCGTCATTGATTTGTCTGAGGAACGTAATGAGGCTTTTTGTTTAATCAATCCTAAAATTGTTTTTATGGAAGGTGTTGATAGTATTGAAGAGGGTTGTTTATCTGTGCCTGGTTTTCAAGAGCCTGTGCAACGGGCGGCAAGCGTCACTGTTGAAGCTTTAGACCGTCGTGGCAATGCTTTTAACTTAACGGCTGAGGGATTATTAGCGATTTGCATTCAACATGAATTAGACCATTTACAGGGAAAATTATTTGTTGACCATATTTCTAGTTTAAAACGTGACCGCATTCGTAAAAAGTTAGAAAAGAAAGAAAGTAATAAAGCAACGGCTTAATTCAAGCATTCATTTGAAATAAAGAAACTTGCTAGTTTTTTAAAAGCTAGCAGGTTTTTTTAAAAGTTTCTATAAAT
>CAZKST010000172.1:0-7202 GCA_964555395.1 uncultured Thiotrichaceae bacterium | reverse complement strand
TAAGGCGTTAATTTAGTTTTAATTTAAAACTAAATTAAAAGATAGACTTTAGACAAGGAAATTCCTATGGAAGAGCAAGCCGTACATAACTTTGAAACTATGCTCACACAAGGACGCGACAATGCTTTGTTGCGTTTTAGTTTGGGGAATGCCTACCTAGAACGTCAAAATTATTCTGCCGCAATTGAGCATTTTAAAAAGGCGTTGGAATTGGATGCAAATTATTCTGCTGCTTGGAAAAATTACGGCAAAGCTTTGGCTGAGAGTCATCGTTGGCAAGAAGCGGTGGAAATATATCAACAAGGCATCGCTATCGCTGAACGTAAAGGCGATAAACAAGCTGAAAAGGAAATGCGCGTTTTTTTAAAACGGGCGCAAAAACAAGTAGAATTACTTTGCTGATGGAAAAATAATGTTTCAGTCTGTAATTGGGATACAGACTGAGTTTCAGTTTATGGTAAAAGGTTATTGTTTTTTAAAATGAGGGAAGCATTTGATTTATCAATAATTTGAGTCGGTAGGCTGATACGTTTGGCTAAAGACTCTCCGTGTAGCAGTTTTTGTAGTTGTTGAATGACTTCCCTTCCTGGTGTTTCGTAAAGAAATGTTGCTGTTAAAATCCCTTCATGTACCCATCGCACCCCTTCGGCGGGAATACCGTCAATACCTAAAAATAAAATCTCTTTTTCGCGTCCTAATTCTTCAGCGGCTAAATGTGCGCCGTATGCCATTGGATCATTATGAGCATAGACTAAATCAATTTTAGGATATTTATCTAATGCGTTTATCATGATTTCATATCCTAAATGTTGCTTAAATTGTCCATCATTTTTTTGTAGCAAAAAATAAATTTCAGGTTCTTTATCAAGGACTTCATGAAAACCTTTATGCCGGTCTCGAGCCGCACTACTCTCATTAATCCCCCAAATTTCTACAATATTTCCTTTGGCTTTCCCTCTCCCACCTAGTAATTTAATAGCATATTCCCCCGCCGTTTTACCAATGAGATAATTATCGCCACCAATAAATTGCGTGTACTTTTCATTGGCTAAGTCGCGGTCTAACACAAAAACAGGAATCCCTTTTTCAAAGGCTTGATTCACAATAGGGGTTAGGTAATTAGAAACTTTAGGCGAAATCAGCAAAATATCGACAGGGCGGTCAATAAAATTTTTAACATCAATAAGTTGTTTATCAGCATCATCCATTCCATCTTCAATCGTCAAAATAATATTGGAGTGTTTGGCGGCTTCTTCACGAAGTTGTTGATTAAACAATAAACGCCATGGTTCAATTGTTGTTGCTTGAGAAAACCCCACTAAAAAAGTTTTATTCTCCAACGGATTAGCATCACTTTTCCCCATTAAAGCTAAGCAAAATAAAGCTATACTTATTTGAAAAATATTCATGCTTATTTCTCAGTGTTATTTTTTGATTTAGGCGTTACGCAGTTGAAGTGTTTAATTGATTTAACGTTTTTTATTTGAGCTAGATCAATTATGGTTCAGATAACAAGTAAAGTGCGTAACTTCTTTGGTGAATAAATATAATAGTTATAGAGGTTAATGATGATGTCAATTTTAAATAGAAAGCATTGGATTTTTGATTTAGATGGAACATTAACTGTTCCTGTACATGACTTTGAAATAATTCGTAATTTAATTAATGCGCCGCGAACGGAATCAGATTTGCTCAGTTTTTTGCATTCATTACCTGAAGCACAACGTCAGGATGCGCAACAACGTTTACATGGGATTGAGGTAGAATTAGCCGCCATTTCTCAGCCTTCTTTGGGTGCGCGTGAATTTATACAATTTTTGCATCAACGGGGAGCAAAATTAGGTATTTTAACCAGAAATACGCGCAAAAATGCGTGGTTGTCCTTAGAAGTTATGCAAATGGAGCATTTTTTCCCTTATGACTGGATTATTGGACGAGAAGAAACCTTGCCCAAACCTGCGCCAGAGGGTATTTATCACTTGAGTAATCTGTGGAATACTACGCCTCAACAGACTGTGATGGTAGGAGATTACGTTTTTGACTTAGAAACAGGGCGCGCAGCAGGGGCGGCAACGATTCATGTTGATAGTTCAGCTAGTTTTGACTGGCAACATTTGATGGATATTGGTGTTAGCAGTTTGGCGGAGTTGCATGAAATGGCAGTGAATTCAATAGAGGCTTAGAGGGAAAAGATGCAAGCTTTTCAACAAATACAGCAACAATGGACGCAGTTTTTACGCACACCAGCGCAGAGCTTACCCCCTGCTAACGTAGATAATCAGCGTTTAGCGGTTTATCGTCAACTGATTTTATCTAATATCAGCAGTTTGCTTAAAAGCACTTTTCCTGTGTTACATGGTTTATTAACCACCCAACAATGGGATAAGTTAATTGAAGCCTATTGTGCTAACCATGCCGCTCAAACGCCGCTTTTTACACAATTTGCAACTGAATTTTTAGAGTTCCTTGTACATTATGCAGAGAATTTGGAAGATTACCCACCATTTATTTTAGAGTTAGCGCATTACGAATGGCTAGAATGGGCATTATTTATTGAGCCTAGTCCGACAAATGCGCCCCCTTTTGCGCCAATTTCTACAATTTCGCAATTGTGGCAATTTATACCCGCGTTATCACCTTTTCTCAGTTTGCAGTGCTATCACTATCCAGTACATCAAATTTGTGTAGATTATCAGCCGCTTACACCGCCTACTGAAGCCACTTATTTATTGGTTTATCGTGATAAAATTGAGCAAATACAGTTTGTTTTACTAAATCCTGTCAGTGCGCGTTTATTAGAAAAATTATTGAACAATACAGATAAAACGGCACACGCGCTTTTAATTGAAATTGCAGAAGAATTACAACATCCCCAAGCCGACCAAGTAATCAACCATGGGCAACAATTACTCAGCCAGTGGTTTGAAATGGGAATTATTATAGGACAACGACTTTAAATCATGGAGGATGTACGCATTTTAAGCGGTGGTATTTCTGAATTTATGATGCCACTCAAAAACGCCTTCCATTAACCCCTCATCGCAGGCTTGAGGAGCAATAACAATCGGTGCTTGTACGCCCATAACACGCGCTTCTGCCAAAATACGGGCACTCATTACAACCAAAGGTAAACGACGAATCCAAGGGCGGTCATGTAACATCTCAAAGAGATTTTGTAATCCTTCACGACTACTTACAATCGCTATATCAGGCGTTTGTTGTTCAATCCATGCGGGCACAGTGGGTTGTACTCGACGATATAAATCTACATATTGAATAAAGGCATTACGCTGTCTAAGCGTCTCTGCTAAAACCTCACGCCCCCCTTCTCCACGAAAAATAATGATTTTTTTGCCATTAACCTGTTGCAGTTGTGGTAACTGTAATAAAGTTTCCGTGTTATAAGGTGGTTGTGGACATTCTGCCTCTAAGTGGTATTGTTGCGTTAAGACATCTTTGGTACGTTTACCTACAGCGATAAGCTGTAAATTAAGGAGGGCAGTGTTTGCGGCAAGTAAGGTGGGCACTGAAAATTGAACGGCATTGACACTGATAAAAATGGCAATATCAAATAGTGCCAAATTTTCCGCGCAATGTTGTAAAATACTTTTGTCTTTAATTTCAACAATTTCAATTGCAGGTAATCGCAATGCAATCCCATTGGCTTGTTCAATCAAGCAACACAAAGGCTCAGCTTGATGTGCGGGACGAGTTACTAAAATTTTAGCTTGTTGCAAAACTGCGGGATAAGAAACGGTTGTCATACTAGTCAAGAATAGTTTTAGAGAGAACAAATATAAACTTTTAATTTTAAAAGCTAAAATATTATTGGCTTTTTTTGAAAAATAAAATTAACTTTGTTCTAAAGTTTACAATTGAGCACTTAAGCTGGAAAATACATAATAACTTTTAATTTTAGCAAAAAACTATCATAAATGCTTTTTTTAGTAAACAAATGTTTGTTTTTCAGTTAATTACTAAACAAAATAACCCTATCAATTTCAGTGGCTTTGGGATAAAATAAAACATTTACCTGTAAAATAGCATTAAAACTAATTCCCGACTAATTAAATGTGGCATTTAATTTGCTTATATTGAACTATCTGGCAATTTGTCTAAAAAAACTAGCAAGTCATTCAACTTTTTGAGTAAGCTTATTATTAAATTGCTGTTTATCTAAACTTTAAGCCTATTTATTGTTTTTTACTTAAGCTGCTGCTGATAATCTTAAAAAAATAATTAAGGACAAATACGATTATGCGTTCTCTCGCTATTTCATTTGTAGGTCTTGAAGGAACAGATTTTTCTGTTCTTAAAGTTGCAACAAATCTACTCACGACTAGAGATGGATTGCAAATTGTATTACATGAAAATAATTTTTCAGACTCCAATATCCTCATTATAGATATTGATAAAGAAGCAGGAAAACAAGCGTATAAAAATTTTGAGTATGGAAAAAATCACACTTTACTAGTTATTTGCGAAAATAGCTTAAATGACCAGCGTCATTATGTTTTACGCAAACCTGTACGCGTTCAAACTTTGAGAGATGCAATTTTTGACATCTACAATGAATTATTTAATAAGCTCAATAAAAATGTGGGTAGTAATGTCGCCAAAGTTGCTACAAGTGAAACACCTGCTGCTGCTACATTACCAGCACAAACTGTTTTAAATAACAGTGTATTAAAAGCCAATGATATTTTATTTTTTAACTTGCTTGAATTAGTTCAACAACAGCAATGTGCGCAATTATTTTGTTCTCCTTTTCCACCTTTGTTTATTAATGCACCCAAAAAATTAGTTGCGACCTCGTCTTCTCGTGAAGTGTTAAGAAAAATTACACGCAATCAAAGCAATAAATTAAATAATACCAAACTGTTAGATTCAGATTTTGAAGTTTTATCGCGTGGACAGTTAATGCTACCTTTAGAGCATTTATTATGGAGCTCTGCTTTATATGGTTCTAATGGCATTTTAATGAAAGAATTAACTGAAGATACTATGTTACAATTAAAAGCATGGCCTAATTTTTCGCGTTTAGAATTTGAACCAGAACACATGAAATTAACTTCGTTACTTTCGTCTATGCCTATGAGTGTCAAACAAGTTCATGCGAGAACCCAATTAGCTCTCCCTGTGATTATTGGCTTTTTTAATGCAATCCATGCGACTGGTTTAACCGTCATTCGTCAGGCAAACCAAGCAGATAAAAAAGTAGAAAATAAACCTGTTTCATCTATTAAACAGGGTTTGTTAAATAAAATCGCGCAACGTTTAAAAATTTCTGTGACTTAATCCACCTCCACCCCTCGTTGTGAGTCACTTATGCTAAATCTATACACTTCCACTTTAGTTTCGTTATTTTCAGGTTTGGCATTGTGCATCACTGCAAATTCTGCCTTCGCCACTATTGATTTGGTTACCTTGCCACAACGTGACCAAGTCCATCTGACAATTTATAACGCTTCTGATTTAACCTTAGTCCGCGAACAGCGCACGCTGACCTTGAAACAAGGGATTAACCGCCTCGCTTTCAGTTGGGAAAATACTTTAATTGACCCCACCTCTGTCGTTTTAGAAGCTCCGCAACATAAAGATAAAGTTAATTTGTTAGAAGTGAGTTATCCGCCCAATACACAAGGCAATGCAGTGTGGACAATTAACTCGCAAATAGAAGGTGAAGTGCCTGTAGAAATTCACTTTTTTACTTCTGGCATTCGCTGGCAATCTTTATATCGCGCCACTTTAGCGACCGATGAACAAACCATGCAATTGCAAAATTATGTCAAAGTGGACAATCGCAGCGGCGAAGATTATAACAATGCGCATACCCGCGTGGTGGTTGGTAAAGTACAATTATTGGATGAAATCGCCCTATTAGCGCGGCGGCAACCGCCTTTTGGTAAACCTAGCAGTGGATTGTATGACCAAGATAAAATGATGGTGATGGCGGCTCCCGCGCCCATGATGCAAGAAGATGCAGAACTGCCTAAAAAAGCCATGCGGACATTGGCAGGAAGTGTTGCTAAACCTAAAGAAATTATTAAAGAAGGGGTTTCTGAATATTTTTTATATAGTATCGAAGGAGAAGAAAGTATTCCCAACGGCTGGGCAAAACAATTACAATCTTTTGATATTAAAAATATTCCTATTAAAACTTTGTATCGTTATGATGAGCAACGTTACAGCACCAATACCCAAGGTTTTTTATATTTCAAAAATACGCCCGAACAACAGTTAGGACAAACGCCGTTACCTGATGGCGCGATTGTGATTTATCGCCAATTAGCTGATAACTATTTGACTTATGTCAATAATAGTTCTGTGCGCTATATTCCCGTGGGGCAAGAAGTAGAAATTCCGCTTGGGATGACGCGAGAAGTTAAAATTGAGCCGACGTTACAAAACATTGAAACTCAAAATTACACTTTTGACCGTGCGGGCGACATTAGCGGATTTGAGCAACAAGAAACATGGCAATTGAAAATTAGCAACGGGCGCACAATTCCGATTGAATTAGAAATTTTCCGCTATGTGCAAAATCCAACATGGAAAATTGAAAATCCCAAAGATTTAAAAGGTACATTTGAAAAAGTGGATGTAAATACGTTTAAATATCGCTTATCACTTGAGCCAACCAGTGAATATACAATTACTTACACTTTAACCAGCACAGAAGATTTACGTTAAGTTATGCCTTCTCGTAAACGCCCCCTAACACCGCCCAAAATTACCCCTGTTGTTGTCACCAGTTTACAGCAACCTTCAATCACTTATAGAGTTAAACAACTTTTTGCTGAAGGGGCGACAGAAGTAGAAACGCCCATTAACGAAAAATATTGGTTTCGCACTATTTTGCAAATTGACGGGGATATTATCAACATTTATCCCGACCCCCTGTTATTTTGCCAGTCTGCTGAACAACAAAGCCTATTTGATACGGTTTATCAACAACATCAAAAAAGTATCGAGCAACTTTTTGCTAAAGTGCTGGTGTCTGAATATTGGGTGCAACGTGTAAGCCAAATTTTATCTTTATTTACAACGACACTGCCCAGCATTCAACTGCTTAAACATTATTTGCCCGTGCCCGATGAACTTGCCTTATATTTGCAAAGTTTATCAAGCACTTTACATTTACCTGAATTTGTTATTGCAACAGTGATTACTTTGTTGACTTTAGCAGCAGTCGCACTAAG
>CAZKST010000171.1:0-7203 GCA_964555395.1 uncultured Thiotrichaceae bacterium | reverse complement strand
CTAATAATGTTGCTAAACTATCTGGTAACCCTGTTGTATCAATAAAACTTTTACAATTAGCTACTAGAGTAGACAAATCAAATGGTGCATTTGGATTATTATAAATTTCTTTCACTTCAGCACCGATATGTCTAGCCGCATTGACAGAAGGGTCTGCTTTTAAAGCATGACTAGCACCCAACAGAGATATAGCTACCAAAGCAGTACGAACACCAGCATCTAATAATCTTTTTAAACCAACCATAACAACCCCCCATTATTTAATCAAATAAAATAGAAGTTAAATTAACTAACTTTTTACTAAACTTAACTTCAATGAAAACTTCTAAAAATTGTAAATTACCAAACACCTCACAACAAGATTAGTCCTCAAATTTAATCTTAAAAAAATCAAATAATAATAGAAATTATACCCCCAAAATCCCCTTGCTGCACTGCGTCTTGCAATCTCTCCTAAAACTTCCTATATCTGATAGACCACCACCCAAGGAAACAGGAGAAAAATCATGACCGATGAACTCAGCATTCATACCTTGTTAAGCTCCGTCAATCACAATCCCGATAGCGACCCGCTCGAAACACAAGAATGGATAGATGCACTAGAAAGTGTGATTAAATATGAAGGAAAACATCGCGCCCATTTCCTCATCGAAACCCTACTTAATAAACTCTATTGCAGCGGCGCGGCAATGCCCTATTCAGCCAATACGCCCTATCTCAACACCATTCCCCCCCAGCTCCAAATTCCCCATCCCGCCGACCTGAGTTTAGAAGCCCGCATTCGCTCTCTCGTCCGTTGGAATGCGTTGGCAATGGTCGTGCGCGCCAATCGCAAAACGACTGAACTCGGCGGACATATCGCCACTTTCGCCTCTGCGGCGACTTTGTATGATGTTGGTTTTAATCATTTTTTCCACGCGCCCACCGCCGAACATGGCGGGGATTTAGTCTATTTTCAAGGACATGCCGCGCCCGGTATTTATGCCCGCGCTTTTTTGGAAGGACGTTTGACAGAACAACAACTTGAACATTTCCGCCAAGAAATCGCGTTTAAAGATGGGCTGTCCTCGTATCCGCATCCTTGGCTAATGCCTGATTTTTGGCAATTTCCCACGGTTTCAATGGGATTGGGTCCAATGATGGCAATTTATCAAGCCCACTTTTTAAAATATTTACATAATCGTCAATTGCTTAATACCGAAGGGCGCAAAGTGTGGGCATTTATGGGCGATGGCGAAATGGATGAGCCTGAATCACTCGGGGCAATCGCGCTGGCAGGGCGGGAAAAATTAGATAATTTGATTTTTGTGATTAATTGCAATTTACAGCGTTTAGATGGTCCCGTGCGCGGTAATGGTAAAATTATTCAAGAGTTAGAAGCAGATTTTCGCGGCTCGGGGTGGAATGTCATAAAAGTAATTTGGGGGACAGGTTGGGATGCGTTGCTGGCGCGTGACCATGAGGGCTGGTTGCGTAAACGCATGGAAGAATGCGTCGACGGTGAATATCAAAACTTCAAAGCCAAAGGCGGCGCATATACCCGCGAGCATTTCTTCGGTAAATATCCGCAATTAAAAGCGATGGTTGCAGAGATGAGCGATGAAGAAATTGGCGCGTTGCAACGGGGCGGACATGACCCGTGCAAAGTGTATGCAGCGTATGCTGCCGCCGTGCGTCACACGGGACAGCCAACGGTCATTTTAGCAAAATCGGTAAAAGGCTACGGCATGGGCGCGGCGGGGGAAGGGCAAAATATTACGCATCAACAGAAAAAAATGAATGAACAAGCGTTGCGAGAATTTAAAAAGCGTTTTCATTTACCGATTCCAGATGAGCAAATTGCCGACGCGCCTTTTTTCCGTCCTGCGGAAGATAGCCCAGAAATGCGCTATTTACAAAAACGGCGGGCGGCGTTGGGGGGTTATGTACCGCAACGGCGGCGGGCGGCTGAACCATTGGCAATTCCAGCATTAAGCATGTTTGACAGTGTGTTAAGAGGCAGTGGCGAGCGTGAACAATCGACAACGATGGTGTTTGTGCGTTTGTTGACAGCATTGACCAAAGAGCCGAATTTAAAAAATTACATTGTACCGATTGTTGCCGATGAATCGCGCACTTTTGGTATGGAAGGCATGTTTAGACAATTGGGCATTTATTCTTCGGTTGGGCAATTGTACGAGCCGCAAGATGCTGACCAATTAATGTATTACCGTGAAGAAAAAACGGGGCAAATTTTACAAGAAGGCATTAATGAAGCGGGCGCGTTTTCCTCATGGATTGCGGCGGGGACGGCGTATAGTTGTCATGGTTTAAACATGATTCCGTTTTTTATTTATTACTCTATGTTTGGTTTTCAACGGGTTGGCGATTTAGCATGGGCGGCGGGCGATATTCAAGCACGGGGTTTTCTCATCGGTGGCACAGCGGGGCGGACGACGTTAGCAGGCGAAGGGTTGCAACATCAAGATGGACATAGTGTATTGACGGCGGGCAATATTCCCAATTGTATGGTGTATGACCCCACTTTTGGTTATGAAATGGCGGTGATTATGCACGAGGGATTAGTGCGGATGTATGCGCAGCAAGAATCGCTGTTTTATTACATCATGGCGATGAATGAAAATTATCAACAACCTGCAATGTTAGCAGGTGAAACAGTGGCTTATGATTCGCCAGAGTTTGAACGCATTCGCACGGGTATTTTAAAAGGTTTGTATTTGTGGCAAACGCATGAAGTCGCCGAAAGTCAATTATGTGTGCAATTACTCGGAAGTGGCGCGATTTTGCGCGAAGTGATTGCGGCGGGTGAATTATTAGCAAATGAATTTCAAATTAACGTAGAAATTTGGAGCGCGCCAAGTTTTACCGAATTGCGACGGGAAGGACTGGATGCGCAACGCTGGAATATGCTGCATCCTGAGCAAACAGCGCGAGTGCCTTTTGTGACGCAGTGCTTACAAACCGAATCTGCACAACAACATAACGCGCCCGTGATTGCTGCAACCGATTTTGTGAAATTGTATCCTGACCAAATTCGCGCATTTATTCCCCGTCCTTATTTAGTGCTGGGGACGGATGGCTTTGGACGCAGTGATACGCGGGTACAATTGCGGCAATTTTTTGAAGTTAATCGTTATTATGTGGTGATTGCGGCGTTATTTTCGCTTGCACAACAAGGCAAAATTGCGGCGGCGACCGTAACACAAGCAATGCACAATTATGGTATTGATGCGGAGAAAATTAACCCGTTGTATTTATAGATGAAAAAGTCTATTTGTAGGGTGGAATAGCGTAGCGTATTCCACCATGAAACGCTGCAAAAAGCAAAGTAAAAACAGATAATAAACCGCAAGGTGGAATGGTGGAATACGGTTTGCAGCTATTCCACCCTACGTTATGTTATTCTTCAACTACTGGTAAAGTAATTTCTACACAAACACCTGTTTCATTAGGATTATTTGTATTGCGGTTTGTAATTTGACAAGTGCCATTGTAACTCCACAACAAACGCGAAATAATTGCCAAACCTAAACCCATGCCTTCAACTTCCCCCGTAAAACTACGTTCTGATTGATAATAAGGTTGCCAAATTTTTTGCAAATCTTCATTAGCAATCCCTTTTCCATCATCTAATACTTGGATAATTAAACGATTATTCCGTTGAGATATCATAACAACCATATTCGGATTTTTAGTTGGATGAAATTTCAGCGCATTATTAAAAAGTTCACGCAACACGGTATCCATCATTTCTAATGAAAACATCATGTAACGCTTAATTATGTTTGGTTCAATAGAAGAAGAAATTTGTTTAATCCCTACTTCTTCCGCTAATAGTTTGACAAGTCCAGCAATTTGTTGTACTTGCAAGGCTTCAAACGCAGACGGCGTATCGGACGCATAAACATCGGTATAACTTAAAATTTCTAAAATTTGACTTTGTAAGCGGTCAGCACTTTCTTTCGCAACTTGTAGCAACATTTTGGAGCGGTCATTATTCAAATTATTAGCATCCAATAATTGCAAACTAACTAAACCATTGAGCGGACTGCGTAATTTGTGGGAAATCATTTTTTGAAAACTCCACATTTGCCGATGCAAATTAATTTCTTCGGTAATGTTGCGGAGCATCAATAATTTAGTGGTTTCACGCGCTTGGTTTAATTCACTGACTTGTAACCATAAAGCCGCTGAATGTCCACTTTCTGGACGAACTAAATAGTAAACTTCGGTATGTTCATTAATTCGCCAAGAATCAACTGTTTGGCGATTAAAGCCCGCTTTTAAAGTGCATTCATCCCAACTTATTGGATAGTTTTCTTCAGTAATAGCAAAATATTGTCGTCCTAAAGCATTGGAATAAATCACTTCCCGCTGCTCATTGAGCAATACGCAGCCATCTACACTTTGTTCAACCACCCACATAAACCGCGAATGCTCATTGACTAAGCGTCGATAGCGATTTAAGCGAGCAATTGTTGCAATTCGTGTTCGCAACTCGATGCGGTCATAGGGTTTAGACAAAAAGTCATCCGCGCCCATTTGAATGGCGCGTAACTTAGATTCACGGTCATCCAAAGCGGTTAGCATAACGATAGGCACTTCAGCAAGTTGCGGATTTGCTCGCAAATGTTGACATACTTCAAAGCCATCCATTTGTGGCATCATTACATCCAACAAAACTAAATCTGGACTAATTTCCGCCGCTTTTACCAGTGCTTCTTTTCCATCACGGGCGAAATGCAAACTATAGTTCTCTGTCATTAACAGCATTTCTAGCGCATCGCGTCCACGTTCCTCATCATCAACAATTAGAATGGTGGTTGTATGTGACATAAGTCATCTCTATTAGATGTGTTAGGTAAGTGTTTAAGTAGAGGGAAAATATAGCAAACGCACTTTAATTTAAATGGAGTGCAATAGCTTCAGCTATTGCCAGTGTCGCAAAAGGTAAAATAGCGTTCAATCAAATGATTAAAAAGCAATAGCTAAAGCTATTGCACTCCACCTTAATCAATTTAAAATGCGGTTACTATATTTATTTTAATAACGAGAATAACTGCGCCGTACCCGATTTAACAAATCTTCGGTGTCTCTACGTTGATTGCGTAAAGTATCCATTTCAGATTCAAGCCGTTTGTATTCATCATCAGCTTCATCTTCTCTTTTTTTGCGTTTCTTTTCATCGTAAATGCGACTTGCATCACGTTGGCGGCTAATGGCTCTAAATAACTCGTCTTGTTTGCGGTCAATATCGCGGCTTAAATCCTCACGACGGGCTTCTAAACCACTGATATAACCATCCATAAATTCATCTTCTCTATTTTTAGGGCAAACATATTGATAAGTTGTACCCGCCCGTCCTTCGTCAAAGCCTTTACCGTGTTTGCAATAAACTTTGTATAGACCTTCTTCACGTCCTCTTTGATAAGCTACTTGGTCTGGCATCACGCGATATTCTGCACAGGCTTCTGTATGTTCAGAAAGCCGTGCACTGGTATAGCCATTTGCACCATCTTTAAAACCAATATTGCGCCAATTACCCGCAAGGCATTCATCTTTGGATAAAGTCGCACATCCGGATAAAATCAATGGCATAACAAACCATAATGCTGTCAATTTGCGCATAATTAAGTTCTCGTTATTTTTTATTTAAGAAAGAAATGGGGATAAAAGGTAGGAAATAAATGCTGTGATTAGAAAATATCTAAGCAGCGATTTTAAAAGTGACGTTTAACTAAGGCAAAATTATCCATCAAGAGTATTTTTCTTGCTGTTTTTCACAGGGTTAAAGCTAACCCTGTGAAAATAAATACTTAATTAATAGCTTGTATGGCAACCAGCGGCAACACCCCGTTTTTCAAAATAACGTTGGTGATATTCTTCAGCGCGGTAAAATTCGACAGCAGGCTCAATTTGGGTCACGATAGGCTTTTTATAACGTCCTGAAACTTCTAGCTTATCTTTAGCACAGATAGCGGCTTGGTGTTGTGCATTCGTATGATAGAAAATCGCAGAGCGATATTGTGTTCCAATATCAGGCCCTTGACGGTTTAACGTTGTAGGATCGTGAATTTTCCAAAAAACAGAGAGTAATTCTTCGTAACTAACTTTTGCAGGGTCAAAAATAATCTGAACCGCTTCGGCGTGATTGGTGTCCCCGTTGCAAACATCTTCATAAGTGGGGTCTTCTGTAAGCCCACCTGTATAACCCACAGTAGTTGTCATAACGCCACGCACTTTACGAAAAGCAGCTTCAATTCCCCAAAAACAACCGGCAGCAAAAGTCGCAATTTCCATGATTTTCTCCTCGCGTTTCATTAAAAATGTGAAAGATTGGGTGAATCAGTGTGTTAAGTCAAGTCGTGTTATTTTTTTGATATTAAAGTATTTATACTGATTTCTGAAAATTTATGTGCACTTGCACAAAAAATGATTAGTTATCAAGTTATTGCGATTCACCACACTAATGACTATACTAATAACGTTGCAGCTATTCAAGTCGAGGCTGATCAAAAACTAGGGTTTCTTATCACACCCTGTTCAAAAACCACAAAGGAGAAAAATATGCAATTTACCAAAATGTTGGGTATTGCTGGCTTAGTCGCAGGCGTAACAATGTCTTACTCTGTTGTTGCAAGTGATGCAGCAACTGCGGAAGAAGTTGTAAGCAAAGTTCAAGCAGCGGCTGAAGCTTTATCCAAAGCAGGCGAAGCTGGTTTAGCAGATTTCAAAGGCGAAGGCAACAAGTGGAAATGGAAAGATACCTATGTTTTCGTTTATGATTGCAAAGCTGATAAAGCTTTAGCTCACCCAACTTTAGAAGGTAAACCCGTTTTATCTATCAAAGATAAAGCAGGTAAAGATTTATTCGTAGAATTGTGCAAAGCAGGTGAAGGTGCTCACGGTGGCTGGGTAAGCTACATGTGGCCAAAACCAGGTGCACAAGAACCGACTCAAAAAGTTTCTTATGCTTTAGCAGTTAAAGGTACAAGCTACCAAGTTAGCGCAGGTATCTATGACGAAAAAGCTAAAGTAGAAGACTTAAATGCAGCATTAGCAAAACACTAATTTAAACCAGTGTTCTGATGCTATCCAAGCCCGCTTCTAGCGGGCTTTTTGCTTTTGTTCGCTAAATTCGTGCTAATTTATAGCAAACGCACTTTAACTGGAGTGCAATAGCTTCAGCTATTGCCAGTGTCG
>CAZKST010000170.1:0-7246 GCA_964555395.1 uncultured Thiotrichaceae bacterium | reverse complement strand
GGACAGGAAAAGATTTAAGTATTTGTATCCGTATAAATAAGTTATGCTGTTTAATAGTCCAAAATACACACTTTAAGGTTTCAATACAGTCTATTGCAGTCGTGTTTGTAGAAAAGCTTTAACACCTTAAATCATTTTTCCTTTTCTAAATTACTAAAATTTGCAAAATTTTGCGCCTATTGTCTGATGATTAGGACTTACAAAAAGTATGTACTGCTTGCAGCTTAAAAATAATAACTTGCATACTAATTTGTTTTTTCGTTAAAATTTGCGCTTTTTTAAAATTGAGATTTTATGTATCTATTGTCCTCTTCGCTTTTTAAGCTTTTGCATACATTCATCATTGGACACTCTTTTTTCCTACAAGCACACTCCTTATGACTCAAATGGAAACCACGACGATGAGCGATATTTCTGTTTCCTCTTCTATTGCCCCGTCAACTTTTTCCTATCCATTAAAACGGATTGGCATGATTGGCGGAGGACAATTAGGCAAAATGACAGCACAAGCTGCCAGACAAATGGGATTTTATCTCACAATTCTTGATCCCCAAGCCGATTGCTCCACCGCGAAGTTAGCTGATGCACAGTTAGTGGGTAGTTTATATGACGAAGAAAAAATTCGGCAATTAGCAGAATGCAGCGATGTACTGACTTATGAAATTGAGCATATTGGTACGCAAACGTTAAAAAAATTGTATGATGAGGGCTATCCTGTTTATCCTTCCCCCTATTTATTAGAAATTATTCAAGATAAACTGTTGCAAAAACAAGCCCTAGAAAAGCATGGGATTCCTATTCCACGTTATGAAGCGGTAGATGTTATTACGCCCGCTTATTTAACTTATGCAAATTACCCTTTTGTGCAAAAAGCACGCAAAGGGGGTTATGATGGGCGTGGGGTTGCCGTATTACGCAGTGCGGCAGATGCACATAAGGTGCTTGAAGTGCCTTCTATGGTTGAAGAGTGGATTGATTTTAGCAAAGAATTGGCAGTAATGGTCGCACGCGACAGTCAAGGTAAAGTAGAGTGCTACCCTGTCGTAGAAATGGCATTCGATGACGAAAATAATATTTGTGATGTTGTGATTGTGCCTGCCAATTTATCAACAGAATTAACGCAACAAGCCCAAGACATTGCGGTTAAAGCAATTGAAGCTTTAGAAGGTGTGGGGGTGTTTGGGGTTGAAATGTTTTTAACCCGTGATGACCGTATTTTAGTCAATGAAATTGCACCCCGCCCGCATAATTCAGGACACTATACGATAGAAGCCTGTGTTACCAGTCAATTTGAGCAATTAGTGCGTATTTTAGCGCAATTACCCTTAGGCAGTGCAAAATTACGTTGTCCCGCTGTGATGTTAAATTTACTGGGTGCAGAAGGCTATACAGGGCAACCCGTGATTGAAGGCTTAGCAGAAATATTGGCAGTAGAAGGCACAGCGTTTCACTTTTATGATAAAAATAGTACACGTCCTTTTCGCAAAATGGGACATTTAACGATTACTGCCGAAACTAAACAACAAGCTTTAGAAAAACTTGACACAGTCAAACACCTTTTACAAATTAAAGGACAACAGCATTTATGATGGCGACGCAACAACCCTTAGTCGGGATTATCATGGGCAGCGATTCGGATTTACCGACGATGCAAGAAGCCGCTAAAATTTTAGAAGATTTAGAAGTACCTTTTGAGTTAACTATTGTTTCGGCTCATCGCACGCCCAAACGTTTATACGACTACGCCCAAGAAGCAGAGCAACGAGGTTTAATGACGATTATTGCAGGGGCGGGTGGCGCGGCACATTTACCGGGTATGGTTGCTTCATTAACCGTGTTGCCTGTGATTGGTGTTCCCATTAAAACGGCTAGTTTAAATGGTTTAGATTCTTTACTATCTATTGTACAAATGCCTGCAGGCGTGCCTGTTGCAACCGTAGCCATTAACAATGCTAAAAATGCAGGTTTATTAGCAGCACAAATTGTCGCTAGTACCCAACCGACTGTGCGCGAAGCTTTACGCAATTACAAACTCAATTTAGAAAAAACTGTTTTAAGCAAAGCCCAACATTTAGAAAAATTAGGGTATATTGGTTTTTTAGAACAACGTGAAAATTAACCTGAAAATGGTTAAAAGTATGAGAAAATGGTAACATGCTCGTCGTAGAACACGAGAAAATACAAAAAAAAGTTGCGCCCTTAGAAAATACCTTGAAAAAAGTAAAAGTATAAAAGGTAGCGACTTAAAATAGTTGTAAAAATTCAATCTGTTACTAGCATGTCGTTGAAAAATGGGTATGAACGGCATGAATTATGCTGAAATGAATAAAGCTGTTAAATCGTTTCTCTAAGTTTCAGCTAAATGGAATCAACGGCGGACTGACTGCTAACAGAATGCAACGTGAATAATAAGACGGGTATGATTTTTTAAGGTAGTACCGCTTTTAGCAGGACTGTTCATGTTAATCAGACGAGCTAATTAATTTAATGATAATTTGTTCGCGTACTTTCACTTCCGACTAACGCGCAAACTTTCTATGTCACATAATTCTTTACCACCACAGTCTTACTATACTCATGATAAAGTGAGTCTGTTATTTATTTATCTCGGCGGCTTTTTCGTGGCCAATGCGATTATCGCCGAGTTTGTCGGTGTCAAAGTTTTTTCAGTAGAAAGAAGTCTAGGATTTGAACCGCTAAATTTCTATCTGTTAGGACTCTACTTGTCGCTGAATTTTACCGCTGGGGCATTGCTTTGGCCGTTACAATTCGTTATCACCGATATTATCAATGAGTATTTTGGTAGGCGTGGTGTCAAAATCCTGTCGTATATTACCATTGTGCTTATTTGCTACGCCTTTATCATTGTCTTTTTCACTATTCATCTAACCCCCGCTGATTTTTGGGTAACCCGCCGAGGGCAAAATGGTGGCACTGTAGATATGGATGCCGCCTTTGATGCTGTATTTGGGCAAGGTTTATGGATTATTATCGGCTCACTGGTTGCCTTTTTAATCGCACAATTAGTGGATATTGCGATTTTCCATCGGATTAAAAGTTTTACAGGTGAAAAACACCTTTGGTTACGCACTACTGGCTCAACTTTAGTTTCACAATTAGTGGATAGTTTTGTGGTGTTAATTATCTCTTTCCATGTCAATCCCGCAACTAATTGGGATTTAAGCTTAGTATTAGCGATTGGTTTTGTTAAATACTTTTATAAGTTTATCATGGCGTTAATTCTAACACCGCTGGTTTACATGTTGCATAACATGATTGACTATTACTTAGGCGAACCGCTTGCATCACAACTGAAACAACGTGCCATGCAAGAAGACATGATACTCAGTATTCCTATTCCTTCTTTTAATTTGCCAAATAACGCAACACCAGAAACACCCCCGTTATCAGAAATGACCGTACAGCAAGAATTATCAGCTAAAGAAACTGCGGTTAAAGAGCAAAAAGAATAGTTTGTAACAACTTTCAAGGAGTTTTACGCATGGTCTGGAAAAATAAATTACCGTTTTCTGAGATTTCCAGCCTTTCTAAAATACCCTTGAAATTACTGTATTTAAGCTTTATTAGCTTTTTTATCAGTATTCTATCCCCAATAAGCTGGGCTAATTCTTTATTAGAACAGCGAATGCAATTCCAAGATATTTACAGCAACTTGGAAAAATATGATTTAGCAACGGTTAAAACCTTACAAGCGTCACTTGCCGATTATCCCATTGCTCACTATTTAACATTAGCTAAATTACGGCAATTATTACCCAAGTTGCAAGCCCAAGAAGTGCAAGCGTTTATCGACCAAAACAGTGACTCGCCCGCACTTCCCCCTTTTCAGCGTGAATGGTTATTGCAACTTGCCAAAAATCAACAATGGCAAACGTTTTTAGCGTTTTATCAACCCGCCATTACCCAAAATCACCAGACTTTACAATGTCATGCCTTTACTGCCCGTCTTGCTACGCGCAGCCAACTCGAAACGCTTGCTACTGACGCATTAGCACAATGGACAGCCCCCTTAAATCCTGCTTGCCAGCCAATCATTGATTATTTAGCAACCCACAAAGTGATTGATAACGCTTTACGTTGGCAACGGATTCAACTGTTATTAAAAGCCAATGAAAGCAAAGCCGCGCAAAATTTAGCAAGCACTTTACCTACTCCCCAACAACAAGAATTTAAAACTTGGCAAGCCATCGCTGCCAAGCCTTTAGATAATTTAAAGAATTTTAAAGCTACAGATTCTGAAAATATACGCAATGCAGTTATTTACGGCATTATCAGCATTGCTGATAAAGAAGCAGCAACAGCAAACTCACTGTGGACAATGCTTAAAACACGCTATGCTTTTAGTCCCGAGCAACAAAACAGCACCGCCCGCGAACTTGCGTTAGAAGCTTTTTGGCAAAAATTACCTGAAGCCAGCGAATGGCTATTAAATTTGAATCCTAGTGTTTATGACGAGCGCGTTTCGCGAGTCGTTTTGCAAGTATTATTAAGTGAGCGTAAATGGGAGCTTTTAGCGGCGTTTATTCAAAAACTTACCGCTGAAGAACAACAAAAAGAAATATGGCAATATTGGCGCGCGCGGGCATTAGCGGCACAAGGGCAAACAAAACAAGCCACGCCTATCTTTGAAAAATTAGCAACACAGCGTAGTTACTACGGCTTTTTAGCCGCCGATAGATTGCTTAAACCTTACCAATTTAATGAAACGCCGACCAACAGTACACCCGAACAAAAAAATGCTTTGTTACAACGCTATGCGGGTATTGCTCGCGCTAAAGAGTTGTTTCTTGTTAATTTAATGCCAGAAGGACGGCGTGAATGGACAGCATTATTAGAAAAGTTATCACCAGAAGATTTAAAAATTTTAGCAACACTAGCGAGTGAATGGGGCTGGTACAACCGCGCCATTGTTACCTTGGGCAAAGCTCAGGCTTTTGATGATTTAGCCATTCGTTTTCCTACGCCATATTATGATACAGTTTTCGCCAATGCAGAGATGCAACAAATTGAAACAGCATGGGTTTATGCCATTATTCGCCAAGAAAGTGCTTTTCAAGAAGATGCGGTTTCTAGTGCTAACGCGATAGGACTTATGCAAATATTGCCCCCGACGGCGAAAGAAATTGTTAAGCGTAATAAATTAAATTTGGCAGTGGATGAGACTTTATTAAAAGACCCGCAAGTTAGCATTCAACTGGGCACGCTTTATTTGCGACAGTTACGCGCTACACTGAAGCAAAATATCATTTTAGCAACAGCGGCTTACAATGCGGGCGCATCGCGGGCGAATCAGTGGGTAAATGAATTTGGCTGTAACGACCCCGAAGTATTTATTGAGTTAATTCCGTTCAAACAAACGCGGGATTATGTGCAAACAGTGATGCAATATATCGCTATTTTTGAATATCGCTTATTGGGCAATGCGGATGCAGTTAAACGAATACCTGTTACAGCAGTTCGCGAAGATTGTGCGGTGAGTACAGCACGATAGATATTTTTTATACTAAAACCTGCTGGGTTTTGAAAATCTAACAGGGCGGTTAGTGCGCAAATTCAAAACGCGGAATTTAAATCATTATTTTTACCAAATCCACGTTAAAAACCCAAAAGACGAGGATAAGGTAAATAAAATAAATTTGCGCCGACTAAAATAAACAAGGTATTAAAAGTAAACTTCATGCCAACCACGCGATTATCAATATTGTTATCACTCAAAGCTTTAGCATGAATAACCCGACCGATTAACATCATAATGCCTGTAAAATGCAGAATAAAAATATTACCGCCGTTATATTCCAACGCAAACATTAATAACAACAAAATGGGTGTATATTCAATCGTATTCGCATGAGCAGCAATCGCAGCTTGCAAATCATTGTGACCTCCATCGCCTAAACTGACTAAATGTTGACGACGCAAGCCGATAACTTTAAAAGCTAAATGCGCAATCCATAAGGCGATAAGAGAAGCGTATAGTGCTGAAATCATAATTTATCTCTCAACGGTGAGCAGGATTATACAAAGTCTAAATAAATATACCTTCTAATTCAGAAAACTAATTTAAAAGACGCAATTTTATTTTACACCAACACCAAATTATCGCGATGAATTAATTCAGATTCAGCAGCATAGCCTAAAATCTCAGCAATTTTATAACTGGGTTGTCGTAATAACTTTAAAGTTTCTTCTGCGTCGTAATTGACCAAACCCCGCGCCACTTCTTCGCCTGACGTTGCATCAACGCACGCCACCATATCTCCGCGTAAAAAATTGCCGCTCGCGCCAACTACGCCAATCGGTAATAAACTACTGCCTTTATCGCGCAACACCCGCACCGCGCCCGCGTCGAGTGAAAGCTGTCCGCGTACTTGTAAATGGGACGCTAACCAGCGTTTGCGCGCCAATAAACGCGATTGCGATGGCAATAATAATGTGCCAAATTCTTCGCCTTTCGCCATGCCGAGCAGCACATTGGGAATGCGTCCAGACGCAATCCATGTTGCACTGTCCGAGCGGGCGGCTAAACGGGCGGCGCGTAATTTAGTTGCCATGCCGCCGCGTCCTAATTTACCGCCTTTACTGCTTGCCATTGCTTCTAATGCGACATCGCCCGCGTAGCCTTGAGAAATCAATTTCGCGCTGGGGTCTTCGCGAGGGTCACGCTCGAATAAACCTTGCTGGTCGGTCAAAATAACCAGTAATTGCGCCTCGATTAAATTCGCAACTAAACTGGCTAAGGTGTCGTTATCGCCTAGGCGAATTTCATCGGTTGCGACGGTATCATTTTCATTAATCACAGGAATCACGCCTAACTCGATAAGCGTGCGCAGTGTGCTCCCCGCGTTTAAATAGCGTTGACGGTCGGAAAAATCGTCGTGCGTTAATAACACTTGCGCGGTGTGAATGCCAAAACGTTGAAAACTGGTTTCATAGGTTTGCACCATGCCCATTTGTCCAACGGCGGCGGCGGCTTGCAGGCGACAGACTTCTGTCGGGCGGGTTGTCCAACCTAAACGCTTTAAACCTTCTGCGACTGCGCCAGAGGAAACAAGGATAATTTCTACACCTTGCTGTCGCAGTGCTGCCATTTGTTCGACCCATTGTCCAATGGCTTCATGGTCAACGCCTTTGCCTTCATTGGTCAGCAACGCGCTTCCGATTTTAATTACCCAGCGTTTTGATTTTGCGATAGTTTGACGGTCAGACATAGTTTTTTATAAAGGGG
>CAZKST010000169.1:3103-7307 GCA_964555395.1 uncultured Thiotrichaceae bacterium | reverse complement strand
TATGGCAATAAATGAAACGATTGCACGTCTTTGTAGAGTGGAATAGGCACAAGCCATATTCCACTGTTTGGGTTATCCTCTGTTTTACTCAACTTTGGCAGAATTCCATGGTGGAATACGCTTCGCTATTCCACCCTACAATACGCATATTCGCTATAATTTACCAAATTCAGATTAATTTAAAAATCAAGTTTTAATTTTCGGTTGGTCAATTATTTGCATTTTCAATTCTAATGAATTGATGGATAACAAAAGGACAATTAAGGATATAATCTACGCTGTTATTGCATTGCAATTAACTTTTTATTGTCTTTTTACTCGTCGCTTGGAACACTTTAATATGTCTTCAAAAACAACTTTGTTGTTCGTTGCAGCAGCAATTTACACCTGTATTTTAATGACAGTGGAAGCTTTTACTTCTCAAGAGTTTGCACGGCAATTTTTTACCGATATAGGACAAAATGTAGTTCCTTTTTATGCGGTAAATACGACATTAGGTTATGCTTTGCTATGGGGTGCTGCTTTATTATTTGCTGTTAATTTAAGTTGTATAGACAGACAAAAAGAACCCAATGAATGGCTATTTTGCCTTTCACAATTATTGTTATTTTTCTATTTAGGTTTTGATGAACGTTTTATGGCGCATGAGCGTTTAGGACGCTGGTTGCACGCAGATGACGCATATTTGCTGTTAGTATTGGGTTTAATAGAATTAGTCGCTTTACTCCATCTCGGACGTTTGGGCTCACGCAATTATCGCAGCTTAGTGTTTCTTTATGCTGGTGCATTTATGTTTGGCGTAATGACGCTGGTTGATGCAAAATTACCAAGCCATGCCTTTTTACGCTTATCTTCTGAAGATTTGAGTAAGTTTTGGGGGTGCTTATTCTTATTTTTATTTGCTTGGGAACTTTTAATGGCGCGTTTACGCTTATTAAAAAATCCTTAGTTCTTACAATAAAATGCTGTTTTTAATAAAAAATGAATACCGCGACCGTACAGAAACCAAAAATTCTTGTAGTAGATGACACGCCACTCAATATTGGCGTGTTGTTCGACCTTTTGGATAATAATCAGTATGAAGTGTTTATTGCGCAAAATGGGGAATCCGCTTTACAAATCAGTCAAATAGAGAAACCCAATCTCATTTTGATGGATGTTATGATGCCAGGTTTGGACGGTTTCGAAACTTGTAAACGGCTAAAAAATCAAGAAGCTACACGCGACATTCCCCTGATTTTCATCACTGCGCTAACCGATATTCGCGATAAAGTGTATGGTTTCAATATTGGCGCGGTGGACTATATTACTAAACCTTTTCAACGTGAAGAGGTGTTAGTCCGCATTCGTACCCATTTGATGTTGCAAGATTTACAAGCGCGCTTGCGAGAACAAAACGAAATTTTGCAACAGGAAATTAAAGAACGTAAACGGGTTGAATCTGAATTACAAACTGCCAATACATTGTTAAAAGAATTGGTTAATTTAGATGGTTTAACCCTAATTGCTAATCGTCGCCGTTTTGATGAATATCTACAACAAACATGGGCAGAAATGCAAGAAAATCAGCAATATCTCTCAGTTCTGTTATGTGATATTGATTATTTCAAAAAATATAATGATACTTATGGTCATTTACAGGGTGATGATTGTTTAAAACAAATTGCTCAAGCTATTAAACAGAATACACCAGCACCCATAGGGCTTGCAGCACGTTATGGTGGTGAAGAATTCGCCGTAATTTTGCCAAATTATTTACCTGCTAATGCCATACAAGTTGCCAATAATATCCAACAAGCAATACATCAATTAAATTTATATCATTGTGGTTCGCCGCTATTATATGTGACATTAAGTATTGGTGTTACCGGCAGTATTCCAAACTCACATTTAACAATTAAAGAATTGTTGCAAACCGCCGATAATGCGCTGTATAAAGCAAAAGAAGCAGGCAAAAATCAAATTTTCAATTTAGAATGTGCAGAAAATGATGGAATTGTTATTAACAAATAAAACATTAGGAGCTGTGCAGTTCAAAAACTGGAGTGCAATCACTTCAGTAATTGCCTGTCTGATTTAAAAAATCGTTATTTTAAATCAAAAAGTTAATAAAAAATTATAGCAGAAGCTATTGTCCTCTTCTTAACTGCGTAACTCTTTCTATTATAGGAGTACAACCTTTAGGTTTGTAAATATCGCCTATGCCTGAAAAATTGTGTATTGCTCAAATCACTGATATTCATATTTCGCCGCATCAACAAATTCATCCTGAAATTAAAGTTTGCTCGCGAATGCAGTTTTCGCGGGTGCTCACTGTCCTCAAAAATACGCCTTTAGATGCGATTGTGATTTCAGGAGATTTAGCTTTATCTGCTGGGGAGTTGGAATCTTATCAATGGATAAAACAACAACTTGCAGAAATTGAGATACCTATCATTTTTATGGCAGGCAATCATGATTGTTTAGCAAATATGTTACAAGTCTTTCCAATTGAAAAAGATATTAATGAACATTCATTGTATTTTAAACGGGTGTTAAACAACCATAAATTACTGTTTTTAGATAGTTCAAGCTATAGAGTTAGTCGAAAGCAATTAGAGTGGGTAAGTGAACAAGCAAAACAAAGTGCGGAAGAAATACTATTATTTATTCATCATCCCCCGCAATTATGTGGGTGCGCCTTTATGGATGAGCGACATTCTCTACAAAATATTGAAGAAACATGGGCAGTTTTACGCGAGTTACCCAATATTCGCCATATTTTTTGTGGACATTATCATGCCGAATGCGAATTGACGTTTGACGACAAAAATATTCATGTAACACCTTCAACTTTTTTCCAAATTGATAAAATTCAAACGGATTTTAAAGTGGCACATACCCGCCCCGCATGGCGCATGATTGAATGGGATGATACAGGGCTACGGACGCACGTAGAATATTTAGCATAACAAAATGGCGTATTAAAAAAAATGAAGCAAGTCATCGTCTTAGGTGCTGGAATTGTAGGCGTAACGACCGCTTATTATTTAAGCCGAGCAGGTTATCAAGTCACTGTTATCGAACAAGCTGATGCTGCTGGTTTGCAAACCAGTTTTGCAAATGGTGGACAACTGAGTTATAGCTATACTGAACCATTAGCACAACCCTATATTTTAAGTAAATTACCTGCTTTATTATTCAGTTATTATGCACCATTGGCAATTAAACCGACTTTAAGCCCGCGCTTTTTACAGTGGCTTTATCATTTTTTACGCAATTGCACTCATGCCCGCGCTGAAGCGAATATGTTCAATGTTTTAAATTTGGGATTGTATGCGCGGGAACAAATACATCAACTGATTGCACGAGAAACAGATTTAGAATTTGATTATTTAACTGCTGGTAAAATGTATTTATATTTAGATGCCAAAGATTTTGAACAAGGTGCGCAGCGGGCAGCTTCAAAAAATGGCGCAAATTGCCAGCAACATGTTTTAACA
Organism: uncultured Thiotrichaceae bacterium; assembly: GCA_964555395.1. Taxonomy (GTDB): domain Bacteria; phylum Pseudomonadota; class Gammaproteobacteria; order Beggiatoales; family Beggiatoaceae; genus CAZKST01. The sequence goes on along the minus strand of CAZKST010000169.1, from coordinate 3,825 downwards.
CCCGAACAATGCTTGGAACGCGAACCCGCATTAGCTGATATTGCACCGCAATTAGTTGGGGGCGTGTATTCGCCGTTAGATGAATCAGGCGATGCACATCGTTTCACCCAAAATTTAGCCCGCATTTGCGCCACCCGTTACGGCGTAAAATTTTTATACAATACCGCCATTCAATCTATTACTGCGCATCATCAACATATTCATGCCGTGCAAACAGCGCAAGGCGAAATGAAAGCGGATATTTTTGTAGTGACTTTGGGAATCGCCAGCCCGCGTGTGTTACAAGCTTTAGATTTAACTGTGCCGATTTATCCCATGAAAGGGTATAGCCTCACGATGCCCGCCACTGAACATAGCAATTACATTAGTTTGACTGATGTAAAACACCGTTTAGTTTTCAGTCGTTTAGGTAATCGTTTACGAATTGCGGGCATTGCTGAACTAGGCTATGACGATGATACTATTTTGCCGCGCAAAGCGGAGTTAGTCGCACGCTTAGCAAAAATGGTATTGCCCAACGGCGGCAATTATCAAGATATTCAATATTGGACAGGTGTTCGTCCACAAACACCAGATAGCGTGCCAATTATCGGAGAAACCCGTTATAACAATTTGTTTTTAAATACAGGACACGGCATGTTAGGTTGGACATTATCCTGTGGCAGCGCGGCGATTTTAGCGGATTTAATCAGCGGTAACACGCCTGCAGTGCAAGCAGAAGG
>CAZKST010000169.1:0-3003 GCA_964555395.1 uncultured Thiotrichaceae bacterium | reverse complement strand
TTAAAAGCATTTGTTGATATTCAATTGCAACAGGAATTTAAGCGTTTTACGCAAAATCTCAAACAGCAAAATAATATTCAAGTAACTGCTAATTCAATAGATTTGCAACTTAATGGCACATTACAACTGAATCAAATAGATGTAAATTTTCCAACTGTTCCCACGCCGTTAAAAATTGAAACTTTTAAATTAGGCAATCTTTACCACTTTTCTTCCCCACAACAATTTCCCGCCACTGCGCAACTGAGCGCGCAAACTTTACAATGGCAAATTCCGCCCACTGCAAATAATTCCCCTTCATGGTTGAGTTTATTAGGCTATGGCACTTATCAATTAAGTGACCGCGAATTAAATGCTTTGGGTTATGATACGGTGCGCGGCGATTTGGACGTTACATTCAATAGTCAAGCGGATACAGTAATGCTTCATGCGACTTTTAAAACCCCGCATTTAGGGAATTTAACAGCAGACCTCAAATTGCTCAATGTACCACCGCCCAATCAATGGCAACCGCAAGCCGTTTTAGCGTTAACGCAAAAAATTCAATTGGCTGAATTTAAACTACAATATCAGCAAACTGAAACTTTTAGCCGCGTGCTCAATTTCATTGCCCAACGTAACAGTGTAGATAAACAGCAATTACGCCAAACCTTATTAACCCAATTAAACAATGATTTAAGTCGTTTACATTTTCCATTGACTAATGAATTAATCACCCAACTCACCCGTTTATTTAATCAAGCGGGAACAATGACGCTCAGTCTCACGCCTGCGAAACCTGTTAATTTAAATCGTTTATTTAGCAATAGTTTGGCTGAGAATGGTTTAAAAATTACAGAATAATCCCGACACTTTTTATACACTACGCATTTAATCCCCTCACAACAGCCCGCGTGCTGCTAGACTGACAATTAAGCAGCTTTTTTTCATGAGGTTATCATGGCGTATTTTCCAATTTTCCTAAACATAAACCAGTATTCTTGCCTTGTCGTCGGCGGCGGTGCGACGGCAACGCGCAAAATCGAATTATTATTACAAGCAAAAGCGCAAGTACATGTTGTTTCCCCGCAATTAAGCAATCGTTTAAGTGAATTAGTCGCACAACAAAAAATTAGTTATAGAGCGGGCGAATTTGCTGTCAGTGATTTAAATCAACATCGTTTAGTGATTGCTGCCACCAATCATGCAACCGTTAATCGTTTAATTGCAGAATTGGCAAAACAGCAGGGCGTTTTAGTCAATGTGGTGGATGCGCCGCAATTGTGTGATTTTATTGTGCCGTCTGTATTAAACCGTGACCCGATTCAAATTGCTATTTCTACGGGGGGCGCGGCTCCCGTGTTAGCACGCTTGTTACGCGCACGGCTAGAAAGTGCAATCCCTGCCGCTTATGGACAATTAGCGATTTTTATGGCGCGTTTCCGCGAAATTTTGAAAAATCGCTTTCGCAATACCACTCAACGCCGCGATTTTTGGGAAACGGTTTTACAAAGTTCTATTGCTGAATCGGTGTTAGCGGGCAATTCTCATGCGGCTGAACAAGCCTTGTTGCACTATTTAGAAAAACATGAAAACCAAGACACGCCACGCGGTGAGGTGTATTTAGTCGGTGCAGGTCCCGGAGACCCTGATTTATTGACGTTTAGAGCGTTGCGCTTAATGCAGCAAGCCGATGTGGTGTTATATGACCGTTTAGTTTCACCGCAAATTATGGAATTGGTGCGCCGTGAAGCTGAGCGGATTTATGTCGGTAAACAAATGAATAATCATACTTTACCGCAAGAAGAAATTAATCAGTTACTTGCTAAATTAGCCTTGCAAGGCAAAAAAGTTTTACGCTTAAAAGGCGGTGACCCGTTTGTATTTGGGCGGGGTGGTGAGGAAATTGAAACTTTAATGGCGCAGGGTGTGCCATTCCAAGTTGTACCGGGGATTACGGCGGCGTTGGGGGCTTCTGCGTATGCGGGCATTCCGTTAACCCATCGTGACCATGCGCAAGCGTGTGTGTTTGTGACGGGACATTTACGCAATAACACGGTAGATTTAAATTGGCAAATGTTGACACAACCTAATCAAACAGTCGTTATTTATATGGGATTGAATGGTTTAAGTGTGATTTGCAGCCAGTTAATCGCGCACGGTTTGGCAAACGAGATGCCAGCGGCGGTTGTATTAAAAGCGACCACTGCTAAACAACGGGTGATAGTGGGCACTTTAGCGACGTTACCCGAGTTAATCTCTGCCGCAGATTTGAAAGTGCAAGGATTGATTATTGTAGGAAGTGTTGTAAGTTTACATCAGCAATTAGCGTGGTTTGTGCCACCGCCTAGCATGGAAGAAATTCCATAAATGCACAGTATTTAGTACATGATTTTGTTACTATCTTGTTCCCATGCTTCAAAAATTTTAATCGCTTCGTCGTGTAAAATTTGCATTGCTGGAATAGAACGCTCGTTGATGGGACGTGCTAATTCTTGATAAATCACTTCGTCATCAAAACGAATTGCCGCTGCATCTTCACGGGTTGCAGCATAATAAATTTTGCGCAACCGTGCCCAATAAATTGCCCCTAAACACATTGGGCAAGGTTCGCAAGTTGTGTAAATTTCGCATTTATCTAAATTGTGGGTTTTTAGTTTTTTACAAGCATCACGAATGGCATTGATTTCTGCATGAGCAGTGGGGTCGTTGAGTGTAGTTACTTGATTTGTGCCAATGCCAACAATTTCCCCATCTTTGACTATAATGGCGGCGAAAGGACCCCCTTCTTGTTTTTTAACATTTTCTAAGGCGAGTTCAATTGCACGCGCCATTAAAATATAATGTTCGACCATTGTGTTCCCTGTTTAGTGTGATTAAGTCTAAATTTGATGAGTAAACTTTTAAAATTAAGTGATTTATGCGTGTGTTATCCGCCATAAACGCTAAATTTTAAAAGCAGACTCTCTGAGTTAAGCGTAGTTGTAGGGTGAAATAGGCGCAAGCCGTATTCCACCGTTTGGG
>CAZKST010000168.1:0-7366 GCA_964555395.1 uncultured Thiotrichaceae bacterium | reverse complement strand
TGGTTTATCATCTGTTATTGCCCAGCATTTGCGGCGTTTCATGGTGGAATACGCTCGCGCTATTCCTCCCTACAACAACCGAGATAAACAAGTTTAGGTCAAATTATAAAACTTGCTACTTAAATAGTGACGTTTTAAATGGGTAATCATCACAACTAACACCGCAGTGACTGGCAAGGCTAATAAAACGCCTAAAAAACCAAATAGTTGCCCGCCTGCCATCGCGGCAAAAATCACCGCAATTGGATGTAAGCCAATTTTATCGCCGACTAATTTAGGCGTTAACCACAAACCTTCTAATAATTGCCCAACCACAAAAACTAAAACCACTAAAAAAACAGATGTTATCGTTTGAAATTGCATAAAAGCAACAACGCCCGCAGAAGAAACACCGACAATTATTCCCAAATAAGGTACAAAACTCACCACCCCTGAAATTAATCCCAGTAAAACCGCTAAATCAATGCCAATTAACCATAATCCAAAAGTATAAATTGAACCCAAAGCAAACATAACCATCAATTGTCCGCGTAAAAATTGAGCTAATACACTATTACATTCTTTTGCTAAATTGACAGCCTGTTTTTCAAAACGGCGGGGAATTAAAGTTCTTAAGTTATCTAAAAAAACATGCCAATCAATAAGCAAATAAAAAGTAACAACAAACATTAATAAAATCTTTAAAACCCAAGTAATCATATTAAAACCAGAAGAGGAAAGATAACTAACAATACTGGTTACAATACTACTGGCTTGTCGCCAATTTTGGGAAATTGCGGTTTGAATAGCATTTAAAGTGCTTGTATCTTTATCTAAACCGAGTGCATTAATAATTTCTGGCATCATATTGATTTTAAACCACTCAATCCAATTTGGTAAGCGGGAAATCAACGACATTAACTGTGTTTCTAAAATAGGAACTAAAATAACAACTAATAAAGTACACAATAAAACAAATAAAGAAAAAACGAGAACAACCGCAAGCACGCGGGGACGGTGATGGCTTTCAATATGATCGACTAAAGGTGCACAAAGATAAGCAGCGGCTAAAGCGAGAATAAAAGGCGTTAAAATAGGTGTAAGCAAATATAATATCCAAATAACAAAAATAATTGAAACTGGGGCATACCATTTTTTTGTGTCAAACATGCGCTAATCCTTTGGTGCAAATTAATGAGGTGTATTTAAAATTTTTTAAGAAAAATCTCCTCCATTTTTCTTAAATGACACGCTTTTAAATTTTAAATAACACCGCATTAAATTTTAATTAAATATGCCTAAATAAATCATCTTGTCGGCGTAAAGCCGCAGCGGTGGGGCTGTCGTAAAAAGAAAAAATTGTATCTAACACAGCAGCAGGCTCATCTACTACATGAAATAATTCTAAATCTTCAGGATTAATGGTTTTTTCTTGTAATAATGTCTGTTTAAACCAGTCTAATATTCCATTCCAAAACGCATGTTTTACCAAAATAACAGGGACACGCGGCAGTTTTTGGGTTTGTAATAGCGTTAAAATCTCTGCTAATTCGTCTAATGTGCCAAATCCACCCGGAAAAACAACGTAAGCAGAAGCGTAACGCATTAGCATGACTTTGCGCACAAAAAAGTGACGAAAGTTCATTGAAATATTTTGATAAGTATTGCTGCGTTGTTCATGCGGCAATTGGATATTTAAACCAATACTTTGCGAGTGTCCAGCAAACGCGCCTTTATTCGCGGCTTCCATAATACCCGGTCCGCCCCCTGTCACTACCGCAAAACCCGCTTGGGATAATTCAAAGGCGACTTTTTCAGCCAGTTGATAATCAGGATGGTCAGCACTGAAACGGGCAGAGCCTAAAAAGGTGACTGCGGGCGGTAAATTATGCAGTTTATCAAAACCTTCAATAAATTCAGCCATAATTTGCATCACGCGCCATGCGTCGTGACACTGCGATTCATTTGCGGAATTGGAAGTAGGCTTATTGCGGGTCATGAAAAAGTCTCTTAAAAAGTAGAAAGTTAGCGAATTAATAAAGCTGCCGCAACGTTGCGACCTTCGCCCATTAAAATGTTATAAGTACGACAGGCGGCATATAAATCCATTACATCAACGCCAATCCCTTGTTGCAATAAAGGAGTGAACAGTTCGGAAGGCGGAAAACGCAATTTTAAACCTGTACCAAGTAACACTAATTCTGGTTTTAAACGGGCAATGTTTTCAAAATGGGCAAGGGTTAAGGCTTCAAAAGAATCGACCTCCCATGTTTGTAAATGTTCAGGTAATACAATGAGATTATTGTTATACACTACGTCATTAATGGTTACACTTTGAGGGTCGTAGCGTTTGATTTTATAGCCTTCCGCATTCTCTAAATGCAATTTCATGAAATATCCTTTAAATCACTGGACGGGTAACTGCGTTATGTTTTTCATCTTCTAAAGCAGCAGGCGGCACGCCAGTATTTTTTTCTACCCAGCGACTGATACCTGATGCTAACGTTTCTTTTTTCCAAAAAGGTGCGTTAAATTTTAAATGTTCAATCAGAAATTGACAGGCAGCCAACGCGGCGGCGCGATGCGTTGACCATGCAGCAGTAATAACAATGGCTTGATTGGGTTGGATTGTGCCCACGCGATGCACGACTAACACATCTAATAATTGCCAACGTTGTTGTGCTGTCTGGGTTAAGTGCTGTAAATAACTTTCAGTCATTGCGGGATAATGTTCTAAAAACATTTCAATGACGGCATCTCCTTCATTTTGTTCGCGCATTGTGCCGACAAATACCGCCGCCGCGCCGTGTTGTCCTGTTTGTGCAAAACGGCTTTCATGTTCTGCAAGTAGTTGCCAAGGATTAAAAATGTGTTCTGTGACTAAAATAGACATGGTTTAACCGCCTGTCACGGGCGGAAAAAATGCGACTTCATCGCCTTCTTGTACAAGGGTTTGCCAATTCACATAACGCTTATTTATCGCGACTAGAATGTGTCCCGACTTTTCAGCATTTTGAGTGGCTTGTTGCCATATTTGTTCTAAAGTTAATGGGGTTTGGCTTGCGTTAAATTCTAGTTGTACTTGTCCACAGTGTAAGCGTTCTCGCAAACTCGCGAAAAATTTAACCGTAATTGTCATAAAACTTCCTAAAATATTGTGTTATATCAATAAACTTATTAAATTAAGCGCAAATGTAGGGGGGAATAGGCGCAAATCATATTCCACCGTTTTTTATCCTCTGTTTTACTCAACGTTGGCAGAGTTTCAAGGTGGAATACGCTACGCTATTCCACCCTACAAATATCTATCCTTAACTTAATGGCAGTGAACGCGGAAGCGTGGGAACGAGATAATTGTGTGAATTACGGTTTAGAAAAAAACACATTAAATCAATCCCATTTTTTCAACTTTTCAACTGCGTAACGTCTAACTATGGTTAGTTTAGACGTTTTTTAAAGTGATAAACAGTCAAAAAAACCTTTTATAGTGCTTAAATCAGGCAAAATCCCTTATAAAAGTACAATTATTTGCTTAATAATGTAAATTTATAAAAAAAATAGGCTTAATTCATTACTTATAAAGAAGTTTAGTGCATATTTAATTAAAATAGATACAGCAACTCTTGCAATTATGCCATACTTCTATTTCAGATTACGCTTTGAACGTTTTTCTTCTTTCTTTAAATATAAGGATATTTCTTGTGGCAACTGTTGAATTAACCGCAAAAAACTTTGAATCTGTTGTTAGTAGCAATGACATTGTAATTGTCGACTTTTGGGCTCCTTGGTGTGGGCCTTGTCGCTCTTTTGCACCTATTTTTGAGCAATTATCTGAACAATATACAGAGATTGTATTTGCTAAAGTAAATACAGATGAAGAACAAACACTTGCGGGGCATTTTGGGATTCGCTCTATTCCCACATTAATGATTTTCCGTGGTGAAATTTTGGTATTTAATCAAGCAGGCGCATTACCAGCTTCTGCAATGACAAAAGTAATTCAAGATGTACAAGCATTAGACATGGATGCTGTTCGCGCTGAGGTGGCTAAACAACCTGCCTAGTTCGCTTTGGTACAGGTAAAGCATATTTTTGTCTGAACCTTAATCCACTGTGTTTCATAATTAACATAATGAAAAAATTAAGGAAATTAAGTTAATTGTGTAAATTAGGGTTCAGATGAAATTGAACTGCGTAATGCCTCATTTATTATTTCAGTGTTCATTAACTCGTTCTTAGCCCTGCCTATGAAAGCATTTCTTTCGTTATTTGTTGTTATCGTTTTCGCAGTAATATTTACTTTATTAGCCGCTGAAGACCCCGGTTTTGTGGTAATTGGGCGCGGTAATTGGACAATTGAAAGCAGTTTAGCGTTATTCAGTCTGATTTTTATCCTTGTTGTTATCGTTACTGCCTATTTTACGCCCCTGCTTGTCCGTTTAATTCGTTTGCCCTATCAATTATGGCAATGGCGCATTAGTCAGCAGCGCGTGCGCGAAAGTTTACAGCGCGGCATTTTTGCCTTGGTGCACGCCGACTGGCGCACTGCTGAGCAATCAGCAATTAAGTTTGCACAACGCAGTGAAACGCCTCTCTTTCATTACTTGACAGCCGCTATTGCTTGTCAACAAAATGGCGATTGGGAAAATGTCTCGCAATATTTACAAAAAGCTCGCGCTATTTTAAATGCAGAGCAAAGTGATGAGCGTTTGACAATTCGTTTAGTCGGTCTGCTACTCGCATGGCAACAACAACAATTATCACAAGCTTTGCAGGGTTTTCGTGAATTACATGCAGAATATCCTAAAAATCCCATTATTTTTAAAGCATTATTTGTTTTAGCCGTTGAGCTTTTACAATGGCAAGAAGTGCTGAATTTATTACCCGAAGCGCGTAAATATAAAATTGCCTCTACAGAACACTTACAAAGTTTAGAAGAAAATGCCTATTTAGCCTTGTTTCAACAAAAGTTAGCCCTTACAGAAATAGGACAAGCTAAAATTTTATGGCAAAAACAGCCTAAAATAATTCGTCAATTACCTGCCGCACAGCAATATCTTGTAAATTATTTAGTTAAATTAGGCGAAGTGGGGTTAGCTGATGCGTTATTACTAGAAAGTTTAAAAAATCATTGGCATATTGAAACCGTGTTACTGTATGCACAATTAGACAGCCCTGACCCTCATAAACAACTCGCTTTTTTAGAAAATAATTTAAAAGGCAGAATGGAAGAAGCAGGCTATTTATTGGCGTTAGGTATTGCTCATGCGCGTTATGGCATGTTAGAAAAAGCGCAATATTTTTTAGAAAATGGACTTAATTTAGGTAAATCGCCTTATCAAACCCAGCTTTATCAAAATTTGGCACAAGTTTATGAAAAGCGTCAAGATTATGTTCGTGCAACCCAATGTTATCGTGCTTTATTTACCCCTTCATTGCTTTAAAAAATAAGTTTTAACCTGCTTTCATTGTTTAGACCATGATGTTTAGCATCATGTTATTAACTAGATTTAACTTTATAAACCTTTTAAACTGCACAGTTCAATCGCTTTGTTTTGAAATAATGGTTTGCATTTTAAAAAAATATTAATGTGTGTATTACTAATCTAGTAAATCATTAAAGCAAAAACAATGACTCAAAATAACAATAACACCATTGGAAACTCTATGAAGTTTAAACAACTTTTGCTTACCAGTTTATGCAGTTTTATCATTTACAAACCTGTTTTAGCAGATAATCCCGCATCGCCTGCGATGTCTAATGGCAATCCGCCTTTTTTTAGCGAGTCTAATAATTCAGGTCCTTTACCGCCGTTATTGCAAACCAATCGCCCCCAAAATACGCCTACGACCGAACCCGTACTATTCGCGCCCAAACAAGATATTACTCCAACAGAGGTGCAAACTGATAAATTAATGCAGCAAACTCAAAGCATAAAGGCAGAAATTGAGCTTTTACGGCTTATACAAGAAAAAGAGCAAGCTATTGCGGAAAAAGACCCACAGTTACAAAAAAAACGTAGTGAATTAATGCGTTTAACTTTAGAAAAAGACTATTTAACCTTGGAAAATAGTTTACAAGAAGCAAAACGTCAGCAACAGCAAAATGAGCTATTAAATCAAAAGCAAAAATTAGAGCTTGAAAATGCGATTGCCGTTGAAAAACAAAAACAAGACATTGCCAATTTAGAACATGAGCGGACTTTGTTAGCAGCGCAAAACGCATTGCAAGAAGAGCGGAATAGACAACTTAATTTAGGGTATGACATTGAACAAAGCCGCTTAAAATATGAATTGGCTAAGTTAGAATATGAGCAAGCTGTGCGTAATCATGATACGGGTTTATTAGAAGAAAAATTGAAATTACGCACACAATTGGAAGACTGGAAAAAACAAGTTAATACACCGATTGAATATCGTGAAGAACCAATGGTTAATGGCGAGTTATTTATTACTGACCGTCGTATTGATTTAAATGGTCCTATTTTACCCGGTATTGCAGACTATATTAGTGAGCGCATTCACTTTTTTAACAATAAAGACCCGCGTTATCCTATCTTTTTGGTGATTGAAAATAGTGCGGGTGGCTCGGTAATGGAAGGCATGCAAATTCTGAAAGCGATGCAAAGCAGTGACGCGCCTGTGTTTGTGGTGGTTAAATCTTTTGCGGCGAGTATGACGGCAATTATCGCTGCATTAGCTGAACGTTCTTATGCGTATCCCAATGCGATTATTTTACACCATCAAATTTGGTCTATTTCTTTAGGCAATGCTGTACAGCAAAAAGAGGCTTTAGCCTTGATGCAGGAATGGAATCAACGCGCAATGTTACCTGTTGCGCAAAAAATGGGCTTAAGTTTAGAGCAATTTATTGCGGAAATGTATAAACATAATTCAGATGGTAATTGGCGGGCATTTGCCAGTGAAGCGGTGGATTTAAAATGGATAGACCAGACCGTTTCAACCATCAAAGAGCTGTCTTACATCGTTAATCCAGACACATTAACGCCGTCTGAGCCGCAACAAGAACAAGGGATTGCTATTAACGTTTCTGAGCAATCAAAAATGCAAACACAAACAGATAAAGATGGTAAACATTATAAACAGTTACCCCCTTTACAGCCCTTAGATGTGTACTTTTTATATAATCCCGACAATTATTATCGGTGGTAATTTTTGGGGTTACAGCCTTAAATGTAGGGTGGAATAGCGAAGCGTATTCCACCATTTTGTCTGAACCTTAATTCGCTTAATTTTCATGATTAACATAATGAAAAATTAAGGAAATTAAGCGAGTTGCGTGACAGGGTTCAAACAATTTTGTGGTGTTTCATGGTGGAATACGCTTTGCTATTCCACCCTACAACACCCTTAACTTTATTAAACT
>CAZKST010000167.1:0-7407 GCA_964555395.1 uncultured Thiotrichaceae bacterium | reverse complement strand
CTTAACCTAATGGCTGTAACGGCGGTTCACCTGTAGTTTGAATTCAAAGACTTTTTCATCACACACATCAATACAGCGTCCGCAGTTATAACATTGGCTACTCTTAATTACGGGACTGATATTTTTCGCCGCGCCGCGCAAAGCGGGTGTAATAATCTGCGGTTCAGGACAAACAGCAAAGCATTTCATACAGTTATTGCATGATTCCCGCTGTGCAGCACTTATCCGCAAAGGCGTGACGTGTCCGAGCAGACTATAAAACGCCCCCATGGGGCAGAGATGCCCGCACCAGCCGCGTTTTAATGTAAATAGGTCAAACAGGAAAACTGCCAAAATCACGCCCCACCCTGCGCCCATGCCAAAAATGAGACCCCGATGCAGCATAGACACTGGATTAACCGCTTCCCATGCCAACGTACCCGTAATAGCACTGATAACAAAGGTCATGCCCAACAGCCAAAAGCGGGTTGAGCGGGCAAGGGTGAGGGTGTTTTTAATGCCGAATATTTCGCGTAATTTTGCGGCGGCATCTGTGACAAGGTTTAGCGGACACACCCACGCGCAGAATACGCGCCCGCCGACCAGTAAATAGCCAAGTGTGACGAATGACGCGCCAAGTATCGCGCTCATGCCCATCAGGTGTCCCGTTGCTAAAATTTGCAAAAATAGATAGGGGTCAGTTAATGGCACGCTGTCCAGCGTTAAACTGCTGCTTAAATTGCCTTTGATGAGCCAAATGCCTGTCCAACTGCTGCCTAAAAACAGGGCTAAGATGCTGAATTGACTGAGGCGGCGTAATAGTAACCAGCGATGGCGCGCCCACGCCGAGCGCGGTGGACGGGCGGTATTTGCGCGAGTGGAAGCTTTAGGCGGGTTGGGGGTCATGGTTTAAAACTCGGTAAGCGGTCGGGTAAATCTAGGACTTCTGGAATTAAGCTATGTCCTGCTTTTTCTTTTTCTGCCCAGCCTAGGCGGTAGTGGTGTCCGAGTTCGCCTTTTGCCAATTTGACTGGCAATACTTTTATCGCCGCTGTTTCTAGCACACAGGATTTTTCACATTTACCGCATCCCGTGCAGGCTTCTGAGTGGACAACGGGCAAAAATAGGGCGTGTTTGTCGCTGCGTTGGTTGTGCTGCATTTCTAAAGTGATGGCTTTGTCTATCAGTGGGCAGACGCGGTAGCAGACATCGCAGCGTAAGCCGAGAAAGTTTAGGCAGTTTTCTGGGTCAATGAGGACGGCGAGTCCCATTTTGGCTTGTTCAATTTTCTCGAGTTGTGGATTTAACGCGCCTGTTGGGCAGGCGGCAACGCAGGGGATGTCTGGGCACATTTCGCAGGGGATTTGGCGGGCGGTGAAGTAGGGTGTGCCTGTGGCGACGGGGTCGTTGAGTTTTGCAAGTTGTAAAGTGTGGAATGGGCAGTCGCGCACGCAGAGTCCGCAGCGGATGCACGCGCTTAAAAAGTCGGTTTCAGGGAGTGCAGCAGGCGGACGCAGGGCTGTTGCGGGCAGGGCGTTGGATTTATGGCTATAGATTCCAACGCCTAAACCGATAAGACTAGCACTTGCGCACGCTTTTGCGGTAGTGAGTAGAAATTGGCGGCGACTTTCTGTTTTGCTGTTCATGACGGAATGACTAGGCTTTTAAAATTTTAATCGCGCATTTTTTGTAATCCGTTTCTTTGGAAATCGGACACGTTGCGTCTAAAGTCAATTTGTTGATTAAACGCGATTCATCAAACCAAGGCACGAATACTAAACCTCGAGGCGGTTGATTGCGTCCTTTAGTTTCGACTTGTGCTAAAATTTCGCCGCGCCGACTTTGCAATTTAGCCGTCATCCCGCGCCGCAATCCACGCGCTTGCGCATCTTCGGGGTGCATAAACACCATTGCTTGTGGAACTGCACGATGGAGTTCTGGCACACGCCGCGTCATTGAGCCAGAATGCCAATGCTCTAATACCCGCCCAGTGACTAACCACAAATCAAAGTCTTGGTCTGGCATTTCGGGCGGTGCTTCATAAGGTAAAGCGTAAATGCGGGCTTTATTATCAGGATTGCCATAGAACTGCACCCCAGAACCTTTTTCTACATGCGGGTCATAGCCTTCGCGATACCGCCACAAGGTTTCTTTGCCATCAACCACAGGCCAGCGTAACCCTCGTGCTTGATGATATTGCTCAAACTCGGCTAATTCATGTCCTTTTTTCGGACTGTGCAGACCAAACAAGCGATATTCTTCAAATAAGCCTTTTTGCAAATAAAAGCCAAAATGCTCCATTTCGCTGTTGTGATAAACATTGCCCGCCGCATCTTTAACTTCTTGTTTAGGGAATTGATTCACTTGCCCATTTGCAAATAACACATCGAACAGGGTTTTGCCGCGATATTCTGGTTTTGCCGCTAACAACTCTTCTGTCCACACCTCTTCCATTTTAAAGCGTTTAGAAAATTCAACGATTTGCCATACATCTGATTTCGCTTCACCCGGTGCGTCGACTTGTTGTCGCCAAAATTGAGTACGCCGCTCGGCGTTTCCATACGCGCCTTCTTTTTCTGTCCACATGGCGGTTGGTAAAATTAAATCCGCAGACAATGCGGTTACAGTAGGATACGGGTCTGAAACAACGATAAAATTGGCAGGATTACGATAACCCGGATAAGTTTCTTCATTTAAATTTGCCGCCGCCTGCATATTGTTATTACACATCACCCAATACGCATTTAATTTACCGTCTTTTAACATACGGTTTTGTAAAACCGCATGATAACCGGGTTTTTCAGGAATAGTGCCAGCGGGCAATTTCCAAATTTTTTCAGCAAAAGCGCGATGCTCTGGTTTAGTAACCACTAAATCTACAGGCAAACGATGGGAAAATGTGCCAACTTCACGCGCTGTGCCACAAGCAGATGGTTGTCCTGTCAATGAAAAAGGACCATTACCCGGCTCAGAAATTTTGCCCGTCAATAAATGGATGTTGTAACACAACTGATTAACCCACGTTCCCCGCGTATGCTGGTTAAATCCCATTGTCCAATATGAAACGACTTTAACTTTAGGGTCGGCATATAACTTGGCTAATGCTTCTAATTTATCGACAGGAACACCTGAAATTTGGCTGACTTTTTCGGCGGTATATTCACTGACAAAAGCTTTGAACGTATTAAAATCAATATCTTGCGCACCTTCTGCATCTTTCACATTTTTGGCTTTAACTTCTAAAGGATGCTCAGGACGCAAACCATATCCAATATCGGCATTACCTTTTTTGAAGGTAGTATGTTTTTTCACAAACTCTTCATTTACAAAGCCATTTTGAATAATGTAATTTGCAATATAATTTAAAATAGCTAAATCACTTTGTGGATTAAACACAATCCCAATATCGGCTAATTCAAAACTACGATGCTCAAAAGTCGACAATACAGCAACGCGAACATGGTCTTTTGACAAACGACGGTCAGTTAAACGCGACCATAAAATAGGGTGCATTTCCGCCATGTTAGACCCCCACAGCACAAAAGCATCCGCTTGCTCTAAATCGTCATAACAGCCCATCGGTTCATCTGCACCAAAAGTGCGCATAAAACCCGTAACCGCAGAAGCCATACAATGGCGTGCATTAGGGTCAAGATTATTTGAACGAAAACCCGCCTTAAACAATTTCGCCGCCGCGTACCCCTCCCAAATTGTCCACTGTCCAGAGCCAAACATACCAACTGCCGACGACCCTTTTTCTTTTAATGCCGCTTTCCACTTCTCCGCCATAATGTCAAAGGCTTGATTCCAAGAAATGGGAGTAAATTCACCTTCTTTATCAAATTTACCGTTTTTCATCCGTAACAAAGGTTGCGTTAAACGGTCTTTACCATACATAATTTTGGATAAAAAATAGCCTTTAATGCAATTTAAACCACGATTTACAGGCGCGTCGGGGTCGCCTTGTGTAGCAACAACGCGCCCTTCTTGTGTGCCGACCAATACGCTACAACCCGTACCACAAAAACGGCACGGAGCTTTATCCCAGCGAATTTTTTCATCTTTCGCCTGCACAATATTCGGTAAACTAATCCCCGCTACTGCTGCAGTTGCAGCAATCGCATTGCTTTTAATAAAATCGCGCCGTGATAATGTCATTATTATTTCTCCAAGTCCTCATCAGCTTCACTGTGTTCATACACCATTGCAGCAGATAATACGCCCTCTAATTTGTGTAAATTCATAATGGTATCTGCAACCATTGAACGTTTTTCCTCTTCAATGGTGACTACAAAACGTCCATCCGCCGTCTCAATATGGACTTCTACGCCCTGCAACTCGCTTAAACTTTGCCGCACTTGTGCGTGATAATTTGGGCGGGCATGGACAAGCACTCCAGCGATATTCATAAACTATCCCCTTTTTTGGGCATTAAACTGAACTTTCTTTAATTTCAATAGCTTTAACAGGACAGGGGGCATAACACGCGCCGCAACCGTTACAGTTTTCGAGTTGTAATTGTGGTTGTGCAACGCCACCCTTGCGTAAACGAAAAACGATGGCGCGGCTATCGCAAAACTCAGCACACGATCGACACTCCACCCCGCGCAAAGCTAAACACTGTTGATTAATACTGACTTTATAAGACCAAGGAGCATTATCATGCAGAACCAAAGCCCCATCAGGACAAACGCGGGCGCACTCCCCACAAAAACTACATGCACCCTGCTGAAAATTCACAAAAGGAAAGTTAAAAGTTCCTCGGTGTAAAATATGCGCTGGGCAAGCCGTGAGACAGCAACCGCAACGGCTGCATTGATCGATGAAATTGCGAATTGCCCAAGGGGGACGCAATGGACTTATAGTTTGTCCGCGCAAAAAAGCACGCCGCGATAAAGAAGCACTCATCATAAAACGCCTTATCTTTGAATGATAAAAACCCCGTTCCCTGCTTTAGCTCTAAACCGCTAATTTGCAAAACCGCATCACAAAATCCGCAATTTGCTCAACTTCATTCAACGGCAAAAAAGGAATAGACAACGGCACACAAGGCAACGCATCACTGGCAAAAGCGACAATATCCTCATCTTGCGTAAACAAATAAGGATGCTGCAATGCCGCCCGATGCAATTCAATTTTGGCAAAACGCTCATGCTTAAAGCCCTCAATCAACACCAAATCCAAACTACCTACTTCTAAATGCAACAACAACTTAGCCAAACTCGGCTCATCTTGCGCAGGCGTTTCGGTCATCAACGCCCAACGATGCCGCGACGCTAATAACACCTGCTGCGCGCCGCCCTCTTTACGCAATCTAAAGCTATCTTTGCCATGGTGGTCAATTTCAAAAGCATGATGTGCATGTTTAATCACCCCCACCCGCACCCCTCGCGCCTGTAATAGTGGGAGTAATTTCAGCAATAACGTCGTTTTTCCCGTCCCGCTATAAGCAGCAATTCCCAAAATAGGGATAGGAAGTAAAGAATGAAGGAAGGTATTCATAGCAATAACAAAATCTTTTTTTGAGGTGGGTTTATTAAATTGTCCCCCGTTCATAAGGGACTGTCATTGATTTAAATCAAGGAGATTTGCCGTCATCTATTAATGCCAAAGCGCGTGATTTAGAAAGGTTGGAATGGTTTAAAACAGGCGGGGGTAAATTCAAATGTTTTGTCTGAACCTTAATTCACTTGATTTTCTTGATTAACTTAATGAAAAAATTAGGGAAATTACGTTATAGCAAACGTACTTTAACTGGAGTGCAATCGCTTCAGCTATTGCCTGTGTCGTAATAGGTAAAATACCGTTCAATCAAAGAGTTAAAAAGCAATAGCTAAAGCGATTGCACTCCACAATCAATTTAAAATGCGGTTACTATAAATGAATTGTGTGACAGGGTTCGGATGATTTTGTGGCATTTCGCGGTGGAATACGCTGCGCTATTCCACCCTACGAACTTTATTAACTTACATGGCAAAAAATAGCTTTTAAATAAGCTGTTTCGGGAATGGCGGGGTGAATGGGGTGGTCGGGGGCTTGGTGTCCTTGCTCAATAATTTGCAATTGGTGACGGCTTTGATGTCCCGTTGAGCCTAAAATTTCTACTAATTGGTCATGGGCTAAATGTAAAGAACAAGACGCAGACACAAAAATACCGCCTTTATCAATCAGTTGTAATGCCAATTGATTAATACGCCGATATGCCATTTCGCCTGCGGATTGGTCTTTGCGGCGTTTGATAAAGGCGGGCGGGTCAAGCACAATCACATCAAATTTTTCATTGGCTTGTTTTAAGGATTTCAGCGCGTCAAACGCATCCCCTTGTACGGTGGTAATTTTTTCGGCAACGCCATTTAACACTGCGTTATGTTCTAATAATTCTAAGGCTTTCGCAGAGCTGTCCACACACCACACTTCTTTTGCGCCAGCATTTGCTGCTTGTACGCCCCAGCCGCCTAAGTAGCTGAATACGTCTAAAACCCGTTTGCCGACGGCGTAATGTTGCAAGCGGGCGCGGTTCAACCGATGGTCATAAAACCAGCCTGTTTTTTGCCCGTCAATCGGTGGCACTTGAAAACGGGTATTATTTTCAATCACTTCCACTTGTTCAGGTAACGTGCCGTCAGCGATTTCAACGTAATTTTCTAAATGCTCTAAATCGCGTACTGAAGTATCGTTACGCAGCACAATCGCACGCGGTTTAAATACTTGTTTTAACGCATTGAGCAATAAAGGTTTTAATGATTCCATGCCTGCGGTTGTGATTTGTACGACTAATACATCATTGAATCGGTCAATCACTAAGCCTGCTAAACCATCACTTTCACCAAAAACTAAACGATAATAAGGCAATGGGAATAAACGCTGGCGCAAATGGACGGCGGCGGTTAATTTTTCTACAAACCAAGCTTCATCGATAAGGGTATCAGCTTGACGGCTGAGTAAACGCACGCAAATTAAAGAGTGTGGATTTAAATAGCCCACGCCAATTTTTTTACCATCCGTTAGACAAACAGTGACTAATTCACCTGCTTTAAATTGATTTAACGGGGAGCGTTGGGTATCAATTTCATTGCTATAAATCCAAACATGTCCATTTTTTAAACGGCGGTCGACATGTTTTTTTAAAAAGACGTTAGGAAAAATGCTGCTCATAAATTTACAGGGGTTGAGAAAAAAATGATTTTAAACTGTTGCTATGGTAAGCGGTTCAATAGGTTTTTGGCAAATGGTTTACTAAATGGCTTTGTAATGGAAAAAGTCATTTTTTTTGCAAATTTAAATAAAAAACTTGTTAATATGAGGTAATTTCACTCATTTTATTGGCAATAAAAAATCGTTGCTTTTTATTTCAAATAAAAATTTCTTTTATAATTTACAATATTTTACTATGACAATTTCTACTCAAGTTGATTTAGCAATGCTGCA
>CAZKST010000166.1:0-7447 GCA_964555395.1 uncultured Thiotrichaceae bacterium | reverse complement strand
ACTGCCAACACTGTATTTTGTCGAATCTGTTGTTCTGATTCTGACAATTGTTTTAACTCATCCAGCAAACTCTCAAATAAACGTAGAGCTTTTTTATATTCGTTTTGTTTGTGTAACAATAGGGCATACTCAAACCCATAATCGATATTTTTAAAATCATGATGATAAGCTGCTTCATACTCAGGCAAGGCTTGCACAGGTTTATTATCCAACAAATAAGCTTGTCCCAACATAAAATGCACTTTGGCATTTTGCTTGGTTTTTTCATCCCCTTTGGTTTTTAAGGGCTCTAATAAAGCCGTAACTTCTGAAAATTTCCCTTGTTTTAAGAATTCCTCCGCTTTGCTAAGTACCTGCACATAATCAGGGTTTTCTTGTCTTAAACTCTCCAAATCTTTAGATAAGCTGTTATAACGGTTAATCCAGTTCTCTGCTTCTTTTTGCAATTGTTCAAGTTTGGACTCTTTAAACTCTACAAGCTCATTTAAATGCTTTTGCGTTTTCAGCGATTCATTAAGTAATTTCTCTAAAGCAGTCAATACTTCAGGCGGTAAACCCGCATACTGAACAGTAACATGGTCACCAGTAATAACAATTCCTACATGACTATTCTCTAAATTGACTGAACGATTAATATCATTTTTAACGCCTATAAAATTATGATTTCCCGCTATTTGATTACTATTAATTGCTGTTATTTGATTATTTTGTGTCGGTTTAAACCATTTTTTAAGCCAAGTTATCATAAAAAAACCTTTCTAATCGTATAAGCTCCTAAAATTCTAAATGATTTACATCAATCCGAAAATAGGTTTACCAACAAACAAAAAGCCCCGCCCACAGCGTGCGCGGCGCACATGCAGGCGAGGCTTAAATTCGTTGATAAATTTATATTCCGCGAATTTTCACTAATTCCTTCAACAAGCCTTCTAATCCACCGTAAACAGAAATGCTGCCGACTTTCTCGGTGATTTTTTCCAGCGTTTCCAGCTCTTTTAAACGTAAGGCGGTGGGGTTGTCTTCCATCACTTTTGCCGTATTCAGCAAGGAGCGCGTGGCGGCAGTTTCTTCACGGCGACGAATTAAATTTGCTTGGGCGACTTTTTCCGCTTCAACCACTTTACTTAAAATGGTTTTCATATCACCCGGTAAAATAATATCTTTCACGCCGACACTGTGTACAACAATGCCTAAATCCGTTGTTTTCGTTTGAATATGCGCAAAAACATGTTCATCAATCACGGTTTTATTTTCCAGCAATTCATCCAATGTGCGCGTGCCCACCACTGCTCGCAAGCCGAACTGTAATTCTTTATAAATAAACTCAATCGGTTTAGAGAGCGCGAGGCTAAGTTTTAAATAATCAGTGATTTGGTAACTGGCAGATAAATTAATCCGCAGTGTTACCTTATCTTTTGTCAGGATTTCTTGTCCTGCAATTTCCGTTTCTTGCAAACGGGTATCGACAACATCCACCGCAATTTTGCGGTTAAATGTCCAATAAGCATATAAACCCGCATTGAGCAGTTTTAAGCGTTGCCCGTCCACGGTTAAAACGCCGACGTGATATTCAGGCACAATGGGGCTGTAGATTGCAGTGCTGACGCGAGAAGATAACGGCGCGTTTTTCGCGTAAACCAGCATTGCCGCTTTTTCTTTGGGGATTTCATAATTTTCGCTGATGTCGATAATTTCAGCTTCTACGTTTACAAAACCTTTCCAATACAATTGTCTTGTCGTTGGATAGAGAATATCGGTAATAACGCCATTTTTGCGAATCAAGGCAACTTGATGATTATTAAGTTCTACCTTGACGCAATATTGTTGCATTTCCGCTGCGTATTGAGTCAAGAGAAAATCAATCATGGAATGGTCAAATTCTGGCTTGGCGAGGTTGCAAACTTCAACGCTCATTTTTTTGAACGGGTCAAGGTATTTATAAGTGCCTGCTTCTAAAAAGCCTTGAAAGTCACCGTCTTTAAACAGTAAACCGCGTTCATTTTTACGCACAACAAACTTACGCCATAATGTCATCATGACTATTCCTCATTTAATTCTCAATTGCAGGATTTGCAATATAAATAATTGTGACTGCTCCGCTCCGCATGTGGGCGTTGGTGTAGGGATGCGATTATCTAGCGACCGTTTTACTGCCCGTCTGCTAAGGTGTAAACACCGCCACAGCGTTACATAAAACAGAGGAAAAATAACGGCATGTCCTATCTTGCCCAACGCACAAGACCGCGCAAGCTGTTAAATAATCCGTTGCTAACCGAGCCAGCGGACTGTTTAACGGGAACAGTCACGGGTACTGCAGAGAGTGTTTTAGGGTAGGAGTCGAACCTACTACAGGTTGATTAGAAGTCAACTGCTCTACCAATGAGCTACCTAAACGGTGGAGTCCAATGCAGGAGTTGAACCTGCTACCTTAATTACCCAAGTAATTACGCTCTAACCGTTGAGCTAATTAGACAAGATATACAAACTTGTCATTGGTACACGCCGCCCCAATTTGCAGAAACAGCGCGCCAGATGGGCACACAGAACCCAGTCCGCTGAATGATAGACTTGTTATATCCACTTTAAAGTGTGCATGAAAATTAAATGAATGCTATGAAGGGATTAGGGAATATCTACTGAGTTGTAGTAAATGCGCGATGAAAGGTAAACTATTGAGTAGTGCAATTGTGAATATAGCCGAATTATCCGAACCTTAATTTACATAATTAACCCAACTTCTTTAATTTTCAAGGTTTTTATTATGTTAATTATGGAAATTAAGTGAATTGTGGTTCAGACAATTTTGTAGTGCGTTTGCTATAATCAAGAAACACAGTAAATTGATGCTAGAGACAGCTTAGACTGTAAAATGAACGAATAAAACTAGGAATTAAAAAGAAATTGAGCTAAAAAAGGTTTAAAACAGAAGGTAAGAATTAGAAGAATTAATTAGACTAGAAGGAAGGAGAAAGAAAACTACTTTACTATGGTGGAATGGTGCCCAGAGCCAGACTCGAACTGGCACGGTATTTTGTACCGAGGGATTTTAAGTCCCTTGCGTCTACCTATTTCGCCACCTGGGCATTTATGAATTTTTGAACTTCTTTATAATGGAGGCTGAGACCGGAATCGAACCGATATCCACGGCTTTGCAGGCCGCTGCATAGCCATTCTGCCACTCAGCCGACTATCAGTATTCAACCAACATTAAGGGATTTTTGCGATTTGAAATTTGGAGCGGGAAACGAGACTCGAACTCGCGACATTAACCTTGGCAAGGTTACGCTCTACCAACTGAGCTATTCCCGCATTTCATTAAGAAGCAAAAATTATACTTTAATCTGTTTTTTGTTGTCAAGCTTTTTTATTTTAAAAATGTGTTTTTGGTTAAACTCAACTTTTAATTGCTTGAATTCTCTATTGATTTGCTATTTATTAATTTCTAGCTGCATCAAAAGAAGGCACTATATTATTAAGACTTGTAAAAAGTGTCAAGCTTTTTTTGCAATTTTTTCTGTTTTTTTACCAAGGACGCGGTGGGGAAATTTTTCCGCCTTGGGTTTCTTGCCATGCTTTTTTAAGCAAGTTTATGATATTTTTTGAGTATTCTGCTTTTTCAGGTGCGCTGGTTTGATTTTTCCAAACGCGGATTTGATGCCAGCCTGTTTCTAAATAGCTCCATGCCGCCGCTTGTAACCAGCCATGATGCTTGCGGTAGTACAATAAAGTGCTGCGTAATTGCCATAATACAATTTGCGCGCCTGAGCTGGATAAGCTATGCGTCAAGGTTTTTGACGATTCACCGCCGATGTGAATAACGTTAACATCGGCAAAATACCAAATGTCAAAGCCTGCTTGCTTAATGCGTAAACATAAATCGACTTCTTCATAGTATAAAAAGAAAATTTCATCAAAAAAGCCAACTTGCTTTAATACCGCGTGCGGAATGACGGCAAATGCGCCGGGTACCCAGTCCACTGAGGCTGAATCATTGGGATTTGCCCATGTTCTATCTGCGCGTCCGAAAAAGTGGGAGCGTTGATAGCGATGGGCTAAGCCTGAAATCATTAAAAAATGATTGAGTAAAGAGGGAAATAAACGGGCGGAGGGTTGCCAATCGCCTTGTCTGCCAACTAAGCGCGCACCGCACATGCCGATTTTGGGATTTTTGCGCATGTGGGCTAAGGCAATTTGTAAAGCATTTGCTTGTAAAAATGCGTCAGAATTGAGTAATACAATATATTCGCCGCGTGCAACCTCGAATCCGCGATTATTTGCAGCGGCAAAGCCTAAATTTACCGCGCTACGAATAAGAACTACCTCGGGAAATTCGGCGGCGACCATGTCTGCTGATTGGTCGCGAGAGGCGTTATCTACTACGATGATTTCGTAGTGAATGCCAGCCGCTTGTTGTTTTAACGACTGCAAACATTCGCGTAATAAATCGCGGGTATTAAACGAGACAATAATAATCGAGGCTTCAAAAGCAGTGCTCATCAGTCATCAACCGTCAAAAGTTAATCGTGTTTAGTTTCCCGCGTGGTGCGTACCCAAGCGGCATTTTTGCGGGCGGTGCGCAGTAAACGCGGTAATAATAAAAGTTTCCACAGGATATAAAACGGGACAGCGGCTAAAGCGGTTAAATCGCGCCATTGCCGACTGCCAACCCACCACCCCGCTAAAACATGCAATGCAACAATGCCTAAACCGAGCAAAGCGTAAAATTGGAAAGGTGAAATAAGCAGTAATAACAATAAAGAAACATGAAAAACGAGCGGCAATAATAGCAATTCAAGCAAAGGCTCAATTAAACGCAATTTGCCTGTAACAACTTCGCCGAGTAAACGCGGGACTTGTTCAACAATCATGCGGAAGCGTCCACCATCCCAGCGGGCGCGTTGTGAACTGGCGGTCGCGGTGGCGGTGGGCATGTCGCCGCGTACTGTCACTGTGTCAATAAAACGTACACGTTTGTTATGTTTGACTAAAGTTAAGTGATATTCCAAATCTTCAACCACTGAGCGGGCTGTGTAAGGAATGGCGCGCAAGGTGTCGGCGGTCATGCCAAAACCATTGCCGTTAATTCCAACGGAAAAGCCCCAATATTCGCGCCCGCGTAAGCGTAAGACATTGAATGCTAACAAAGCAAGGTGCATTAAACGGGTGCGCATGGATTCATCAGGATTTTTTACAGTATAACGGCATTGTAGCGCGTCCGCGCCATTGGCGAAGGCTTGGGCGCAGGTATTGAGAAAATCGGTATCGACAGCGGTATCCGCATCTACAATTAAAACTGCATCAATTGGCTCTAAATCTGATTCAGCACTGAGCAAACGATTAAAAGCAAAATCAAGGGCATAGCCTTTGCCGCGTAATTCATCTTGTTGCCGTTCCCAAACAATTGCGCCTGCTTGGCGGGCTTGGGTGGCGGTGTCGTCTGTGCAGTTATCGGCAATGACAATGATTGAATAGTGCGTTGTGCTGGGTTGCGCGGCACTGTGGCGCACGCTGGCGACGCAGTTGGCAATGGTTTCTGATTCGTTATGCGCGGGAATGACAACCGCTAAATGTTTGAGTGTTTTTTGATTTGTATAAGGAAAATAGCGGGTTGGCAGCAATAAACCGCCTAAAGTTAATATAATTAATTCAAGCGTTCCTAAACAAAGAAAAAGGAATATTATCAAGCTTAAAATAAAAAATAATGTTTGTAATCCTTCCATAACCTTTGATTTATTCCTTAAATTAAGAGATTTTTTGTTTTAACAATTGGGATAAAAATCATCATCTAATAATTGCGCATTGCTGTAAGGACACACAGCGGGAAAAGTAGCAGCAGCTAAGCGAGTTTCTTTAACGGTTAATAAAACTGCTTTAGGGTAAACTTTCTCAATTGTCGCGCTGAACTCACGTTTTAAACTTGGGATTTCTTCTAATAAATCATTGATTTGTGAGCGTTGCTCTAAAATGGTTAAACGCCAGCTTTTACCTTCATAACTCTCAAAACAATTGCTTAAACTGCTTAATTGGTATTGCCATTTAAGTAAATGGGCAATTAAAATTTTTAAATGGCTACTTAATTCGCGTCGTTGTGTTTTACCCATTTCTGCTAATTCTTCAACCAAATGTTCAACATCCAGCAAATCAATTTTGCCTTGTTTAAGTAATATAATTTGTTGTTGAATCCATTCATTAAAATCGGTTTCGTATAACGTAGAATTTTGCATTTTATTTAAAACCTGTTTTTTTAAAACCGCATTAATTTGGTTGGATGTCCTTTTAAACCAGTCATTTGCCGCACAAACCATCGTTTTAGAAATGGGATGCTTTCTAATAACATCAAGCCTTTACTGCGTACAAATTTTACAGGGGCAAATGAAGAGTTAAATAATTGAATTAAGCCATCAGTTAATAAAGCAACTCGTTGTTGGTCTTGTTGTTGCCATTCTTTATAATGGGGGATTGCTTGTGTTAAACCATGTAAATCAATGGCTTCTACTAAAGTCGCCACGTCGCGCAAGCCGAGATTAAAGCCTTGTCCAGCAACGGGGTGCAAAGTATGCGCTGCGTTACCAATGACTACCACAGCATTAGGTGAAAATTCGGTTAAAATTTCAGAATATAATGGAAAATAGGCGCGTGTTCCGATTTGGGTAAAGCGTCCAATGCGCCATCCAAAAGCACGCTGGGCATATTGCAAGAATAAACCATCGTCGCATTCGCGTAAAAAATTCACTTCTTCATTAGGTACAGACCAAATTAACGTGGCTTGTTGTTGGTCTAAAGGCAATAATGCCATCGCGCCATTTTGAGTAAAGCGTTCAAAAGCAACATTTTGATGTGATTGTGATAAAACAAGATTAGCGATAATCGCCGTTTGTTGATAGTCATGTTGTTGTTTTTTGCCGCCTAATAATTCGGTCAATTTGCCTTGACTGCCTTCCGCAATGACTAATAATTGCGTACTCAATTGCTGCATTTGCCCTGCATGGTTGATTGTCAGTGTGGTTAATTGTTTAGTTTCAGAAAAGTGTAGAGATTCTACGGTTGTCTCGGCAAAAATATTTAAATTTTCAGTGTGGCGCGCTTGTTCTGCAACGCGAGTTTGCAAAGTTAATCCCAGCGGTTTGGCACGAATGACATAACCCAGTGCTTCAGTATTTAATAATTCCCGCTCTAACCATGCTGAGCCAAATTTGCCTTGCTCTGATACATGAATTTTGTGCATGGGCGTAACGTAGTCTTGCAAAACATCCCACACGCCGAGATTTTTAAAAATCTGATGCGAGCTGTAACTTAAAGCAATTACGCGGTCATCAAAAGTCGCAGAAATTTGTTCGTTTTCACTCCAAGCCCGCGCTTCAATGACAGCCACACGATAGGATGTTTGATGTAAACCCAAAGCTAAACTTGAGCCAACTAAACCGCCTCCGATAATTACGATGTCATA
>CAZKST010000165.1:0-7485 GCA_964555395.1 uncultured Thiotrichaceae bacterium | reverse complement strand
GATTGCACTCCAATTTACGCAATTTAAGGTGCGATTACTATACATCGTGATTGAATTGCGATATTTTCGCTGAATTCGCGTTACGTTAAGTTATAGCAATTTCTTTTCCCAAAACAAAGCATTACCCATTTCAGGGTCAAGGCTATAGCCGCGAAAGCCAAAACGTTGGTAGCTGTTTTGGGCAGTGACATTACCTTGTAAAACCTCTAAAGTTAGTTTGCAACATCCCATTGTTTTTGCAAATATTTCTACGCTTTGCAATAAAGCGTGTGCAATGCCTTGGCTTCTGTATTCCGCTGTCACCATGATGTCGTGGATATTTAACAACGGTTTAGCGGTAAAGGTTGAAAAACCTTGAAAACAAGTCACTAAACCAATCGCCCGCCCGTGTTCCCATGCTAAAAAACCGTAAAACGTCGGCATTTTACGCAATTGTGGAATCAATTCTGCTTGCACTTGCGCCGCTAAGGGCTGTCCACCGCCCATAGGATGACAGGCATATTCATTTAATAATGAAAGAAAAGCTTCAGTGTGTGTAGGATTTTCTAAATCAATGGGAAGGATTGTAGGCATAAGTTTTAAGGTTTAAAAACAGGTAAATCAAATTCATGTGACATTGAAAACATTTTTTTAATGGTAAATTTAAATTTCCAAGCAATTTTGTTTTCGTGTTGATTAATTGCGGGCAATTCAGCAGGTAAATCAAGCATGATAGGAATACTTAAAGCTTGATTGTCTAAATTGCTCAAATGATTAATTTGTTGCTTATTTTGCCACAAAATTGCAAAAGGGGATTCATTACTTGCACTTTTTGTACAATAGATTTCTATAAATAGCGTATCATTATTTAAGCCTTTGGGGAAAGTTAAAGTAGTTTGTAATTTCTCTCCTAGTAAAATTGGATTTTTTTGTAAATTAAAAGTAACAATCCCAAAGTTTCTATAAAAATAAAGAAACTTTAAAGTAACCACTAGCAGAAAAATACCCAATCCAACAAAAATAATAGAGAAAACTAATAAGAAACTAGAGAAATTATTCCAAATGAATAAATTGGGAATGCCTATCATAAAAATAGGCAGATTTATAAGCAAATTAAAGAAAATAACAGTAATTAAACTTAAATAAACAAAAAAAACTTCATTTGTTTTAAATTGTTTTTCTTCCCATTCAACTTTATGTCGCCAAGGCTGTTGTGGATATTTTTGGATTAAGTCGTAATTTGTATATTTAATTGTTTTAAAATATAAAAAATTTGAAGTAATTAAAAAACCAAAAAAACCAAAAATAAATGTAGCAAAACCTAACAAACTGGTTTCCGTGCCACTGACAAAACGATATAGAACCGATTCTTTTAAATTAGAAGGATTGACATACGCAGTGAATAATTTATCGTTTTCTACATGATTTTTTAAATCGGGATAGACCAATAAAGCAAATTCGCTTTCACTGCCAGAACGCCCAGAGCTAGGTAAAAGTACCTCAGAACTTTGGTAAAGATGATTAGCAATTTTATATTGATATTCTGCACTAATTGAATACCATAATTTTTTATCTTTTTTATAGTATTCACTGTGTAATTCTGCTTTGGTAATAACCGCAGGAACGGCTTGCCAGTTTAATAAACTAAACCAGTTAATATAATTTTGTATTAGAAAATAAGCAAAGAATAAACAGGCTAATAAACAAGCAATCCCTAATAGTGGAAAAAAGGAATCGAAAATTTTTCTTTCATAACCCATGAAAATTTCTCCGATATTTGTAGTAAGTATTTTAAGGAATGTTCTCAAATAGTTTTGAGAACATTCTTTATTTTAAATTACAAAGCATCTAATAACTGTTGTTGTTTCTTCTGATAAACTTCTTCAGAAATTAAATCTTTAGCGCGTAATTCTTTTAAAGCATGTAATTTTTGTTCTAAAGATTTGTCTGCGACATTGGCTTTAGAAACAGTTTCTTTCGTTGCATTAGTAGTTACAACGGCGGGTTGTTGTTTAAGGGCATGAACTTCTTGTTTTAATTGCTCAACACTTTGTGCTAAGCGTGCGCTTTCAGTTTGGGCTTTTTCTGCATCTGCTTGCGCTTTTACTGCTTGTGCTTGGGTTTTAGCAACATCAGAACTTAAATTGGCGTTGTTTTGGGTAATTTTGGGCGCAGTAGCAACGGCTGTTGCAACATCAATTGCAACCCAATCTTTACGCTGATTAACTGCACTTTGTCCTGTTTGTGCGACTAACGGACGGCTTGGCGTTTTGCTTTGTGCTCGTGTGCCTGCGGTAAACGGATTAAGACGGCGGTCTTCTTCATAATCAATTTCTTTGTGCACATCGCCAACAATCACATTTAATTTGTGTTGTTGTACAAATAAACGGGCGGTTGTGACCCGATTTTCTTGGCTAATGACACCGGGGTGCATCCCAATAATGGCAATGGTTACGTCTTCATTGGGTTTTGCAGCGGCTAAAGCTTTGCTGACAGGCTCGCTTAAGGTTTCTAATTCTTTGTGACTAAACAAGGAAATAGCACTATCAGGCATTTGCACACTGATAGAGGCTAAACTTGCGCGAACTTCAGCGGGAGAAAGCTGGGCAGGATGTTCGTTTGTGGTATCGCTACTTTCTAAACGCACATATTCATCGCGAAAATGCCAAAAAACTTTGTCATCTTGTCCAAACCATGCGTGTGTAGAAGGGGTGGTAAACAGCAAAAAACCAATAAACAGGCTGTTTACATAAGATTGATAAGAAAATCTTTGCATAAAACCTCGCTTTAGTAAGTAAAACTGATAACTTCACAGCTTTGTAAAAAATAAATTTTATAATTGTCAATTGCACTTTATAGCGTTTAACTTTACAGTGCTTTGTGACTGACTGAATCACTCAAGTTAAACGTATCTTTTTATGATAACAAAAACGAATGTTAAAAATGCTATGTCTGAGCAACACATTTTAATTATTGAAGATGAGGCCGCAATTCGGGAGATGTTGTTATTACCGTTAAAAAAAGCGGGATTTATTGTTGAAGAAGCTTCCGAAGTTAAACAGGCTAAAGCATTGATTTATAATCATCTTCCTCAGCTAATTTTATTAGATTGGATGTTACCTAATATTAGCGGAATTGAGTTTGCGCGTCAGTTAAAAAAAGACCCACAAACTCAGCAAATTCCTATCATTATGCTCACAGCTAAAAGTGATGAAGCGGATAAAATTCGCGGCTTAGAAGTCGGCGCAGATGATTATGTTACTAAACCTTTTTCGCCGCGTGAATTGATTGCGCGAATTAAAGCGGTTTTGCGGCGCACGCAAGCAACGGGAGATAGTCAGCAATTGGTTGTTAAAGATTTGCAACTTGACCCTGCTGAGCATCGGGTGATTATTCAGGGACAAGAAATTCAAATCGGTCCCACTGAATTTCGTTTGTTGCACTTTTTTATGAAAAATCCTGAGCGGGTATATAGTCGCAATCAGGTTTTAGACCAAGTATGGGGCGGTAATGTTTATATTGAAGAGCGCACGGTAGATGTGCATATTCGCCGCTTGCGCAAAATTTTAGCAGAATATCAATATGAGCATTTGGTGCAAACTGTGCGGGGGGTGGGTTATCGTTTCTCTGTACGTTCAAGTAGTTAAATGCTAATGCTAAGGATATGATGGTTATGAATTTTTCCCCTGAAGCGCGTTGGCAAGAAACTTGGCGATTGATACTTTTATTTATCATATTCGCGGGGTTAGGGTGGTTAATTGGTGATTTTAAAGACGGGGTTTTGTTAGCAGGTTTAGTGTATTTATGGTGGCATTATCGCAATTTACGTTTATTAAATGCGTGGTTTTCAAAACCTAAAAAAGTCCCGTTACCCGAGGCATTTGGCTTGTGGGGGGAAATTTATGATAGTTGCTATCGTTTGCAATTGCGCAACCGCAAACGCAAACGCAAATTGGCGAATATGTTTAAGCAAATTCAAGATTTTGCTTCTGCCATGCCTGATGCAACGGTGATTTTAAGCCCGCGTTATGAAATTGAATGGTTTAATACTGCCGCGCATAAATTATTGGGATTGCGGCAACCGCATGATGTTGGACAGCCGATTATTAATTTTGTGCGTTCCCCCAGTTTTTGCCATTATTTAGTAAATGGTACAGAAAAAGAATCGTTAAAAATCACTTCGCCTGCCAGTGAGCAAATTGTTTTACGTTTAAACGTTGTGCCCTATACTGCCGACCGTTTTTTATTGCTGGCGCGTGATGTCACGCAATTGCATCGTTTGGAGCAAGTGCGCCGCGATTTTGTGGCAAATGTTTCTCATGAGTTGCGCACGCCTCTTACAGTTATCACGGGTTTCTTGGAAACTATGCGCGATAGCGAGGATGAATGGTCAGAACAATGGGAACGTCCGTTGTTATTGATGACGCAACAAGCGGCGCGAATGCGTAATATTGTAGAAGATTTATTATTACTGTCTAAATTAGAAGCTGAAAATCACGCGGAACATACAGAAACAGTTGATGTACCTGAATTATTAGAAACGATAAAAACTGAAGCGTGTTTATTGTCAGGTGAGCAACAACATCAAATTGAATTAAGCGCAGAGCCTAATTTATTGCTGCGCGGCAATGCGTCTGAATTGCAAAGTGCTTTTTCTAATATTGTTTTTAATGCTGTCCGTTATACGCCTGCGCAGGGCAAAATTAGTTTACGCTGGTATAGTGAAAATCATCTTGCTTGTTTTGCTGTGCAAGATACAGGTGATGGGATTGCGGCTGAACATATTCCACGTTTAACAGAGCGTTTTTATCGGGTTGATGTGGGACGTTCACGCGGACAAGGCGGAACAGGATTAGGCTTAGCGATTGTCAAACATGTATTAAATCGGCATGAAGGACAGCTAAAAATTAGCAGTGAAGTGGGCAAAGGTAGCACTTTTTGCTGTGAATTTCCCTATGCGCGCATCGTGTTAGACAATAATAATGAGTATAATGCTGATTAAAATGTGAAATTTTGCTAAAGTAAGTAAAGCGCATGTAACAAGTCGTAAATGACGACAGCAACAGGCGATTCAAAGAAAAAGAGTGATTGTTTTAAAAACGCTTATAGCGTGAGATGTAGAAAATATGCCCAAAGAATTTAGCCGTACCCAGCGCATTGGAGAAGTGATTAAACGCGATTTATCCGCTCTAATTCAACGCGAACTTGCAAACCCAGCGTTAGGAATTATCACCGTTTGCGAAGTTGACACCGCGCCTGATTTAAAATCAGCCAAAGTTTATATTACCAGTCTGGGCTCTAGCATGAGCCATAAAGAATTAGAACGCGCTTTAAATGAACATGCAGGGGAGTTACGTTATTTGCTCGCCCAGCGGATGACAACCCGCACCACGCCGCGTTTGCATTTTATTTATGATGAAACTTTGGATAATGCAATTCACATCAATACATTGCTGAATCAAGTTAAGCAAAGCGATAATTAATTCTTGTCCTAATTTACCGTAAGAAAAAAATTCTTACGGTAAACCATTCATTATAAATTTTCTTCTACAAACTTATACAATTGCCCTTTAGGCATTGCACCGATTTTGGTAGCAACCACTTCACCATTTTTAAATAACATCAAGGTAGGAATGCCCCGCACCCCAAATTTAGCGGGTACTTCTGAATTTTGGTCAACATTTAATTTAACTACTTTAACCGCATCTGCTTTATCAGTGGCTAACGCAGTTAAAGAAGGTGCAATCATTTTACAAGGGCCACACCATTCTGCCCAACAATCAACCAGTACAGGAATCGTATGAGAAGCTTTAATAACTTCTGCTTCAAATGTACTATCTTGAATATCAAGGATATTCTCGCTCATAACATAATACTCCATTAACATTTTAATTCGCGGGTACATTACCATATTGCGTTTTAACAATACAGTTGACTCACCTATATAGGGCAATTTTGCTAAAAAAACTATAAATAATTATTAATGAAAGCGTAAAGCTGTGATTTAGGTAACGCTCCCACTTTCGTTGCTATCACTTTATTTTGTTTAAACAGCATTAAAGTTGGAATACCACGCACACCATATTGTTTGGGGGTAATTGGATTATAGTCGACATTGAGCTTTACAATTTTCAAGCGTCCTGCATACTCTTCGGCTAATGTTTCTAACACAGGTGGTAACAATTTACAGGGACCACACCATTCTGCCCAATAATCCACCAACACAGGTAGTGGTGCATTTAAAACCTGTTGCTCAAAATCAGCATCACTTACTTCAATGATTTTGTTTGCTAACATTGTTATTACCCCTTAGTTAGTTTTAACTCTTAAAGTTAACCTATTGTAACTAAGATATGCCAAGTTTAAAAGTAGATATGCCAAGCACATCGTAGCCAGTCGCGCTGAGAAAATAAGTGCTTTTTTAAAATCTAAATTGTTTTAGAACAAAGAAACCACGCGAAAACCAATTGAGTTACTGCGAAAAGAGGTATCGCTATAGCTGCGTTTAGAGGTGCGTAAATCGTTTACCGCGTCAAACCATGCACCACCGCGTAATACTTTGTTTTTACTGTTATCTTCAGAACAAATTAACGCATTGCTATCATAATTATCGCTATAATCCGAGCATGTCCATTCTTTTACATTTCCAGCGGTGTCATACAAACCAAAGGGATTTGCGCCAAATGCCCCGACGGGCGCGATAGTCTCATATTTATCACCGCATTCACTACCGCAATTTGCTTTATTTTTGATTATCTCATTTCCCCACCAGTATGGTGTTGTACTACCTGCGCGGGCGGCATATTCCCATTCTGCTTCTGTGGGTAAACGGTAAATTTTCCCCGTTTTGTTGCTTAACCAGCGGGTATAATTCATTGCATCTGTCCAGCTAACACCCACAACAGGTTGTTTTTCTTGTTTTTCAAAAACGCCCGCTGTTTTGTAATAATAAAGTTTATCGGGATTTGTTGTGCTGAACCATTCAGGGGGAGAACACGCGCCCGCATGTACACAAGCAAAATATTCTGTTGTTGTTACCTCATATTTGCTCATATAAAACGCTTTCTCTATTTCTACCGCGTGCCCATTTTTTTTATTATTTACACTGTCGTCTGCGTCCATGATAAATGTGCCCGCAGGGATTAAAATCATTTCAGATTCAGCCGATTGTGGATTTTGTGGAGTGATATTTTTTTCGTGGTATAGAAAAAATCCGCCGCTTCCTAAAAGGAGTAAAATAATTGTAATTAAAAGGAGTTTTGATTTAGTTGGCATTTTAGATTTCTTAAAAAATTTATGAACCATAATTTACTTAATTAGTGTAGTTTTCATTATTATAAAACAATTTAAAAAAATTAAGTCAAATCCATCCTATCAACTAGCTTTATTCATCATTGCTAATAAATTAAGATAACATAGCATATAATTAGAAATAACTATGTAAATTACAAGTTTATCCGCTGACGAATTAAACAAAAGAGGTTGAGTTATGTCCCGCTTTATCAA
>CAZKST010000164.1:0-7521 GCA_964555395.1 uncultured Thiotrichaceae bacterium | reverse complement strand
GAATTCATCCAAGATTTAGAAACCCGTTTAACCTTGCAATTTATTCCCGAAGAACGGGGTGATTTTAAAGAAACAATTAGTGCATTAGATGTCTTTTTCTATATGTACGCAGTATTTCACAGCCCCACTTATAGAACACGTTATGCTGAGTTTTTAAAAATTGATTTTCCGCGTTTACCTTTGACAGATGATAAAGTTTTGTTTAAGAAACTGGCGGAGTTAGGTGAGCAATTAATTAATGTGCATTTAATGGATGCCGAGATTGAAAATGAGTGTAGCTTTCCCATTGAAGGTAATAATTTAATTGAGAAAGTGATTTATAAAGATAATAAGGTTTTTGTTAATAAAACCCAGTATTTTGATAATGTCACGCCCGCAATTTGGGATTTTTACATTGGCGGTTATCAAGTCTGTCAGAAATGGCTCAAAGATAGAAAAGGCAGAACATTGAGCTATGAGGATTGTACGCAATATCTTTACATTTTAGCGGCAATTGAAAAGACTCAAGATTTAATGGAGCAGATTGATGCAGTTTCAGGCTTCCCTTTTTGATAGTTCAAAGTAAACCAACTACAAAATAAAACACCTTTACAAGACTTAGGTCTCATAAAGGTGTTTTGTATTATATCAGTCTATGACTGTGAAGTGCGATTAAGCAGCTTTAACAGCGATAGGAACTAATTTACCTGTTTTCACATCATCAGCAACTTTTTGATATTCGGAGATTTGATGGAAATTCAAGTAACGGTAGATGTTTTGTGACAATGGCGCAATCGCATCTACGTTTTGCATGTATTCTTCAACAGTCGGTAATTTGCCTAATTTCGCGCTTACAGCTGCTAATTCAGCAGAAGCTAAGTAGACGTTTGCACCTTTACCTAAACGGTCTGGGAAGTTACGAGTTGATGTAGAAACAACGGTTGCTTTATCTGCAACGCGGGCTTGGTTACCCATACATAATGAGCAGCCTGGCATTTCCATCCGCGCACCGACTTTACCGAATACAGAATATACGCCTTCTTCGGTTAATTGGTGTTGATCCATGCGAGTAGGGGGAGAAATCCACATACGAACAGGAACTTGACCTGCAACGTTTTCTAATACTTTGCTTGCTGCGCGGTAGTGACCGATGTTTGTCATGCAAGAACCGATGAAGACTTCATCAATCTTCGCACCCGCAACTTCAGATAAAGTTTTCACGTCATCTGGGTCGTTAGGGCAAGCTAATAAAGGTTCTTTGATTTCGTTTAAGTCGATTTCGATAACTTCTGCGTATTCTGCATCAGCATCTGGCTCGAGTAAGGTTGGGTTCGCTAACCATTCTTCCATCGCTTTAATACGACGGTCTAAAGTACGCGCATCGCCATAACCATTGGCAATCATCCAACGTAATAAAGTAACGTTAGAATTTAAGTATTCAATGATTGGCTCTTTGTTTAAGCGAACAGTACAACCGTTAGCAGAACGCTCAGCGGAAGCATCAGCTAATTCAAATGCTTGCTCAACTTTGAGGTTAGGTAAGCCTTCGATTTCTAATACTTTACCAGAGAAAACGTTCTTTTTGCCTTCTTTAGCAACGGTTAATGTACCGTTTTTAATAGCAGCATGAGGAATGGCGTTAACTAAGTCGCGTAAAGTAATGCCGGGTTGCATTTCGCCTTTGAAGCGAACTAATACAGACTCAGGCATATCTAAAGGCATTACACCCATTGCCGCTGCGAAAGCGACTAAACCAGAACCTGCGGGGAAGCTAATACCGATTGGGAAACGGGTGTGAGAGTCACCACCAGTGCCTACAGTATCAGGCATTACCATGCGGTTTAACCAAGAGTGGATAATACCGTCGCCTGGACGTAAAGCAACTCCACCCCGCTCACGCATGAAGTCGGGTAATTCGTGTTGTAATTTTACGTCAACGGGTTTTGGATACGCTGCTGTATGACAGAAGCTTTGCATGACTAATTCAGCAGAGAAGCCTAAACATGCTAATTCTTTTAATTCATCGCGTGTCATCGCGCCAGTCGTGTCTTGTGAACCGACTGTAGTCATGCGGGGTTCGCAGTAAGTACCCGGACGAACACCCGTTACGCCACACGCTTGACCCACCATTTTTTGTGCTAAGGTGTAGCCTTTGCCAGAATCTGCGGGAGAAGTAGGACGAATAAATAAAGGAGAAGCACTTAAGCCTAAAGCTTTACGCGCCATATCGGTTAAACCGCGACCGATAATTAAAGGAATACGACCGCCTGCGCGAACTTCGTCGGGCATTGTGGTAGGACGTAAGTTGAATGTGCTAACAACTTCGCCAGCTTCGTTCGTAATTTTGCCATCATAAGGATGAATGGTAATCACATCACCACTGTTTAATTTGGTAACATCACATTCAATCGGTAATGCACCAGAATCTTCTGCGGTATTGAAGAAAATGGGGGCAATTTTACCGCCGAGAACTACGCCGCCTTGACGTTTGTTAGGCACGCAAGGAATGTCGTTGCCTAAATGCCATTGTACGGAGTTAATCGCAGATTTACGGGAAGAACCTGTACCGACGACATCACCTACATACGCTAAAGGATGACCTTTAGTTTTTAAAGTAGCGATAGTGTCGAATGCGTCAGGCATTTTCATTTTTAACATTTCAGTGGCATGTAATGGGATGTCGGGACGACTCCATGCTGCGCCTGCTGGGGATAAATCGTCTGTATTTGTTTCACCGGGAACTTTAAATACAGTGACTGTAATGGTTTTAGCTAATTCAGGTTTGCTGGTAAACCACTCGCCATCTGCCCAAGCTTGTAATACTTTTTGTGCCCATTCGTTGCTTTTTGCTTTTTCAACAACATCATGATAAGCATCAAACATTAACAATGTATGGGATAAGGCTTTGCAAGCAATGGGTGCTAAAGCTGCATTGTCGAGAGCTTCAATTAAAGGACGGACGTTATAACCGCCTAACATTGTACCTAATAATTCAGTCGCTTTTTCTGGAGAAATAAGCGGGGAGGAAGCTTGACCTTTGGTAATATCTGCTAAGAATGCAGCTTTAACATACGCCGCTTGGTCAACACCAGGAGGAACACGGTTAACTAATAAATCAACTAAAGTTTGTTCTTCGCCTGCTGGGGGATTTTTTAATAATTCTACTAATTCAGCAACTTGTGCAGCATTTAAAGGGAGAGCGGGTAAACCTTTGGTGGCGCGCTCTGCAACATGTTCACGATACGCTTGTAACATGCGTTATTCCTCACTTTATAGGTGTAATTTAGTTACTCATTGGAAACAAGATGAATCAGTGTGTATCATCCTAAGCAGGTTATTATAGCTTTTTATCAACAGAAAAGGTAATAATTATTAAAAAAGATAATGCTATAACAATTTATTTGCAGGATATGAAAGTTGTTTTTGACGTATAAAACAGGGTGTTTTAAAGTGTATAGCGAATGAGGTATAGCATTTGCTATTTAAAGATTATAAAAGTAAATTTTCTATTTCGTTTTAAACACAATGTTTGTTAAATAAAATACTGCAAAATTCAAGCAAATGCTTATAATCTTTTCTGAATAAAATCGTTGAATGTCTAGTGTTATTTATTTCAAGATTGAATTGACTTAACTGCTTTA
Source organism: uncultured Thiotrichaceae bacterium (assembly GCA_964555395.1). Lineage (GTDB taxonomy): Bacteria > Pseudomonadota > Gammaproteobacteria > Beggiatoales > Beggiatoaceae > CAZKST01. The sequence goes on along the minus strand of CAZKST010000164.1, from coordinate 3,901 downwards.
AAACCCCCTCTACCCACGACGCAAGGCAATTTTTATGGCTGTTCAAAACCCACGTCATTCTCGCTTTTTCTGGCGTTCTGCTGCTTTATTTGGCATGTTGGATGACCAACGTCAATTGCGCGAGGCAAATAGCGCGTGGGAGCGCGTTTTGGGCTTGGGCACGGGGCAAGTATTAGCTAAAAATTTTAGTAGCCTAGTCCATCCCGAAGATAAAGCAGCAACGAATTATTACATCGACGAATTAAATAAAGGCTTACCCTCTGTTTCTTTTGCCTGCCGAATGAAACATAACGATGGCAGTTTCCGCACCATTTTATGGGAAATGAACAGTGCGGCGGGGTCGGTTGAATATGCTTATTATGTCGTTGGCATGGACATCACTGGACGCGAAACGCCCATGATTGCCGATGAAATGATTAGCGTATTGCGTGAAGGCGTTGTTTTGCAATATGCCAATGGCACGATTGGCGCGTGCAATCCCAGCGCAGAGCGAATTATTGGCGTACCCGCCGAACAAATGATGGGTTGGACGCTAATAGACCCTGATTGGCGTATGATTCAAGAAGATGGACAGCCTTTTGCGACAGAAGCACATCCCGCAATTTGCACTTTACGCACCGGTCAACCTTATTCTGATGTGGTGATTGGTATTGTACGCGATGATGAGTCCGTGATTTGGATTCGGATTAACACTTATCCTTTATGGCGCGATGATGTCACTACGCCGTATGCAGTGGTGGTGTCATTTTCAGACGTAAGTAGTTACAAAGAAACTGAAAAAGAATTACGCCAACTTTCACAACAACGACAACAAGATAAATTAGGGGGTATTTCTGAATCAAATTATGATTTGTGGGATTGGAATTTAGAAAGCAATCAAGTTAATTTTTCCCCCCGCTGGAAACAAATGCTCGGCTTTAGCTCTTCTGAGTTAGCTAATCATATTGATAGTTGGCAACAACGCATTCATCCTGCGGATTATAAAAGAGTCATTGCCAATATTCAGAATTTACTAGATGGACGCATTGAAGTTTGTGAAGATACTCATCGCGTACAACATAAAGACGGCACTTATCGCTGGATTCACAGCCGCGCCGTATTAGTGCGTGATGTCGCAGGCAAAGCCAATCGCGTTGTCGGCGCGCATGTGGATATTACTGAGCCGCGCCGCCTAGAAGAAGAATTACAAGATATTGAGAAAAAATATCAACAAGTATTAGAAATTCAAAGCGATGCCTTATTTATTATTGATGCAGACAGCACTGAAATTTTAGAAGTCAATAAAGCCGCCGTGCGAATGTATGAATATAGCCGTAACCAATTAACGAAAATGAAATTTTTAGCGTTATCGGCACAAGTGGACAAAACCACTGCGGTTTTAAAGAAAAATGGTAAACAACATTCGCAACAATTCCATTTACGCCAAGACCAAACCGCATTCCCCATTGAAATGACCAGCAATCCTTTTACTTGGAAAGGGCGCTCTGTACTCATGATTTCTATCCGCGACGTGAGCGAACGCCACCGCTTAGAAAGTGCTTTGTGGGAAAATGAATCCAAATATCGGCAATTATTTGAAGCCGCTTCTAGTCCAACGGTGGTATTTGATTCTAATACGCAAAAAATCTTTGATGTGAATAACGCAACGGTAGATTTATACGGCTACACCAAAGAAGAATTTATGCACATGTCAACCCTTGATGTGTCAGCGGAAACCGTGCGCAGCCGTGCCGTTTTTGCCACCTCGGGCACAAAAAAGAATCAAACCATTCCTTTACGTTGGCATAAGAAAAAAGATGGAACTGTTTTTCCCGTCGAAATTTCTACGGGGAACTCCTATTTATTACAAGGGCGGTCACTGATTTGCGCCACCATTCGCGACATTACCGAACGCAAAGCCGCCGAAGAAGCCTTGCGCAAAGAACGCGATTTTGTAAATACCCTCGTCCAAGCCTCTCCCGCCTTTTTCGTTGCGATTAACCCCGATGGCAGCATTCGCATGATGAATAAAGCGATGCTCACTGCTTTAGAATATGAAATTGAAGAAGTGCTAGAACAAGACTTTTTAGGCATGTTAATTCCAGACAATGAAAGAAATTTTGTCGCCACTGAGTACGAACATTTAACCAAATCCATGCACCCCTCAATGCTAGAATCGCATGTTCTCAGCAAAACAGGCAAACCGCTATTAGTAGAATGGCACAGCCGCGCCATTGTTAAAGCCGATGGCAAACTAGATTATTTCTTCGGCGTTGGGATTGATGTCACCGAGCGCAAAAAAGCGCAAGGACATTTACGCTTATTCAAATCTATTATTGAATCCTCTTCCGAAGCCATCGCCATTGCCGATGCCGATGGACAATTAATTTACGTCAACCCTGCGCATGAACGTTTATTTGGTTACCAACTCAAAGACAGCCGCCATTTAAAATTTGCCGAATTTTTCTCAGATGCCTCCAAATTATTATGGGAACAAGAAATTATTCCTGTATTAACTAACGGTTCTAGCTGGGAAGGTGAGCTAGAAATGCACGACAGCGAAGGCAACATGTTCCCCGCATGGGAACGGGTTGACGCAGTACGCGATGCTAAAGGCTCGATTCTATTCAATTTTGGTTTAATGCACGACATCAGCGAACGCAAACGGATGTGGGAAACCCTGCGTAAGCAATGGGAAGACCATCAAATCATGTTTAACCATGTGCCCGCCATGATTTGGTATCGTGACAAAGATAATCATCTGGTTCGTACTAATAAACTCGCTTTAGAAACCTTTGGACAAGATAACGACAGCGTGCACCGTTTCACTGATTGCGAAGAAAATATTCAACTTGGGCGCGCCCAATACGGTTTGCTACAAACCTATCAAAACAAATTGGGTGAAGATGGCTGGCTACAAATCGATAAAATTCCCTATCGCGATTCACAAGGGCATATTGCGGGCGTAATTGTGTTTGCGGTGGACATTACCGAATACAAACAAGTGGAAGTCAGCCTGAAAGATAGCGAAGAGAAAATGTATCAAGTCGTTGAAAACATGCCTTTTATGTTGAATGCCTTTGATGAAAATGGACAAATTATCGTCTGGAATCGCGCTTGTGAAGATGTTTCAGGCTACAAAGCAGAAGATGTTATTAGCAATCCGCGTGCCCTGTCATTGCTTTATGTTGATGAAGATGAAAGAAAAATGATGTTTTCCAATTGGCAACGTGATTTGCCTGAAAATCGTTGGGAAACCCACATCACCTGTAAAAGTGGTGAAATCAAAACATTATTATGGCAAAGTGTTGCTAAACACTTTCCCATCCAAGGCTGGGAATTTTGGCTATTAGGACAAGATGTTACCGATATTCGCCAGCTACAATCCAGCGCACGGGCAAATGAACAATTATTAGCCGCCGCTTTAGAATCCAGCCATTTAGGGATTTGTATCAGCGATGATAGAGGGCGATTTGTACAAGTTAACCGCGCTTATGGCGACATGTACGGCTACCGCCCTGATGAATTAGTCGGCGAACCGTTCACGCTGGTGATTCCACAAGCAAATCATAGCGATGCTGTACGCGAATACTACAGTTTACTGATGACCCACGAAGCCCCGACGTTAACTAAACAACGTTTAGAATATAGCCGTCAAGGACACTCATTTGAAGTGCAATTGACCATTAGCCGCGTTATTTTAGACGACCGCCGCCGCTTATTAGTCACTGTTGTCAGTAAGTTAGTAGAAAACACGCCAAAACGTCGTAGCCCGACGATGGTTTAAACTAAAAAACCTGCTAGGTCTCGAAGACCTAGCAGGTTTATTGAAAAGGGTTTATCAGTAATCCACTGAGTTTTAAAATGCGCGTTGATTTAAATCCCTTACTTTTGCAACCACGCTTGTTTTAAACCATCAAAA
>CAZKST010000163.1:1575-7582 GCA_964555395.1 uncultured Thiotrichaceae bacterium | reverse complement strand
TTTTTTCAAAAATATGGATTGGCTATTTTTTTGCTTGTTTTTCGTTAATGTTGACTTGTTTTGAGATAAGGCATAACCGTAGCAGCAATTTAAACAAAACAAAGTATGTTTTTTAAAAAACATATTTTTATAAGGGCAATCCTAAATTTTTTTTAAATAAAAATATACTTGCTTTCTTTATTTTTTTATATTTTACCCACATTATTGTAAACAGCCCGCAAAAATAAAACTTATAAAATTGCTTTTAATACAAATGCTTTTTTGTGTTTTGTTATCTATTTTTTATGTTTTTGTTTGCAGTGCAGCATTGTTTATTGTAAAAATTGATAATCTTAGTTGCAAACCCATATTTTTTTCAAATAACTATTCATAAGCAAATGAATTTAGTATAGTTAGGAAATATGTCGGTTGCTGTTTAAGAAAATCTGTTACACTAAACTTTATTTTACAAATGTTAATAATAAGAAACCTACCCCATCGGACACGGCCATGTTGAGAGAGAACTCGATTGAACACGTAAAACGGGTGCTCGCTTTTGCGAAGCATCAAACGCTCATACCGTCCCCCATCGCTCGCATTGCACGCTCATGGGAACGGTGCTTACAAGATTATCATTTAGACCCCGCAACTCGACATGAAACAGTGTTAGTTGAACGTCAGTTATTACAAGAACAACAGCAGCAAGTGCGTGAATGGCTAGGGGATTTTGTCACCGAAGAAATGATTCAGCTTTATCAGCGCATGTCTGATTCGGGTTATTCTGTGATTTTGACCGATAAACAGGGGGTTATTTTAAATTATGTCGGTGACCCTAATTTAGAACGTGAATTTTATCAAGCAGGTTTACGGTTGGGAGCGGTGTGGACTGAAGCCCAAGAAGGTACAAATGGTATCGGCACTTGTTTATTTGAAAAAGAACCCATTACGGTTTATCGCGATGAGCATTTCCGCAGTCGTCATATCCAATTGACCTGCTCCGCCGCGCCGATTTTTGATTCGCAAGGTGAATTATTAGCGGTGTTAGATGTTTCTTCTGTCAACACACAAGATTCTAAAGCAATTCATCAACATACTGCTTCTTTAGTCAGTTTATCTGCGAAATTAATTGAAAATCATAGTTTCTTGCAACAGTGGCAAAAACATTGGATTGTGCGTTTTCACAGCAAATCGCACCATGTTGCGCATGTAAATGAGGGGTTAATTGCGCTGAATGAAGGCGGACAAATTTTAGCGGTTAATCAGAATACTTTGAATTGGTTATCGCTAAAACGTCATGAAATTTTAGGGCATTCTTTTACTGAGTTTTTTGATGTGTCGTTAGCGGATTTAGTCGATTGTGCTTCGCGACAATTAAATAATCCTTGCACTTTGCGGCAACAATATACAGGACGGTTGTTTTATTCATTAATTCGAATTCCAGTCAGCGCAACTTGTGTGCGGTTAGCAACGCATGTATTCAGTCCTGAAACCCCAGCGGTTAATCCTGCCTATTTGGGTTTTTCACAAATTGCGGGCAAAGACCAGCGGATGGAAAATAATGTGCGGTTTGCCCAAAAGGTGATGAATAAAGGCATTCCGATTTTATTGTATGGTGAAACGGGCACAGGGAAAGAGGCGTTTGCTAAGGCAATCCATCACGCAAGTGCGCGGGCTGATAAACCTTTTGTGGCGTTAAATTGTGCGGCAATTCCTGAATCTTTAATTGAAAGTGAGTTGTTCGGTTATAAACACGGTGCTTTTACTGGCGCACGCAAAGAGGGAATGCGCGGTAAAATTTTACAATCGCATGAAGGCACGTTATTTTTAGATGAAATCGGCGATATGCCGTTATCTTTGCAAACGCGCTTGTTGCGGGTGTTGGAAGAACAAGAGGTTGTGCCGTTAGGCGGTGAAAATCCTATCCCTGTGAAATTGAGTTTAATCAGTGCAACGCACCGCAATTTACAAGAATTGATTGAAAAAGGCAGTTTTAGAGAAGATTTATATTATCGGCTCAATAGTTTAACTTTACATTTGCCTGCTTTGCGTGAGCGCGATGATATTAGTTATTTGATTCAAATGATTTTATGGTATGAAGGTCATCAAGAACATGTTGATATTGAAATCAATGCTTTACAATGTTTGACTAATTACCACTGGCGCGGCAATATTCGGCAATTGCGCAATGTGTTACGCACTGCATTGGCTTTGCGTTCGCAACCGCAAATTACTTTGCACGATTTACCGCCTGAAATTGTGCAATATCGCCCGTTTAATGGGGATACAAGCAAAATCAATGCAAATGCTTTAATCAATATTCCACGTCCTTTTTTACCTGCTACACCTTTAGAAATGAATGATTTAGGCAGTAGCGCAGGCGATACACCGCTGATTGTTGGGCAAGAAGCGAGTGATGAAGAGGAAAGTGAATTAGACCATGAATTAAAGTTCGCTGAGAAAAATGCTTTATTACGCGCTTTAGAGCGGCATCATTGGAATATTACTAATACTGCCAATAGTTTACACATGAGCCGTAACACTTTATATCGCAAAATGAAAAAACACGGAATTGGGGGGCAATTCTAAGCGTTATAGCCTTCCTTGCTTAAGCTTGTATGGCGCGGATTAGTTTGATAATTTGAGTTAATTTATGAAATTACGCCACGCCATACATTTTTTACAAACCCGTCTTAGTCAATTCAAACTTACAAATAGTGCAAATTCTCTGGTTGAAGTGAGTGCGCAATTAAAACAGCACGCAATCACTCAGCATTTAATTTTCCCACCACCGCTTGAACTCAGTGATTTAGATAAACGTTTTAGACAAGCGATTGAGAGCCAAAATTGGCAAATGCTCAGTTTGCGCGATTGGCGGCGTGCGCCTTTTGTTTTATGGTATCAATCGCCGTATTTGGTAGAATTTCCCACTTTTTTGCAACAATTTTGGCAGAAATTAGAACATCATCCCAAGCTTATTAAGCGGGTTTTAAAAGTCTATCTGCAAACTTTCCCGCCCCAGCATCGCCGCGAAATCGCCGTTTTTTTACAGACGCAATTTAATTCTACTAACCGTTTCACGCCCTATTTAAGCGATTGGACAACGGTGCAACATCATTATCAACTTTTTTCAGCCGATGAAACGACAATTACACAATTTGCTCACGTCTGTTTGCAAGCAGGGGGTTTAAAAATTTTACAGCAAGCGCAATTAACAGGGGATTTAGCACAAAGTGGATATGTGCACGCGGTTTATAATGCTGCCCTTGGTTTAATTAAACAAAATGAATGGCAAAATTTAACGCAATTAGAAAATTTTTTAACATGGAGTTGTGAGCAACAACAATTGCGTTATCCTCACTATAGAATTGCTTTAGTTGAAAGTTTGCTTCATCCCTATTTAAAGAAAAAACCTACTGTTGTTATTCAAAAAACAATCCAAATTTTTTTAATTCAAATTTTAAAAGACCCCAGAACTAACAAACACGCATGGACAGGAATTGCTGCAATTTATATTGACTGTTTTTCACGTTGGTTAATGAATTCTACTTTAGAAACTTTCTTTAGTTTACTTGACCATTGCGCTTTAGACAGTCATTGGCAATATCGGCGGGATTTTTGGCAATATTATCATGAAACTCATCAAATTGATGAAGCTTGGTTAGCTGTTGGCAAAAACATTCAACAGTTTATTTATAGTCATGATGAATTAAAAACCGCTTTAAATTACGCTATTTTGACAGGTAGGGGAATTCGTAAAACCCATGCCGTTTTATTATTCAGAATTCAGAACTTAATTATTGCAGAATGGAGTCATGAAGGAAAATGCCATATTTGGCGCACTGATAATCCTTATGCTCCTACTTTATATTTAGCGCAATATAGTCGCGAGCAACTGACTTTATATTCTTTAAGAATTAAACCTGCGCATAAAGCCAGTGGTTTAATTCACCATAATAAAGAAGATAAAGGCTGGCAATGGGATATTGCGCATTTTATTGAGCAAGAAACAGGAATTCCTTATTTACAATGCAAAGAAATCTGAAATAAATTTAAATTTTATGTCAGTTGTTTTTTTAAATAATTAATGGCTAACTTGTAATAAACAAGCTTGTCATTCAGGTTGCATTATGAAATCAAGATGAGATATTCAATTGAGCATTATAATTGCAATATTGTTAAACCAGAGATTGATTGCTTATAAAAAAGTACAAAATTCTCTTGGAATTGGTTAATATCAACCCTACTTTTCCAATAAAACCCTCTGTATCAATCACCTTATTTGTGATGTCTTAACCTCCTCTTTATCGTATAAAAGACGCTAAAGCAGGCTTGTAGAAGCAAAATTACTTCAACTATTTGAGGATTTATCAATGAATTATTCCTTTTTAGGATCACGCAAGTTATTAAGTTTAGCGATTGCGGGCGCATTAGGCTCTCAATTATTTTTAGCAACGCCTAGTTATGCTGATAACCACAAAAAACCTGCCGAAGCGAAAGAGGAAGCTCCTGCTACTACCGCCGCTGCTGAAGAAGAAGAAGAAAAAGAATCCGATATTTCCTTAAGTGTGCAACACACCGTTAAAGGGGCGGCATTACCTGCCCAAACCATCAAATTAGAACCTTTGGTGTTATTAAACCAACTGAAAAAAGACATTACAGAACAATTAGCCAAAAACGGCAAACCTTTAACGCTTGAAACTGTGGTTAAATTAATTGATTCTGACCCCAAACCTGAAATTGTTCCGCCCGTTTTAACAGTTAAAACCGCGATTGATAACAAAGGCATGGGCACAAGCCAATTATCTGTACCTGAATGGAAAGCTTCCTTTAAAGATGAGGATTCTGGTAATCCAATCAATTTAACATGGGCGGGCTTAAGTGGGATGTTGAATTATGATGACAAATTCAGCAGTCCTAAAGTAGATTTAACCATCGCGCCATTTTCAGGTAAAGAAGACAAGGGCATGATTATTACCCTTGATAAAACCACTTTAAAAGGCGAATTAGATGCTGATTTAATTCCCCAAACCTTGAATGTTAACTTGCCTTTATTCCACATGTCAGATGAAAAAGAGTTTGACATCAAGTTAGCAAGTTTTGTGATGGATGCCGCCTTATCTAAAGTAGCTGTCGATAAATTGCCTGAGCCGTTAGATATTACTAAAGCCATTGTAAAATTAGGCGAAATGGCGATTGCAAGTCCTTCTGATGAATTCAGTTTCAATTTACAAAACCTGAGTTTTAGCGGTGACGGAAAAGTAACAGGTGATGTTGCAAATTATGTATTAAATACCGTGATTGATAAAATCAAGGTGAGCGGTGCTGTAGAAAAAGATTTAGAAATCAGCTACAAAGATAGCTGGTCTTTCAATCGTATTGATGCGGCGGCAATGTTAGAATTACAAAAACAAACCCGCGAACTGCAAAAACAAATGATTGAAGGCAAGATGAATGAAGACATGCTCGGCATGGCGATGATGGGCACTTTAATGCAATTATTGCCTAAATTGTGGGTAAAATCCCCTGAATTAGCGATTAACGACTTGCTGTTAACAACACAAGATGGCAATTTAATGGCTAAAGCCAGCATCGGTGTAGATGGCGCACAACCCATGAAAATGGATGATGCCCAAAAAATGGCAGCGGCGGTGATTGCCAGTGCGAACGTTGAAATTGACAAATCTTTGTTAAATGAAATTCTGGCGATTAAAGCCCGCGAAGAAGTCGGTTTAAGCGACGAAATGACCGAGAAAGAAAAAACAGCGGCAGAGAAAAAAGTAACTGATAGCGTGAAGAAAGAGCTTGACGGGCTGATTAAGCAAAAAATCTTTGTTGCAAAAGGTGACAAATTGATGTTAGAAGCCAGCATGAAAAATGGCAAATTAGTGTTAAATGGTGCTGATATTCCATTGCCATTTGATGAAAAACCTGCTGCAAAACCTAAGAAATAATACCTTAGCGTAACGTGCTAAAGTAAAAACCTGCTAGGTTTCTAAAACCTAGCAGGTCTGTTTAAATAAGTTTTGTG
>CAZKST010000163.1:0-1475 GCA_964555395.1 uncultured Thiotrichaceae bacterium | reverse complement strand
TTTATTTCGGATTTCATTTTAATCGGCGTTCCCCATTCCCGCTGAGTTTCTCCTGCCCATTTATTGGTTGCATCAAACCCCACTTTCCCGCCTAAACCTGCAACGGGCGAGGCAAAATCTAAATAATCAATCGGCGTATTTTCAATTAATACCGTGTCGCGCACGGGGTCCATGCGGGTGGTCATTGCCCAAATCACCTCTTGCCAATCACGAACATTAATATCGTCATCGGTGATAATTACAAATTTGGTGTACATAAATTGCCGCAAAAATGACCACACGCCAAACATAACCCGCTTTGCATGTCCTGCATATTGCTTTTTAATGCTCACCACCGCCAAACGATAAGAACAGCCTTCAGGGGGCAAATAAAAGTCTTGAATTTCAGGGAATTGTTTTTGAATAATCGGTACAAATACCTCATTTAACGCAACGCCTAAAATCGCAGGCTCATCGGGCGGACGACCTGTATAAGTGCTGTGATAAATGGGCGATTCGCGCTGGGTAATGCGCTCAATGGTGAAAACAGGGAAATGCGCCGTTTCATTATAATAGCCCGTATGGTCACCATACGGACCTTCAACCGCCGTATCATTCGGATAAATAAAGCCTTCTAGCACAATTTCGGCATTGGCGGGAACTTGTAAATCATGCGTGATACATTTAGCTAATTCAGTGCGATGTCCGCGTAACAAACCCGCAAACGAATATTCGGATAGCGTGTCAGGAACGGGAGTCACCGCCGCCAAAATCATTGCAGGGTCAGTGCCCAGCACTACCGCAACGGGAAAAGGTTTATCGGGATAAGTTTGACACCATTCTAAATAATCTAACGCACCGCCACGATGCGCCAACCAGCGCATAATCACGCGATTACGCCCGAGCACTTGCTGGCGATAAATGCCTAAATTTTGCCGCGTTTTTAACGGGCTTTTTGTAACCACCAGCCCCCAAGTAATTAATGGTGCAGCATCGTCAGGCCAACAAGTTTGAATAGGATAACGTCCTAAATCCACTTCATCCCCGCTAAATACTTGTGTTTGACAGGGGGCGCGGCTGAGAATTTTCGGCGGCATACTCAGCACTTGCTTAAACATTGGCAATTTTTCCCACAAATCTTTAAAGCCTTTAGGCGGCTCAGGTTCTTTTAAAAAAGCCAATAATTGCCCAACATCTCGCAATGCGCTAACGGATTCTTGTCCCATACCTAAAGCAACGCGGCGCGGTGTGCCGAATAAGTTACCCAATAAAGGTACTGTTGAATTTTTAGGATTTTCAAAGAGTAAAGCGGGTCCGCCTGCACGCAACGTGCGGTCGCAAATTTCGGTCATTTCTAAATTGGGGTCAATCGCTGGCGTAATGCGTTTTAATTCGCCTAAAGCTTCTATTTGTTGGATAAAATCGCGGAGGTCTTTGTAATACATAAGTTTGTCGTTTGATTATTTAGCGTTTACGCAGATGAAAAGTATGATTAA
>CAZKST010000162.1:0-7585 GCA_964555395.1 uncultured Thiotrichaceae bacterium | reverse complement strand
GAGTTTTTTAGTAATAGCGCACCGTTTTTGTAAATTTTTGAAAAATAGACTCAACTTTTTTAATTAACCTCAGTATAATCTGTCATTTTTTTGAATTAGGAGTAAATCTCAGATGGCAATTGAACGCACAATTTCTATTATTAAACCTGATGCAGTTGCAAAAAATGTAATCGGTGAAATTTATAGTCGTTTTGAAAAAGCAGGTTTACGCATTGTAGCTGCTAAAATGATGCACTTAAGCCGTGAACAAGCAGAAGGTTTTTATGCTGTACACCGTGCACGTCCTTTCTTTAAAGATTTAGTAGATTTCATGATTTCTGGTCCTGTCATGATTCAAGTCTTAGAAGGCGAAAATGCAATTGCTTTAAACCGTGAATTAATGGGCGCAACTAACCCTAAACAAGCCGCAGCTGGCACAATTCGCGCCGATTTTGCAGAAAGTATTGATGAAAATGCAGTGCATGGTTCTGACAGCGCAGAAAATGCAGCCATTGAAAGTGCTTATTTCTTCAGCACTTTAGAACTTTGTGCACGGACACGCTAAAATATTAGTGAAAGTTTAAAACTTTCATCCACCTATCAAAGCGCGAGCTTTGGTAGGACTTTGTTCTTTAAAAATGTCTCCTCAGGTAAGTAGTTATGGTGAATTTACTCGATTTTGACCGTCAAGGGTTAATGGATTTTTTTGCACAATGGGGCGAAAAGCCTTTTAGAGCAACGCAATTGTTGCAGTGGGTTCATCAGCAAGGGGTGAGCGATATTTCGCAAATGACGAATATCAGCAAAGCCTTGCGTCAACGCTTACAAGATGAGACGTGTGTTAAATTGCCAAGCGTTGTGACGGTGCAGCATTCTAGTGATGGAACGCGCAAATGGTTGTTACAATTAGACGATGGTAATTGTATTGAAACAGTTTTTATCCCCGAAGATGACCGTGGCACGTTGTGTGTGTCGTCTCAAGTGGGATGTGCGTTAAGTTGCAGTTTTTGTGCAACCGCGCAGCAAGGTTTTAACCGCAATTTGACTTTAGCCGAAATTATTGGGCAATTGTGGATTGCTGAACACAGTTTGCGGGCGGAAGGAACGCACAAAATTAATCCTATGAGTGAGCGCATTATCAGTAATGTGGTGTTCATGGGCATGGGCGAGCCGCTGGCGAATTTTAATACCGTTGTTCAAGCGATTAAAGTCATGATGGATGATTATGGATATGGCATGTCATGGCGACGGGTGACGGTGAGCACCGCTGGCATGGTGTCTGGCATCGCAAAATTGCGTGAACAATGTCCAGTGCATTTAGCGATTTCTTTACATGCGACGACGGATGCGTTGCGTGATGAATTAGTGCCGTTAAATAAAAAATACCCCATTGCTGAATTATTAGAAGCTTGTCGGGGTTATGTGGCGGAAGATACACGCCGACGGATTACTTTTGAATATGTGATGTTGAAAGGCGTAAATGACAGTTTAGACGATGCTCGGGCATTGATTAAATTACTGCGCAATATTCCTTCTAAAGTGAATTTGATTCCTTTTAATCCTTTTCCACATACGCACTATGAACGCTCTACCCCTGAGCAAATTGACCGTTTTCGTGAGTTGTTATGGCAAGCAGGTTTAGTGACTGTCACGCGCAAAACGCGGGGCGATGATATTGATGCAGCGTGTGGACAATTGGCGGGGAAAGTGCAAGACCGTAGTCGGCGACATTTGAAATTGAAGAATATTCCTATTTTACAACAAGGCATTTCATAGTCTTTAACTTCATTAAAACGGTGTTTTAGTACACTTAATGCATTGTATTAAGAATGGCTAACTTGTAGAGAAACTCCTTATATTTATATGATTAAGTCATTAAAACTGCTACTTTGTAAGCAGGATAACAAGACTTTTACTTACAGATTTCTGGAGTTACTCACAATGCAAGGTCATTTGCAATTTTCTTTTTTGATGGGTATTTTGTTATGGTTAGTCGCGGCAATGACGGGCTGCGGTGGGCGTAGTAATTCGGTAGAAAGCAATGAACCGAATAAAATGGCGGCTTTAAACATGCAGTTAGGCACAGAATATATGCGGCGGGGACAATTTGACATTGCCCGCGACCGCTTGCATAAAGCCGTAGAAATTGACCCACAATTTGCAGATGGTTACAATGCGTTAGGCGTGCTATATGAGCGAACTGGACAAAATGCTGAAGCTGAACAATATTATGAGCGCGCTTTATCGCTTAACGGTAAAGATGCCAATATTCATAATAATTATGGGCAGTTTTTATGTAAATTAGGACAATGGGACAGAGCGCAACAGCATTTTGCGCTGGCTTATGAAAGTCCTTTTTACCCAACGCCTGAAATTCCTTATACTAATGCGGGCTTATGTGCTTTGCATAGTAAAAATTATGCCCAAGCGGAAGGTTTTTTCCGCCGTGTATTACAAACTAAACCCGAATATCCATTTGCGCTCTATCAAATGGCTTCCTTAAGTTATGAAAATCGTCAACTTGATGCAGCTCGCGATTATATAAAACGTTATTTGCGTGTCGCAAAACATACTTCTGAAACCTTGTTATTGGGATTCAAAGTGGAACGTTCGCAAGGTAATCAAAGTGCCGCCCAAAGTTACGCCAATATGCTCCGCAGTCAATTTCCTGATTCTGAAGAAGTTCGCTTACTTAACCAGTTGGAAAAACCATAATGAGTTCTAGTTATCATCCACTCTCCACCGATACCTCTACAACCGTGACTTATATTGATGAACCGTCTATTGAATCTAATTCATCAATGGCTTCCCCCGTTCACTATTCACAAGGGGAAACGGCTAGTACAAACTCAATTGCAGAGGATGATGCTCCTACACCAGAACAGCAACAAAAATCAGCAATGGTTGAAGAAATTATTAACCGTTTGTTAGCCGATGCCAATGTAACGTATCCAAATACGAACAATACACCTGATAGCACTGTTTCAGAAAATAATCAACCACTTGAAAATACAGTTGATAATATTACTCCTGTATCTGATTCGTCTGAAATAGTAACGCCCGCTACTGTAACAGATAGCGTTGCACAAGTGATTGAAACCACAAATGAAACAATACATACTGAAAACTTAGCAACCAATACAGCGGTCGACACTGCCGCGCTTGATATGTCTCCTGCACCTGTTTCGCCTGTGTTAGAAAACGAGGAAACTCCCGTTGCAACAGAAACACAAATGACTACAGCCCCGCTTGTAGTCGCAGAAGCAAAGACTGAAGAAAAGGCACAAGCAGTAGAAACCGTTGTTGATAGTGTTGAATCCACCGCTCCGTTTTCTCATTTGACCTCTAACTCTTTAAAAAATACAATGACTGAAGAAGCCTTAACGCCTGTTACCTCCAATATTTCTAATGCTACTGCTGCGCCTGCTAATCCAGCATGGGAAGAATTTAAAGATGATTTAACCGCTAAAAAACCAGGGGAAAAATTACGTTTAATTCGTGAACATAAAAATATTACGATTGAACAAATTTCTGACCGTTTGCGGTTAAACTTAAGTCTAATCCGCGCTTTAGAAGCAGATAATTATGGAAGTTTACCGCCTGCTGTATTCGTGCGCGGTTATATTCGCAGCTATGCCCGTTTGTTAGAAATTCCTGAAGAGCCTTTATTAGAATCTTTTGGACATTATGATTCAGCGACTTTACCGCCTATTACTGTCCAAGGTGAACGCAATAAACCCCAAACTACTAGCAATGATTCATGGTTTAAAGTTTTTAGCTTTATTATTATCATTGGTTTATTGGTTTTAATGGCGATGTACCGTTTTGGCTCAGAAACCACAACCCACACACCCTTATTATTGCCTCCGCCTGCTGAAAATGCAGGTAATTCAGAGAATGCGCCACCGCCTAATGCTTTACCTTTAGATGCACGCCCATTAAGCGCGCCTGCACCTAGCATGGGAACGCCTGCACCGACTGCAGGCACGCCCGCCGCGCCTATGACCGCGCCTGCTGCCACTGAAGTCGTTGCTGAAACTAAACCCGTAGAAACTCCCGCCCCTGTGGTAGATAACAACAGCATCAGCGTTACAGTCAAAGTGGATATGTCTATCACCGTCACTGATAAAGACAACAAAAAGTTATATAACGGGGTAGCTAAAGCCAACGAAAAAATGGAATTAAAAGGAACACCTCCTTTCAAAATTCGTGCAGCGGGCAGTCCTGAAGCTGTAGATGTAGATTATCAAGGCAAAACTGCTAATTTAGGGACTTTTGAAAAAGTAGCTAACTTTAGAAAAACGTTCCTTGTTCAACCCACTGCTGAAACTAAACCGACGACTACAACCACTCCTCACTAGAGGTGCAAGGTAATGACCCCAGAAATTACGATTAAACGCCGTCGCTCACGGCAAATTAAAGTTGGCAATGTGCTGGTTGGGGGCGATGCGCCTATCGCAGTGCAAAGCATGACTAATACCGAGACTTGCGATGTCGCTGCAACGGTCGCGCAAATTCAAGCCATTCAAAATGCAGGGGCTGACATTGTGCGCGTTTCCGTCCCTTCCATGGACGCGGCGGAAGCCTTTGGCAAAATCAAACAAGCGGTTACGATTCCTTTAGTCGCTGATATTCACTTTGATTATAAAATTGCCTTGCGGGTTGCGGAGTTGGGCGTGGACTGTTTACGCATCAATCCAGGCAATATTGGACGTGATGACCGTGTGCGAGCAGTGGTTGACAGTGCCAAAGATAAAGGCATTCCGATTCGTATCGGCGTAAATGCGGGGTCATTAGAAAAAGAGTTGTTAAAAAAATATCCTGAACCCAATTCAGATGCGTTAGTAGAATCTGCTTTGCGGCACATTGATATTTTAGATAAATTAAATTTCCCTGAATTCAAAGTTAGCTTGAAAGCTTCGGATATTTTTACCACCGTCGCCGCCTATCGCAAACTCGCTACACAGATTGAACAACCGCTACATTTAGGGATTACTGAGGCGGGTGGTTTCCGCTCGGGCACGGTTAAATCGTCTATCGGTTTAGGCTTGCTATTAATGGACGGCATTGGTGACACCCTGCGCATTTCTTTAGCGGCTGACCCCGTGGAAGAAATCAAAGTCGGTTTTGATATTCTCAAAAGCTTAGGCTTGCGCAGTCGCGGGATTAATTTAATCGCCTGCCCTTCTTGCTCACGGCAAAATTTTGATGTGATTAAAACCGTTAACGCCTTAGAAAGCCGTTTAGAAGACATTCGCGAGCCGTTAGACGTTGCGGTGATTGGCTGCATCGTCAATGGTCCCGGAGAAGCGCGCCATGCACATATCGGTTTAACGGGCGGCACACCCAACAATTTGCTGTACATTGATGGACAGCCTCGGCAAAAATTGAAAGAAGAAGAATTAGTTGAAGAACTAGAGAATATCATCCGTGATTATCTCGCCAACCGTCCAGCCGAAGCAGAAGATGCTTCCGCTAAGATTATCCCGATAAAAAGCGTCTAAAATGACAGATTTTGAAGCGGCACAACTAATCGACCACGAATTTGAAGCCAGTATTAGCACTAAACAACGGGCGCGGATGGAATTAATCCTACCGATTGCCCGTGCTGCCAATACAATGACGCGCTGTTTATTACAAGGTGGCAAAATTTTAAGCTGTGGCAATGGTGGCTCGGCAGCCGATGCCCAACATTTTTCTTCAGAATTGCTCAATCGTTTTGTGCGCGAACGGCGCGGACTTCCCGCCATCGCGTTAACGACTGACTCATCGACAATCACTTCTATTGCCAATGATTACGCTTTTGACCGAATATTTGCGCGCCAAATTGAAGCGTTAGGACAACGCAATGATGTGTTATTAGCGATTAGTACCAGCGGCAATTCTGCCAATATTTTGCAAGCGGTGACAACTGCGCATCAGCAAAATATGTCCGTCATTGCATTAACAGGCGGCACGGGCGGCAAATTAGCCGAATTGTTGCAAACTGAAGATATTGAAATTCGTGTACCGTCAACTATTACCGCCCGCATTCAAGAAGTGCATTTACTCGCAATTCATAGCTTATGTGGTTTAATTGACAAAGCATTTTAAATACAATCAGAGCTGTTTCTAAACAGCTCTAAATTTTCCCCTCTTTATTGCCTATCCCATTGTTTACCAAAATAGATTTTTATGAAAACTGCATTAACCCCTTTTTGGGCACTACTTCGGCGTGATTTGCTGCTTGCCTTTCGTCATCGCGGTGAATTAGCTAACCCATTGTTATTTTTTATTATTGTTATCACACTTTTCCCGATTGGCATCAGTCCACAGCCTAAAACCCTCGCCCTCATTGCCCCCGGTGTGATTTGGGTTGCGGCATTATTAGCCACTTTATTATCACTAGACAGCCTATTTCGCTCCGATTTTGAAGATGGCACGCTCGAACAACTGGTTTTATCACCGCATCCTTTATCCTTATTAGTATTAGCTAAAGTATTAGCCCATTGGCTGGTGAGTGGTTTACCCTTAATCATTATTTCACCTATTTTAGCGTATGCTTTATTCCTACCCGCCGAAGCCTATCCCGCCTTATTGTTGAGTTTATTACTTGGCACGCCGATTTTAAGTTTAATTGGCTCAATTGGCGTAGCGTTAACGGTAGGTTTACGGCGCGGCGGCATGTTGTTATCACTGCTCATTCTGCCCTTATATATTCCCATTTTAATTTTTGCGGCAAGTGCGGTGAATGTAGCGGCTGACGGCTTCAATTTTAGCGGACAATTATATTTACTAAGCGCATTACTCACCCTAGCCATTACCCTGTCCCCTTTTGCAACAGCGGCGGCTTTACGGGTTAGTTTAAGTTCATAGAGGTTTTTAAAATATGTGGAACACAATTTGGACATTTTTTCATCAATTAGCATCGCCCCCGTTTTTTTACAGAATTGCGGGAAAATTGATTCCATGGTTTGCAGGTTTTTTTCTTGTTTTTTTAATAATTGGATTATACGGCGCGTTGATTTATTCGCCGATTGACTACCAACAAAAAGACAGCGTGCGCATTATGTACGTTCATGTCCCTTCAGCATGGATGTCAATGTTTGTTTATATGGTCATGGCATTATCAGGAATTATTGCGATTGTTTGGCGCATTAAAATAGCCGAAGTCATTGCCGCAAGTGCTGCACCCATTGGCGCATCTTTCGCTTTTTTAGCATTAGCAACGGGCGCATTATGGGGCAAAACCTCATGGGGCACATGGTGGGTTTGGGATGCCCGTTTAACTTCTACCTTGATTTTATTTTTTCTGTATTTAGGCATTATTGCTTTAAATGCCGCGATTGAAGATAAACGCACCGCCGCCCGCGCTTGTGCCATTTTGGCAATTGTTGGTGCGGTGAACATTCCTATCATTGTGTATTCCGTAGAATGGTGGAATACCTTGCATCAAAAAGCGACGATTAGCATTCTCAAAATGAAATCAGCAATTCATATTGATATGTTAATTCCATTATTAATTATGGCATTAGCATTTAAACTATTCTTTATGATGGTTTTATTGATGCGCGCCCGCGTAGAAGTTTTAGAGCGTGAAAAAAATAGCAGATGGGTGCAGGAATTA
>CAZKST010000161.1:0-7595 GCA_964555395.1 uncultured Thiotrichaceae bacterium | reverse complement strand
GGCGGAATAAGCGCGAACTGTATCTCACTGCTTTGTTTTTGCCCAGTTTTTTTAAACTTTGCGGCGTTTCATGGTGGAATACGCTTTGCTATTCCACCCTACAAACATTCTTAACTTATTGGGTTTCTTCAGATTCAGAACTTGAAGCTGCTTCTTTCAAACGCTGTTGCGCCGCCATGACAACATCAGGCTCTATATCGTTCAACATTTTAGGCACGGCAGATAACGGCACACGCATGACAGCGGTATAACGCACTAACCAATCAGAATCGTCTAACATCAAAATAGCCGATTCTTCATCTATACGTTCTGCGACAATGCGCCGCACTTCGACTTCTGGGTCATCGGTCATTAAACCCAAGGTTTCAGGCGGTAAACGCTCTGCAACGGTTTTACGCACTAAACGGTCTTTGTCGTACAACATTCTAAACAAACGACCTTTAGGCAAACGGCGCGAAACAAAATTGCGCACCATATAATCGGGATCAACCGCTAAAATTTCCAACTGCTCAGGCGGCAAACGGTCAGCCACCGTAATACGCACTTCGCGATCAGGGTCATGGGCTAATAACAATAAACCTTCTAAACCAACCCGCGCAGCAACCGCACGCCGTACAGTTTCATCTTCATCTTGCACTAATTCCATTAACAAATGCTGTGGCAAATAACGTGCTGTAATTGCCCGCATTTCCCAAAAGCGATGGTGCATATAAGCAGGAGCTAAATCAGGATTTAAGCGGAAAAAACGGTCAATTTGCCGACCACTTTCAACTGATACGCAGGCATCTTTAGGTTGACAACGATGGGCAGGTAAACGGTCAATTTGATGCGGACAACGCGCACAATTACCAACAGGCGTTTGGTCAACTTCAGAATTTTCGGAATTTGTAGTTGCAAGCGAATGATTAGTCATTGGGAATAAAGAATGAATTGAAGGGAAATAACGCTTACGGGGTGAACGCTGGAATCAAACGACTCCAGCGTCGAAGGAATTATAATCCTAAATCGCCTTTCACTTGGTCTAACCATGTGCTGACGCGTTCGTCAGTTAAATCAGCTTGGTTATCCATGTCAATGGCTAAACAAATGAACTCACCATCAATAACGGCTTTAGAAGCACTAAAATCATAACCATCAGTAGGCCATTTACCAATTAAGTTTGCACCTAATTTTTTCAATTTTTTGTAAACAGCACCCATACCATCAAGGAATTCATGACCATAGCTGCTTTGGTCGCCTAAACCATAAAGCGCGATTGTTTTTTCGCTTAAATCTTGAGATTCTAATTTTTCTAAGAAATCACGAACGTTATTTTCTAATTCGCCGTCGCCTAACGTGGGCATACCAACAATGAGTTTGTCGAATTTCATGAATTCTTCTACCGTTGCTTTAGCGGTATTGAATAACTCAACATTATCTTTGCCGAGTTTTTTCTCAATCATTTTTGCGACTTTACGAGTATTCCCTGTTTCTGTACCGTAAAATAAACCAATGCCCATAATTTGTCTCCTGCAAGTTTTTAGAAAAAATCAAATTAAGTGTATTACAAATCTTTAGTATTAATCATCATCACTAATGACTTCAGCTAACACAAAACCCGTTGCTGTCTCAAAAGTGCGCGTTAATTTTAAACAATGTTCAGAAGCATCAACTAAATACAAGTTAAAAAGCGGTCGCTCTAAGACGGGCTGTATCCGTCCAATATCATCGTCTAAACAATAGGTAAAATGCAAATCGGGATAATGTTGACGTAATTGCCGTATAGTTTCTTCACCAACGCCGATTTCTTCAATTTTGTTAGCGATTTGTTCAGCAAATTCGGGGGTAATTTGTGTAGCCATCTTCTGAATTACTATCGTTGACTGTGTGTTTAGAACATTTATTCAGTTTCTTCTTCATCACTGGTAAAGCGTTTACGTTCTTCAGGGCTTTTACCCATGACTTTCGCTAACCAAGGGGGAGGAGCTTCGCCTAAAATAGGTTGCAATTGTGCCAATACATCAGGAATTGAACCGCCTTCTGGCATTTTAACTGGGTGAATGTTGGCTTTGATAATTTTAGCTGCTGCAGGGCCACCGACAGAAACTAAATATAATACTTGACAGTCTTTGATTAAATCTGTGCGGAATACGTTTTTATCTTCAGCATCATGGTCGCCCGCAGTAGAACGAATATCAATTAACCGAGCTTCAGCTTGATTAACTTGATAAACTAAAAAACGTGCGCAAGAACCAAAATGTCCATCAACCAATTCTGCATTATTAGAAGCAAATGCAACTCGAATAGAGTCTGGTAAATCGCCTTCTTGATAGGGTTTTACAGTTGGCAAATCACTGACTTCTTCTAAACCCTCTTTTAGGTGATGTAATGCTGCTTTTAAAGTTTCTACAGGTAAAGCACTTAATGCACCATCAGCAGATGTTTTTAAATCTTTAACTTTAAGACCGGCTAACTTTGCTTCTGTAATGGGGTCACCCACTGCTTCAAGCAAAACAAATAATAACTTTTTGACATCAGTATCAGGAAGCTCGCGAGCGGCGAGTCCAACGCGCAAGGCAATTTCACGAGAAAGGGTTGCAGTAGTCATTATTAAAAGGTCCTTCAGGTATGATGCACTCGTCAACGGGGCATACTGCTATACAGGGCTCAATAGTTTCATCTCTATCTTCGCATTCATTACAGCGTTCAGGCACGATGTGGTAGCTTAATTTGCCTTCGCGAATTGCATTGGCAGGGCAGACTGAGCGACAATCGCCACAGGCAGTGCATAAATCAAACTGAATTGTGAATGCCATGAGATTTTACCCTAAAAACTAGGTAATTATTACTCTTCGCCTAATCTTTTAACTTTTAAAGTAATGGGTAATTTGGGAGGAGCATCAAGAGGGTCAATATGGTAACGAGAACCATCAGCGAGTACGATTTCGCCGCCCCATTTGGTAGGTGTATCAAATTCAAGAGAACTAACAGTTTCTTCTAAATCTTTTTTGGCAACGTAAAAGCTAATTTCACCTTTTTCATTGCGACGAAACATAACACTCGGCATAAGTAATTCCTGAGATTTATTTATCTATATTATGGAATACTCATTCTTAGCCGAAGCTAAGAATGAGTAAGTGGGGTCAGGCTAACAATTAACGTACTAAGTCGTAATTGAAGTCAGTTGTACCCATACCGCGAGTTTCTTCGTCAAGACGTTCTAAAATAGCATTCACTAAAGTTGTGAGGATGTACATTGCACCTTCATAACCCATCGTTGTCATACGGTGTAAGTGATGACGATCGAAGATTGGGAAGCCAATCCGGATTAATGGAACTTCAAACTCTTTACCTTTGTGTAAGGTATCCCGTTGGATAAATTTACCGTAGGAGTTACCAATCATAAAGTCAGGTTTGTTAGTGAATACTAATGAGCGCATGTGCCATAAGTCATAACCTACATACACTTCACAGTTTTTACCGTAAGGAGAGGATTCTAACAATTTACGAACTGTCTTCTCCCAACGTTTGTTAGTGTTGTTACAGAGAATGTGGATAGGCTCTGCACCTAATTCTAACAAGAACTTAGTCATCCCGAGAACGAAGTCTGGATCACCCCACAGCGCGAATTTCTTGCCATGTAACCAAGTGTGGGAGTCCATCATCATATCGACTAAGCGTCCACGCTCTTTAGTTAAAGAGGCTGGAACTTCTTTGCCAGTAATTGCAGACATAGCCATTAAGAACTCGTCTGTCCACTCTAAACCCATAGGAATATTGAGTTTAGGAGCTGAATGTTTCCAAGTGTTTTCAATATATTTCTTGGATTTTTCTAAATGCCAAGGTTGGAGGAATACCGTTGTTTTAGCATTAGGCGCGTCTTTGATTTCATCCATCGTCGTGCCACCTGCATACATGCGGAATTCGCCATCAGCAGGAGTATCTAATACTTCGGTTGGGTCACATAACATTGTATGTGCAATACCCATTTCATCCAACATACGGTGAATAACGCGGTAGTTACCCAAGTAAGTTTCAAAACCAGGTACAATGTTGACTTTACCGTTCTTGCCAACTTCTTTATCAGCCATGTAGTTCAGCGTGAAGAAGCGTGCAATCCCTTCAAACATGTTGTCCCAACCCGTGGTATGACTACCAACGAAGCTAGGTGTATGTGCGAATGGAGTTGGGAATTCTTGTGGAATATGTCCAGCTTTCTTCGTGTTGTTGATGAAGGCGTTTAAGTCATCACCAATAACCTCTGCCATACAGGTTGTGGAAACTGCAATCATGTTAGGTTTGTACAGAGCTTTAGCATTTTCTAAGCCGGCGAACATATTTTTTTGACCACCGAATACCGCTGCGTCTTCTGTCATAGAGTCAGAAACACAAGAGATAGGCTCTTTAAAATGACGGTTAAAATATGTACGGAAGTAAGCAACGCAGCCTTGAGAACCGTGAACATAAGGTAATGTCTTTTCAAACCCTAAAGCGCATAATACAGCACCTAAAGGTTGGCAAGCTTTAGCGGGATTGACTGTTAAAGCTTCGCGTTCAAAGTTTAACTTTTTGTATTCTTCTGAAGTTGTCCAATCGAACACTTCTTGAATTTTCTCAGGAGAATAAGCTTCTTCGAAACTGGCTTTCTTATTCGCCAATGTTTCTTTATACTCAGGCTCACGGAAAAGTGGGTAACAAGGCTTGATGCTATCGGCTGATTGAGGCATGATTGAATCTCCTAACGCACTACTAATCTGTAGATACGATTAAGTGTTAAGTACCAAGTTTAAGGTAAAGTCATGTTGGCAGCGTGACTTTACTTTTTTTTTGCCATTCGGACTCTGGGTGTCCGTACAGTCATCTGTACGGACGATAATTCTTTTTTAAGACAACACAAGCGACTATGCGCTGGCTTTTAAAGCTTCAGTAGATTCTTTAGCTTTCGCCCAAGGAGCGTACATTTTGCCCCAGCAAGGATTGTTTAATGTCATATCCATGTCACGCGCAAAGATTGCAAAACCGTCGTAACCATGGTAAGGACCAGAGTAATCCCATGAGTGCATTTGACGGAAAGGAATCCCCATCTTTTGGAAGATGTATTTTTCTTTGATTCCTGAACCGATTAAGTCTGGTTTCATCTTCTTAACGAATTCTTCAAACTCATAGCCTGTTACGTCATCATATAACAACGTAGCATCACCCATTTCTTTAATCGTACGGTCATAGTCATCATTATGAGCGAACTCATAACCTGTACCAACAACGTGCATACCTAAATCTTCGTAAGCACCGATAGTATGACGTGGACGTAAACCACCCACATATAACATGACGCGCTTACCTTCCAAACGTGGACGGTATTTAGCAACAACTGCGTCCATTAAAGGTTGGTATCTAGCGATAACTTTCTCTGCGCCTTCTTTAATTTTGTCATCAAAGAAAGATGCAATTTTGCGTAAGGATTCGATAATTTTGCTAGGACCGAAGAAGTTATACTCCATCCATGGAATCCCATACTTCTCTTCCATGTGACGAGAAATGTAGTTCATTGAACGGTAGCAATGTAACAAGTTCAATTTAACTTTAGGGGTTAATTCCATTTCAGCGATTGTACCGTCACCAGACCATTGAGCTACAACGCGTAAGCCCATTTCTTCTAATAAGGTACGAGAAGCCCAAGCATCACCACCGATGTTATAGTCGCCGATAATCGCAACGTCATAAGGTGTAGTTTGGAAGCTATCATCACCATCGCGTTTGCTTAAGGTGTAATCCCGAATTGCATCATTAGCAATATGGTGACCTAAAGATTGAGACACCCCACGGAAACCTTCACAACGAACTGGTACAACAGGTTTTTTGATTTGTGCTGCTTTTTTCTTAGAAACCGCTTCAATATCGTCACCAATTAAACCGATTGGGCATTCTGATT
Organism: uncultured Thiotrichaceae bacterium; assembly: GCA_964555395.1. Taxonomy (GTDB): domain Bacteria; phylum Pseudomonadota; class Gammaproteobacteria; order Beggiatoales; family Beggiatoaceae; genus CAZKST01. The sequence goes on along the minus strand of CAZKST010000161.1, from coordinate 1,684 downwards.
GCACAGAAATCCCTTTGTTTAAGGGGAATAAAGTTTCGATTTCATCTAATAATTTATCTAACTTCTTGTCACCACCGAACACGATGTCTTTTTCTTGGAAGTCAGAAGTAAAATTCATTGTACCGAAAGTATTAACGCCAGTAGTTCCCACATAGTAGTTACGGCGACCAGCACGAGAATATTGACCGCAACCAACAGGACCGTGAGAAATGTGGATCATATCTTTGATAGGACCCCAAACTACCCCTTTAGACCCTGCATAAGCGCAACCACGAATGGTCATTACACCAGGCAAAGATTTTTTATTAGAGGTAATACATTTATTGGATTTTTCTAAGCTAGAATCATTGACCGCTAAATGTTTTTTACGGTCTTTTTGAGCTTGTTCTGGATAAACTTCAAGCACTTCTTGAATCAGGGCTTCGGTTTCTTCGCGCGTCATGACTGACATGGCAAGGTCTCCTAACGATAACCGAGTGGAAAATAAACGTTCTTTATAAATCTTGTTTCCGCTTACTTAGTCGCTGGGGATAGAGCAAGTTAAGCAAGCGGCATAGCAATAACTTTAACTTTTGGTATTAGCCAGCAGCTTTTTGACCAACAATGCTTTCGTCTTCAGCATCCATAATACCGAATTCCATTAACAACTCTTCGAGTTCGTCCATTGTTAATGGAGCAGGAATCACGAATTTTTTGTTATTAATGATTTTTTGAGCTAAAGCGCGATATTCGTCAGCTTGTTTAGCTTTTGCATCGTACTCAATCACAGTCATACGACGAATTTCAGCGTGTTGTACAACGTTATCACGAGGTACAAAGTGAATCATTTGAGTGCCGAGCTTAGCAGCTAAAGCTTCAATTAATTCATCTTCACGGTCTGTATTACGGCTGTTACAAATTAAACCAGCTAAACGTACGCCACCAGAGTTCGCATATTTCACGATACCTTTGGAGATGTTGTTAGCAGCATACATTGCCATCATTTCGCCGGAGCAAACGATGTAAATTTCTTGAGCTTTGTTTTCGCGAATAGGCATTGCGAAACCGCCGCATACTACGTCGCCTAATACGTCATAGAATACGAAGTCTAAGTCGTCATCATATGCGCCTTCTTCTTCTAAGAAGTTAATCGCTGTGATAACACCGCGACCTGCACAACCAACACCTGGCTCTGGACCACCAGACTCAACGCATTTGATACCGCCGTAACCAACGGATAATACGTCTTCTAATTCCAAATCTTCCACTGTACCAGCTTCAGCAGCTAAGTGCATAACAGTAGTTTGCGCTTTGGAGTGCAGAATTAAGCGAGTAGAGTCGGCTTTAGGATCACAACCAACGATCATTACTTTTTTACCAGCTTCAGCTAACGCTGCAACTAAGTTTTGTGTAGTGGTTGATTTACCGATACCACCTTTTCCATAAATTGCGCATTGACGCATATTGAGTCTCCTAGACTTGTAGAGAAGAAGGACTGTTTGTTCAATTCACACCTCCTAAGCTTTATTTAGGTAGGTGAATACTGAATTCTGTAAAGACAGTTCCTATATGGCAATCGGTGTGCCAACTCTTAAAAACAAATTAAAGTATTGTTTTTAAAATATTTATTATGTCGTTTAATGGGGGGATTACAAGTAGGATGTATTACAAAGCCTAGAGATGTTTTGTATGTTTAGCGACAAAA
>CAZKST010000160.1:0-7629 GCA_964555395.1 uncultured Thiotrichaceae bacterium | reverse complement strand
AAATAACCCATAGTTAATTTTAACTTAAAATAAAACAACTTATATTGAAAATACGCATTAAAATCTCAAGTATTCAAATGTTAATTATGAAAGAAACATGCCAAACAAAGTTTTGATTTGTACACATTATCGGCATAATCCTCGCCAACCATCTTGTGCTGCACGGGGTAGTCTTGCGATATTAAAACAATTACAAATACACATTGAAAGTGCACAACTAGCTGTCCATATTGAAACTATTCAATGTTTAGGCAATTGTCAACAGGGTGTAAATGTCCGTATTGTGGGTGGCAAATTTTTCCAACATGTGACAATACAAGATATTCCTATTATTATTGAGCATTTACAATATGCTACAAACACCGACTCTTAACAATGATTAAAAAAAAATTGCTATTTTTCTTATAAAATTAGAAGTTACGCAGTTCACTTTTATCTGAACCACAATTCACTTAATTTCTACAAAAAATATGATTTAAAAATTGCGATAATTCAATAAATTGTGTGAATTGCAGTTCGAACAAAAACACCTTAAATTAACAATACAATTTAACTGCGTAATACCTAAAAGTATCATGCCTGATTAGACCTTTAAAAAAACTAGAGAATGAAGGTGATTTTAGAAAAATAACCTGCTATTTAAAATTATTTTTCTAAATTGCTTATTTATTCTTTTAAGCCTCTCTCAATTCCCTTAAAATCACTTATATGATAATTACTATGATTTCACGCGCAATTAAACAAAAGGATGCGGCATATTCCCTTCTCTGTTTTGATTTCCCAATTGGCATCTACCGCTAACATAACTAGAGTTAATCTGCATGGCATAAAATTAGCAATGTGTCGTGTTACCAATTCGTTAATGGAAATTTTCTATGTTCATTGAATACACCTTCACTATAGATGATGGAAGGGTTTTACATTATCGGGTAGAGTTTGAACGTCCGCGCCAGTCGCAATTGGACGCGGCTGCTTATCCAGAATGGACGGTATTAGAATTTCATCAATGTCCAAACTGCCCTTTGAAACCAGAAGAATATTCGCATTGTCCAGTTGCGATTGATGCACATGAGATTTTACAAGGGTTTGCCGATGTGATTTCTTGTAAAGAAGTCGATATTCATGTCAAAACCCCTGAACGAGAATATTTCAAACGCACTGATGCGCAAACGGGTTTGCGGGCAATTATTGGCTTTGTGATGGCAAGTAGCGCGTGTCCGATTTTATCGCAATCGCAAATGCGCGGAATGGCGTATTTCCATTTACCTTTTGCTTCTTTAGAAGAAACAGTATTCAGAGTTGCTTCTTCTTATTTATTGCACCAATATTATTTATCTAAGAAAACAGGTAAATTTGAAACAGATTTTGAAGGTTTAAAAAGTCTGTTTAAAGAAATGCAAGTTGTAAATTTTAACTTCTTAGAAAGAATTCGAGCAGCCAGTGAAGCAGATTCTAATTTAAATGTATTAGCTACCCTGTTCACGATTTCTTCAATGATTTCACTTTCTTTAGAACGACATTTAAAAGAAATTCAACCATTATTTGAATAAAATGTTTTATGAAAAACATAAAAACATTTATGAAATTGGGAGTTTGTAAACATGTTTGATCAAGGTAGAATGTTTATTGAATATACCTTCAGCATGGATGATGGCAAAGTATTAAATTACAACATTGAGTTTGTGAGACCGCGTACTGATAAGCTGAATCCTAATGACTATCCAGCATGGACTGCTTTACACTTTCATCAATGCGAAAATTGCCCTTTAAACAGTAATACTTATTCACATTGTCCTGTTGCAATTGATGCAAAGGAAATTATTTTAGGGTTTAGAGAAATTTTATCTTGCAGCACTGCCAATGTGACCGTGCGCACACCCGAACGTGAATATCTCAAACGCTGTGATGCACAAACGGGTTTACGCGCCCTCATTGGCTTTGTGATGGCGACCAGTAGCTGCCCGATTTTATCCAAAATGCGCGGCATGGCACATTATCACTTACCTTTTGCTTCCATTGAAGAAATTGTTTTCCGTACAACATCCACTTATTTACTAAGTCAATATTTTGTGCATCAAGAAGGTGGCACAGCAGATTTAGATTTAGTCGGATTAAAACAATATTACAATGAATTACAAACTGTAAATTATCATTTTTTACAACGGATTCGGGCGGCAAGTGAAGCGGATTCTACCTTAGATGTATTATCCACTTTGTTCTCTATTTCGTCCTTTTTATCTGGCAGTCTTGAGCAACATTTGAATAAATTAAAACCTTTATTCGCTAATCAAGAATGTGATTAATTTTGTTCAAATTGATAAATACGCTCATGTAAAGTCTTAATAAAGAGCGTATCAATTGCTTGACCTGTTTCATCTTGAATTATGCCTTCTAACTTTTCTGCTAATTGTTGCGCAGTTGTGAGCATTAATTCTAAGCCTACCCGCCCACTAAACGCATTAGGCAACCGCATAAACAAGGCAATACCCGGTGAACTAAATTGTTCTCGCTCCGCAGGATTAAAAGTGCCGGGTTCTACCATATTCGCAATGCTAAAAATTGGCATTTCTAATTTTGAATCCCCTACCCCATAGTAATTAAAGATTTTCATTTTGCCATATTTTAAGCCACATTCTTCAAATGCGTTAAATAAGGCTTGCCCAGAAAATAAACGGGATTCAGTAGCTAAAATAAAGAAAGCAATAATTAATTCTTTTGTATTTTCTGAAGGAATAGTCGTTTCTTCTAATAGCGTGGCTTTAGTTAATTCTGTCGGTTCTTGGCTAGGTAAATTTAAATTATTAAAATAAGGGTCATTACCAACTTCTCGCTCTGCATGAAGCAACAATGCTTGACGGCGATAATAACGTGTTAACCGCCACATCAAAACTGTAATAACTAAAATCAAAATACAAACAACGAATAAACCTTCAAAAGAAATTACTGAGGATAGGGGGAAAGTCATCGGCGATTCACTATGAAAGAAAACGTTAAGGAGGACACGCGGTTTGACTGCTTAAAGCAGTGGCATCTATCGCGCTGATAAAAGATTGTAACTCAGAATCCGTAATCTCAGTTAAATGGTTATTCGCTATCCATATTTTTAAATAGGGATGCGTTTTAATTAAGTTATTTTCTAATGTACCACATAATTGATTTTGCCGAATATCAAAGGTTTCTAAATTGGATAATTTGCTTAAAGTGGGCAATTTACCATTTAATTGATTATTGCGTAGATTGACATTCACTAAATTCGGTAATTTGCTGATGATTTCTAAAGAGTCTTGAAGCTGATTATTCGCAAGATTGAGACTATAAAGTTGTTTAAAAATCATTAAAACCGCTAAATCTCCTGTCAATTGATTATTCGCTAAGTTGAGCAATTCTAAACTTTCTAAATTAACTAAGTCGTTTAAATCCCCTGTCAATTGATTAGCATTTAAGCGTAGTTGTTTTAAATTCTTTAATGCTTTTAAAGGTGCTAAAGAGCCGCTTAATTGATTATAAGGTAAAGATAAAACTTCTAAATAAGGAAATTTCTCTAATCCTGCTAATGTACCGACTAAATGATTATTGGGTAAGCGCAAAGCAACCACATGTAAATCTTTACAAGTCACACCTTTCCAATTACAAGGACGGTTAGTCATTGCCCAATCTTGTTGTTGTGTCCACTGTTTACCGTTTAAATCAACATACAATTTAAATAAAGCTAAACATTCTTCTGAAACTAAATTATCTTTAGCTAACTGGCATAATAAATTTATGCGTCCTTGCTCTTTATCTATATTATTCAGTAATGGAATTAATGGTGTATTTCCAAGGGGCGGGGTAGAAGTATTTTGTTGGGCTTGATTGAGATATTGAACAAACGTTGTATTAGGGGTAGCAGTGCTATTGACGGTTGGTGAAACAACGTCAAAAGTTTGACGACTATGGACGGTAAATCCACCGTTTGGATAATCAAAATATAAGCGCGCCTCATATTTACCCGCCGCTAATTTACCAATTCTGTATAAACCGTCGTGTTTTCCTTGGGTAAATTGCCACTGACGTGTGTAATAATCATCAGGTGAGCTTGCTTCGACCACACTAATCCAGTCGTTTGTGCGGTCACTTAAACCGCTATATTCAATAATAACATCCTCTTCAGTGCTATAACTATGCTTGGTAGGACGTAAACTGGGTTCAGCATAAACTTGAGCTGACACGAAAAATAACAAAAACCATACAAATAAACGCATAACTTTTCCTATCGCTTGTGCTTAAAAAAGAAATGGATAGCAATAAAGCGCGATTTTAACAAGAATTTGTTAATCTGCACACTTTATCTATTGTTAAGATAAAAAGTAGTTGTTTTTCAAATTTTTAGGCAAAAAAATATTTTTATTATGTAAAAATACAATTTGTGCATGATTTTTGATTAATAACTGAAGCAAAGATAACGCTAGAGTTATGTGAGGTTTAATTATAAAATGTAAGGTTTTAATAAAACTAACTATTTGAAAAAATAAGGTCTATTATATGTTATTTTTTTGGTTTTCATAATGATGACAACCGTGCAATTCCCCCATTCTGATTCAAGCAATTGTCTGCAATCTGCGCTGGCGTATGCTGAAAAACGTTGTCAACAACAACATGCACGCCTCACGCCAGTTCGTCGTCAAGTATTGGCTCTCATTCTGGCAAGTGCCAAACCCGTGGGGGCTTATACTTTGCTTGAGCAATTGCGTCAGCATAAACGCGCTGACCCACCTACGATTTATCGGGCTTTAGAATTTTTATTAGAACAAGGGTTTATTCATAGAATAAATTCTTTAAATGCTTTTATTGGTTGTATTTGCCCCGAACATCCACATAGCAGTAGTTACTTTTTAATTTGCCAATATTGTAATGAAGTGACTGAATTAAAAAGCCCAGAATTAGATAATTTAATTCAAATTCAAATTCAACCTTTACAATTTGCAGCATATAAGCAAATGATTGAAGTTATAGGATGCTGTCATAAGTGTCAACCGCTTGCACTTATCAATGAATAAATTGTTTTTCGCTTATTATTTTTAATGATTCATGCTTAACGCCCAATCCATCATTACACAGTTTTTTAAACAAACCTCCTCGCCTACTTTAATGGCGGTGGAGTTTATTGCTATTCAATTAGAAAAATTGCGTAAAGGAATTGATAATGTTCATATTGATGTATTTTTAAGTGAACCTTTTCAAAAAGGGACGCTTTTTTTAATTGAACAAATCATTGAAGAAAGAACGACGACAAAACGCCGAATGTCTGACCAATTATCTGTGGATAATTTACAGCGATTAAATCAATTTAGAGAACGTTATGCAGCGATGTTAGCTACAACAACGCATAAAGCGAAACATCAAAATAATTTAGCATTAGTACAATTATTAGAATTAAGTGTTATTAAATTCATTGCAGAAAATGTGAAGAAAACGGCTGAGGCTTTAGTACAAACTTTAAAGAATGCTTTATTAAATGGTGATAGGGATAATAAAGGACAAAAATTATACGAACGTTCTGTTTGGGTTATGCAGAATTATAATCGGCTTATTTTTAGAGTAAATTCCGATTTATTTAACGCGCTTTATAGAGTTGAGTTAGGGGATGCGGGGCGGGCTTTACGTCATTCTTTATTTGGGATTCATTGGTCTATTTCAGAAAATATTTTTAGTAATCCTATTTTGCAAAATGCTGAAAGTAATGACCATGATATGATGATGGAGAATTACGTTCTTTTATCTCAAGAAAGTCAAAGTACTTATAATTATGCAAATTTAGTGGAATTTATTGATATTACACTCAATGAAATTATTCAATATTGGGATTATCAACTTCCACCCGCAATTGAAATTAACCGTTATGAGCAATTAACATGGCGTGATAATGTTGAAAATATCCAATTTTTATTAAATAGCGATTTAATTAAAACCACAATTGAAGAATTTCCTGAATTTAAAGCTACTTTGCAACCGCATTTACGCGCCCAACAAAAAGCAGTGACTTATTTAGAAAAAGCATTTAATAACGCACGAATTATGCCCTATATTCTAAGTGCGTATGAAACACAAAGTGTTTATGAAAACTATGCTAAATTATTAAAACCTTATTTATTTTTTCAAACTCTCGCGGGCGATATTCATTTGGAAGATACTTGGCATCGTTTGCAAATGGCGGAAAAAACGCGCCCATTACGCCGTGCAGATGATTCACCGTTAACCAATAAAGTTTTATTTGAAACCTATAAACGTATTATTAAACAAGCTAAAACCGCTAGTTTTGAGAAAATTTATCGTTTTATTGCTGATTTTGTTAAATACCGTCATGATTTAAAACAATATCTTGCTGTACAAAAAGCTATTCAAAAAATTCGTATTTTAACGGAAGAAGAGGACATTAAACTTGCACGCGCTAATGGCATTCTGCACGAATTTGATGAAAGCCTAGAAAAAAGCAATGAAATCAGTTTAAGTGACATTCGTTGTCATACCATTTTAAAAGCCGACGTGCGCGGTTCAACTAAAATCACCAGCGAATTGCGCAAACAAGGCTTAAATCCCGCAACTCATTTTAGCCGCACTTTTTTTAATCCCATTCGTCAGCACATGGAAAAATTTGGTGCAGAAAAAGTGTTTATTGAAGGCGATGCGGTTATTTTGAGCTTGTTTGAATATCCACAACAGTCTCAAAATTGGTTTTCAGTAGCGCGCATGTGTGGTTTAGGGCGTTTAATGCTCAATGTGGTAGAAGAGCAAAATCGTTTTAGTATTGAGCATCGTTTACCAATTTTAGAATTAGGTTTAGGTATTTGCTATACAGAAAACGCGCCTGATTTTTTATATGATGGTGACCAACGGATTATGATTTCGCCTGCGATTGGCGATGCTGACCGCTTATCCTCTTGTTCTTGGAAATTACGCAAGCATTTTGCCAATCAAAATTTATTCACGCGAGTGATGGTCTTTCAGCAAGCGGCGACGGATGCCTTTAAAGGGGAAAAAGGTATGACGACCTTCCGCTATAATTTAAATGGGATTGAATTGGATACGGCTGGTTTTCATAAACTGCAAAGTGAAATTGCTTTACGCAAACTCAAAATTAAATTGCCTAATAGTAGTGAAGCCAGTTTATTTTTTATTGGTAGTTATGCAGATTTACAAGGAAATTTGTATGATGTCGTTATTCGGCAAGGGGTTGTTCACATTTGGCAAGAGCCGCCTAATCTTTTAATTCCTACTGATACCCACTATTATGAAGTCGTTACTCATAAAACTTTATTAAATGCGATTTTACGCGAAACCCGCCAAAACTAACTCTTAGCGCATAAATTTATACGTTTAGCGGTTTTTTATAGCCAAATCCATCAGGCTTTATTAAATTTAAGTAAGTTTAGCGCAACTCAACAAGGATATGTTTAAGCTGTTTAATCTATTAGCAGCAAGCCCTTTACATTTATTACAAGCACAAAACTTGCCTGTTGCCTAACATGCTGGGAAATAGCTATCAAGCTGCTGACATTCAGCACCATTTTGTTGAATTCCAGCAGTTTAGCTGCTGATTTTCAGCACATTCTCTTCTTGCCTAAACAACAAATTTACGCACAAATTAGTATA
>CAZKST010000159.1:0-7665 GCA_964555395.1 uncultured Thiotrichaceae bacterium | reverse complement strand
TACATTAAAATACGTCAATGAACCAAATTTTGAACAGTTCCGACAAACTTGGAGTGCTAAATATTTAGGTGGTTTTGTAGTACATAGTAAGGTGTTTGATGGTTTAAAGGGTGATTTTCCAATTGGTTTTTTGGTTTGGAAAACAGCTCAACTTGCCAAAAAGAAAATGCAGATCACTGAAATTACTGTGGATGTATTAGACAAAAAAGCTCAACCCATTGGTGAAAAGAAATTTTACAATTTACCAAATAATACATACTTAAATATTTGGGTCGATAAACCCGAAACAAATGCTGATCTAGCATTGCCTCTTTCAAATGCAGTTAAAGTCTCAAGTAATCCAAGACTCAAAAAGTCCTGCGATACTATGATCGGATATTTGTATGCCAGTAATAATGATTTACAACATGCAGGACAAGAAACATGTATCACTTCTTCAATTTTCACTGGTGGTAATGGTGGTGGATTTTATATTATTCCCGAAAACCTCTGGCAAGCCGCAATTATTTTCTCAGTTCGGCGAGTAATCAAACCCACATGGTTAAATGACCGCGACCAATTTTTGCAGCCGACGGGCGAACTTAGCGACGAATTCAAACAGGATTGTTTAATTTGGATGTTATTTAATGGCAGTAATTTAACCGCCAGCGCAAACGATTTAGAGTGGAACGGCAAAAAATGGAGTATCGTCAATCACTTCATTCCGTTTACAGAAAACGAAGTCAACGCGCCCGCCCGTTTTGAATCTGATTTTATGGTGCAGTATTTGAAGAAAAAGAAACTCTCGCCCGAAGCCAAAGCGGTATTAAACGCTGGGCGCGAATTATGGCAAGCCTACTTTGCACATACAGATGTCCGCCGCGTCCGCGAAGAATTCAAATTGAATCGCCCCGATGTTGGCTGGTATCAAATCCGTAATGCTTTGAAAAAACGCAATGAAAGCGGCGATTTTCCGCCCGTCAGCTTTGATGACTTTGAAACAGCGTATAAAACATTAACAGAAAAATTACAACCTTTAGTGTTTGAGTTGGGATTTTTGCGAGAATAAAATTTTCTATATTTCAACTTCAAATAGAACCGCTAGATTTTTAAAAGCTAGCAACGCTCTGCTTTAATTTCAGTATCTTGCTAAATTGAAACAAACTCAAAATCTGCCAATCCTTCGAGGACTGGCAGACCTTGCACGAACCATTTATTTTTTAAACATTACTGTGTTGGATTGCGTGGGTCATAAAAACTGCCGTTTTTTGTTAAATAACCGTCTGCAAAACCGCTGGCGAGTGTTTCCCAACTGGTATATTTGAAATTACTCGCGCTCACTTCCCCTGAAAATTTATCTAAATCATCGTTATAGCCGTCTTGAGTTACAAATAAACCATAAGGATAATTCGGCAAAGCAACACTAATTACATCCGCGCCATCACATTCTTGTACAGCATCAATGCTGTCGTTAGCAGTCAGTTTAAATTGACCAATTAACACATTCGTGTCACGGGTAAAAATCAAGAAACTATTGTCATAAGGTTCATCTGTTCTAGTTTCGGGTGAACCGCCTTGACTTGAGACTAACAAATACCCTTTACCATTAGGCGCGTAGAAAATCGTGAGCCCTTCTACATCACGCGCTAAACGACTATTTTGATTGTTAAAAGTGCTAGCAGTTGAACCGCGTGTTTCATAAAAAGGCGCGCTTTCAGCAACGCCCGTGCGCAAATTCACTCGCCAAATGCCCACATCTTCTTGTCCCGCATATAAAATGCCGCTGCGCTGGTCAACGACCATGCCTTCAAATTGTGGACTCCAGTCTAAACGCGCATCGGTAGAGTTGGTTTGTTGCAAATCTTGTCCTTTGTATGTGTAGGGAAAGCGAAAATCGCGCACAAATTGCACGCTGACTGTGTTATTGCTTTGTGCAACAAGCAAGTATTGGGCAATCACAGGTTCTTGACGTTGATTCACTAATACATAGTGCAATTCATTAGTAACATCATGATATAACGTTAAACCGTAAGCCGTGCGTTGATTTGTAAAAGGATTTTGCACATCAGCAGCGCGATTTAAATAATCGCTGCGGGTGGGTTTGGTAGGAAAAGCTTTGGGAGTATTGGCATAAGTAATATCTGTTAATGGCGTGTTGCTGTTACCATTGATTCGCCAGACTTTTATCACATCTTGCCCACGGTCAGAAGCAACTGCAATATCGATTTTTGTGCCGTTTAAATTGAAATCATATTGTACATCTACGTTATTAAAACGACTTTTGCCACTGCTAACACTATCAGGATTAATCGTTTGCACTAATTCGCCGCTTAAATTATACACCCGCAATCCTGCATCTTTTGCCGTGCCAATGATTAAACTGCGACTGCGGTTAGTGGGATGTAACCAAATAGCGGGGTCATCGGCATCGGCGGATGAGCCTAAATTCGGCGTTTCTAAATTGGGTTTGATGTTGCGAGAGGTTAAATCGATTTCTAAACCTTCCCCCAAAATTTCGGTATCTTCATCATTACAAGCAACTAGCCCAATGCTTAATGATAGTAAAACTAACAACAATGCAGAATAATTCATCAAAAAGCTCCTTTGTAAAAAATTTAGTTTAACAAAAGCTTATGGCATTTTATTGACAAAAATCTCTTTATTTATGAATTCTTTGGAGTATCTCATAAAATTCAGATTTTTGGTGAAAGGATATTTGTAGGGTGGAATAGCAAAGCGTATTCCACCAATATAGCAAACGCACTTTAAAAGGAGTGCAATCGCTTCAGCTATTGCCTGTATCGTAACAGGTAAAATACTTTTTAATCAAATGGTTAAAAAAGCAATAGCTAAAGCGATTGCACTCCAATTTACGCAATTTAAGATGCGTTTTACTATATTCCACTAAAAAGCACAGCAAAAGCTCGAGTAAAAATAAATTATAATCAGTAAGGGTGCATTTCATGGTGGAATACGCTTCGCTATTCCACCCTACAAATATCCTTAACTTAATGGCTTTGTCCGCATAAGGTACGGGCGAATTTTTATAAACCTCCTTTTATCCAGTGACATATATGTATAGATACATTTTCTCTTTTTTACTATTAATTCCTGTTTTTTGTACAGCGGCAGAGTTGCCTACCTTGAAATTAGGTTTAATGCCTTTCGGTACAGTTAATTGGGAAATTGAAACCCTGCAAAAACAAAAGTTTGATGAAAAGCAAGGTTTTAAATTGGAAGTGCAATATCTCGCTTCGCGTAATGCTTTAGATATTGCTTTACAAGGAAAAGTGGTTGATTTAGTGGTAAACGATTGGTTATGGGTTAATCGGCAACGGGCGGAAGGCAAAAAATATAGTTTTGTGCCCTATTCAACTGCATTAGGTGCGTTGATTACGCAAATAGATGGTGCATTTAAAACTTTGCAGGATTTAAAAGGTAAAAAATTAGGCGTTGCGGGCAGTGCTTTAGATAAAAGTTGGTTGTTATTGCGCGCTTATAGCAAAGCAACGACAGGCGAAGATATTGCAAATTGGGTTAATCCTGTTTTTGCCGCGCCGCCACTGTTAAATGAATTAATGAAACGTGGTGAATTAACCGCCGTGTTAAATTATTGGCATTTTAGCGCGAAATTAGAAGCTGAAAATATGCCGCGTTTATTAACAGTTAAACAAATGTTGGAAACTTTAAAAATTCCCGCCGATGTACCTTCTGTGGGTTGGGTGTTTAATGAGCAATGGGCAACTGCCAATGAAGCAACCTTGAAAAAGTTTTTTGCTGCTAGTTTAGAAACCAAAAATTATCTTAAAAATAACGACAGCGCGTGGGAAACTTTAAAACCAGACATGAAAGTAGAAAATGATAAAATTTTCATCTTATTACGCGACCAATACCGCGCAGGAATTCCGCCACATTATGGCGATGCAGAAATTGCCGCCGCTCAACCTTTATTTAAAGTGTTAGCTGAACAAGGCGGAGAAGAATTAATCGGCAAAGCGCAAGGGGTGTTAGAAGGGACATTTTGGCGCGGTGTGAGTTGGTAAACTTCAGCGTAAACGGGATAAAAATAGCAAACTTAGCTTAATTTAAACTAAAAGCTTGTGATAAGTCTTTTTTGTTGCTAGAATTTCCCGTTTAATTTGATGAATACGTTTGATTATGGAGTTTTACCCACTATGTTAACTGCTGAACAATCCGCAAAAATTATTGAAACTTATAAACGCAGCCCCAGCGATACTGGTTCTGCTGAAGTACAAATCGCTTTATTATCTGCAAACATTACCTCTTTAGCAGAACACTTCAAAAAACACACTAAAGATGCGCATTCTCGTCGTGGTTTATTGAAAATGATTAACCAACGTCGTCGTTTAATGGCTTACTTGAAAAAGACAGACCTCGAGCGTTTTCAAACTTTAATGGCTAAATTAAAAGGTTAGTCTGCTAAGCTATTTCCCTCATCCGACGGGATATTTACTTGATAAGTTGCCACTGAGATTGCGTTTACAACTTATACCCATTCACTAAAACTTTAACTAAAACAAAGCATTTATGGCCGTATACAAAAAAACATTTCAATTTGGTCAACATAACGTCACGTTGGAAACGGGTGAAATAGCCCGCCAAGCCACTAGCGCAGTCATGGTTAGCATGGGCGATACAGTGGTATTAGTCACTTTAGTTGCTTCAACTAAACCCTCTGAAGGCGATTTTTTCCCTTTAACGATTGATTATCAAGAGCGTAGTTATGCTGCTGGACGTATTCCCGGCAGCTTCCACAAACGCGAAGGTCGTCCTTCTGAAAAAGAAACTTTAACTTCTCGATTAATTGACCGCCCTTTGCGTCCATTATTCGAGGAGGATTTTACCAACGAAGTACAAATCGTTGCGACCGTTTTATCCTTAGACCCTGATATTGACCCTGATATTCCCTCCATGATTGGTGCATCTGCGAGCGTTTGCTTTGCAGGTTTACCGTTTAAAGGGCCTTTAGGCGCAGCGCGGGTTGGCTATAAAAACGGCGAATATTTATTAAATCCCACCGCCAGCCAATTGACTAAATCTGATTTAGATTTAGTGGTTGCGGGTACACAAAATGCCGTGTTAATGGTGGAATCTGAGGCAAAAGAATTACCTGAAGCGGTAATGTTAGAAGCTGTGATGTTTGGACATCAGCATTTACAAACCGTTATCCGTGCAATCGCAGAAATGACTGCTGAAATTAACCCTGCTCCTTGGGTATGGCAACCTGCGGTTAAAGATGAAGCTCTGCAACAAGCGGTTAAAGCCGCTGGGGCAGCAGACATTGCACAAGCGTATAATATTCATGAAAAATTAGCCCGTCAACAACGTGTTGCAGAAATTCGTAAAGCAATCGTTGAAAAATTAGTAGTGGGTGATGCGCCTACTTGGACAGAAGCCCAAGTGTTAGCCGAAGTTGAAAAATTAGAATCTTCAACCGTGCGCGACAGCGTTATTGCAGGCAATCCACGCATTGACGGACGCGACACTAAAACCATTCGCCCAATTACTGTGCGCACTGGCGTTTTACCGCGCACACACGGTTCTGCTTTATTCACCCGTGGCGAAACCCAAGCTTTAGTGGTTGCGACTTTAGGCTCTGAGCGCGATTCACAAGTGGTTGATGCGTTAGAAGGTGAACGTAAAGAAAACTTTATGTTACATTACAATTTCCCTCCCTACTGTGTGGGTGAAATTGGACGGATTGGCTCACCAAAACGGCGCGAAATTGGACACGGACGCTTAGCAAAACGCGGCGTACAGCCCATTATGCCCGCTGACACCCAGTTCCCCTATGCGATTCGCGTTGTCTCTGAAATTACAGAATCAAATGGTTCAAGCTCCATGGCGAGCGTTTGCGGTTCTAGCTTAGCGTTAATGGACGCAGGCGTACCGATTAAAGCCCCTGTTGCTGGAATTGCAATGGGTTTAGTCAAAGAAGGCGACAAATTTGTTGTTTTATCTGACATTATGGGCGATGAAGACCATTTAGGCGATATGGATTTCAAAGTTGCAGGCACATCTGAAGGCGTAACTGCATTGCAAATGGACATCAAAATCGACGGGATTACCCGCGAAATTATGGACACTGCATTAAAACAAGCTTTAGAAGGACGTTTGCACATTTTATCCATTATGAACCGTGAGTTATCCCAATCACGCGGTGAAATGTCTAAACACGCTCCCAGAATTACCACTTTCCGTATTAAACCCGATAAAATTCGCGAAGTTATTGGTAAAGGCGGCGCGACCATTCGCTCGATTACTGAAGAAACGGGCGCGACCGTTGATATTAGTGATGACGGTGTTGTGAAAATTGCCGCAGTCGGTTTAGAATCCAGTAATGAAGCCCGTCGGCGGATTGAACAAATTGTTGCTGAAGTTGAAGAAGGCACGATTTACGAAGGTAAAGTCGTCAAAATCGTTGAATTCGGCGCATTTGTCAGCATTTTACCCGGTAAAGAAGGCTTAGTTCACATTTCCCAAATTGCAAACGAACGGATTAAAGCCGTGACTGACAGATTGCAAGAAGGGCAAATCGTCCGCGTTAAAGTGTTAGAAATTGATAAACAAGGCAAAATTCGCTTAAGCATGAAAGACGTGCCGCCCGCTGCCTAATTTTTTCCAAAAAAGCCATAGGTGTTCTACACTGAAAAGTGTTCACCTATCGGCTTATTGGAAATCATCATGCGTTTATTCTATTGTATCCCGTTATTTTTCCCGCTCGTTGCCTGTCACTCAACGCCCACCCCGCCGCCCGTTTCAGTTGAAAAAGCCCTGACTGCGCGTTATCCCAGCGCAACGGATACGCAGTTTAAACCGCTCATTACGCCTACTGCACCGACTTCAAGCACAACGCCCGCCGAAACCTTAAGCCATTCTTACGATTACACCCGCTATCAATCCACCGCTCCTGAATTGCCGCCTAATCCTGCGCCTGTTATTTTGCAAACTGACGCGATAAACCCACAAACAGGCGAAATTTACCGCGCTACGAATCAAAATAACCGTTTATTAAATTATCAAACGGGCGAATTAGCACAACGCCATAATCAATATTTACAAACCGATAAGGGTTTAGTGCGAACGATACCACGCTAATTTGCCCATTCATAAAAATGCTATACTAAGCGCAATTTATTTTCTTCAGCGAGTTTGGTTTATGCACTTAACAAAAGAAATGTTACAACGCGTAACATGGTTTTTATTGGCTGGTATTATTTTATTCGGTTTACAAATGCGGTTGCAGGTGATTCTACAAACAGAAGTAGAAAACCCAGTGCGGGCGGATGCTGAAAAATATGTGTTATATGCCTATAATTTGCAACATTTTAATTTTTATAGTTATGGCAATGAAGGAATTAAAGGGCATCCTGAGCAATTAAAAGCGGATGCTTTAGTCACGCCTGCTTATCCACTTTTTTTAAGTTTATTTATTAAAGATGAATTCTCTAAACAAAGTTATTATGCGGTATTATTAACACAAGCTTTCTTAAGTACACTTACCATTCTTTTAAGCTATTTCTTATTCGTTTCTTTAGAAAGAACAGGCGCTTTAATAGTCAGTTTTCTAGTGGCATGTAGTCCACATTTAATTAACATGAATACTTACTTATTAACGGAAACCTTATTTTGTTTCTTTCTAATTCTATTTTTAATGTTAAGTAG
>CAZKST010000158.1:0-7679 GCA_964555395.1 uncultured Thiotrichaceae bacterium | reverse complement strand
ATAGCTTGTTCACCCTTTCAAGCATCACATCTTGCTGCTTAAGTGAAATATCTCTTTACTTACAACCCTACTACGTTACGCTTGTTAAAAAAGTGGGTTAATACTACCCTAAATTAGATTTAAGGGTAAATAGACCTCAACCATTAAAGAGGTTTGTCCCGTCATTCGTATAGGATAGCGGCTCAATGGCGCGCATAAATGAGAGACACAACGTCCATCCTCTAAAGAAAAGCGGTAATGATGAAAAGGACAAATTAACTGTTGTCCCTCACACTTAGCGAAAGTTAACGCATAAGCAGAATGTGCGCACTGATTAGCAAAACAACGAACTTCATTAGCTAATTTACTGAGCAATAAAGAATGTTCTCCTACATCCACAGTAATAAAGCCATAAGAGGGAACATCAGCCAAGGCAATGACGGGCAACCAATGTCCTTCACGCTTGAGCATGGCTTCTTGATCAAAGAGAACCGCTTTTTTCATAATTTTTTTAATTAAACAGTGATGCAAACACTTAAACACGCCTTGCTTAGATAACAACAGGCAATATTTTTATGCTTGTTAAACAACAACGCTACTTTTAAATCCCCAACAACCTTAAAAAGCTATGGACATCATATATTTACGCGATTTAAAAATCAATACCAAAATTGGCATTTATAGCTGGGAACGCCAAGTACGACAAACCATTGTCTTTGATTTAGAAATGGCAACCGATATACGCAAAGCGGCTCTTTCTGACCAAATCGAAGATACATTAAACTACAAAGCTGTTGCTAAGCGTCTTATTGATTTTATTAGCAACAGTGAGTTTGCTTTAGTGGAAACTTTGGCAGAAAAAATTACCCAAATTGTGTTAGAAGAATTCGGGATTCAATGGGTACGTTTACGCCTAAACAAAAAAGGCGCAGTACGCGGCGCGCGCGATGTGGGCATTATCATTGAACGCGGCACAAGACCCGAAGAATTTCCCCCACAAACCCAAATAGGCATTGCGCCTACCCATTAAAAAAATTTTGCGGTGTTTCACTCAATTCGAGCAATCGTTATGGCATATATCTATATAAGTATCGGCAGTAACATTAATCCACGCCAACATATTCAAACCTGCTTACAAGATTTAATGTTGCAATTTGGCGAAATTAATTGCTCATCAATTTATGAAAGTGCCGCCGTCGGTTTTGACGGTGAAGCTTTTCATAATTTAGTTATTAGTGCACACACTGAATTACCAGCGGCAGTGGTCGCGCATCATTTGCGTGAACTGGAAACGCTGCATGGTCGTCAACGGGTTGCAGGACAAAAATTTAATTCGCGTACTTTAGATTTAGATTTGCTGTTATATGACGGAATTATCAGCCAAATCCCTGCATTACCGCACGCCGATATTTTAAAGTATGCTTTTGTACTCGCGCCCCTTGCTGAATTATATCCGCAAGGACTTCATCCTGTTTTACAACGCAGTTATCAAACTTTATGGGATGCGTTTGATAAAACGCAGCAACCATTAACAAAAGTTTATTATAGTTAGGCAATTTTTGTATAAGGATATTCGTAGGGTGGAATAGCGTAGCGTATTCCACCATGAAACGCCGCACAGATTTTCTAGTTTACAACCGAATCAAGTGATAAACATTTTCACTAAAATGCGTCGCGCCTTTTTCAATAAACTTAGGATTAGTAAAAGGTTGCATTTCACTGCTTAAGCACTGTTTCATAAAACGTGAGCCATATAATTGATTTACATCATTATTGGAAATTGAAAAAGGCGGCCCCGCAACTAACTCTTGGTCGTAAGTCATCGTTAATAATAAAATTTGCGTTGCAGGCTGTATATTTTGGCGTAGATGTTCAACATAACGTTGACGCATGTCTGGCGGTAACGCAACCAACGCCGCACGGTCATAAATGCCGCGCACTTCTTTCAAATCTGCCGCTTTTAGTTGAAAAAAATCACCACAATAAATTTTAATTTGATGACTTGTCCATACCGTCAATTCGCCATATTGGCGTTTATCAACCGCAATTTGTTGTTCTCTGAAAAAACTTTCAACCGCAATTTCACTTAATTCTATCCCTACAACTTGATAACCTTGCTCCGCCAGCCATAGCATATCTAAACTTTTGCCACATAAAGGTACAAGCACCTGCTCATTGCGCGGAATGGCTAAGGCTGACCAATAACGTTGCAAATAAGGATTAATTTGGTTTTGATGAAAACCGATTTCATTTGCCGCCCAGCGTTGATGCCAAAAGTCTGCTTCCATAGAGGATTCCTTTCACTGAAAATTGAGAGATAATAAAGATAGAGGATGTTTAACTGAGGATTCAGCTTATTCGCAAAAAAAACGTATAATGTTAATGAAACAATCACTTGACTTAAAAAGATATAATAAACGCACTACAAAATTGTCTGAACCACAATTCACTGTATTTCATAGTTAACATAATAAAGACCTTGAACGTTAAGGAAATTATGTTATAGCAAACTCACTTTAACTGGAGTGCAATAGCTTCAGCTATTGCCAGTATCGTAACAGGTGAAATACTGTTTAATCAAATAGTTAAAAAGCAATAGCTAAAGCTATTGCACTCCAATTTAAGGTGCGTTTACTATAATTATGCGAATTAGGGTTCAGACAAAATGGTGGAATACGCTACGCTATTCCACCCTACAAACCTGCTTAACTTAATGGCTTTGACCTATCGGACAGTATATTATGAAACGCTTTTTTCACCGCTTAATTTTTAGTTTGAAAATGTCTTATCAATACCGTAAAAATTTAGCTGAAGTTTATTTAAACAGTCCTCGTCGGCGGCGAACTTCGCATTTAGTGCTCAATGATTTTAAAGCACAAGGCGTTGAAGTATTAGTATTAGATTTTGATGGCGTTTTAGCTGCCCACGCCGAACAAACACCGTTAGACGCTTTACAACAATGGTTAGCGGAAGGTGTCAGCATTTTTGGCGAAAATCGCGTATTTATTTTGTCAAATAAACCTAATTCTCAGCGAATTCAATATTTTCAACAATACTTCCAAGGGGTGCAAGTTATTTCTGGCGTGCGTAAAAAACCCTATGCCGATGGTTTACAACAAATTATAGAAATTACCCAATGCCCCGCCGCCCATATTTTAATGGTCGATGACCGTTTATTAACAGGCGTATTAGCAGCATGTATTGCTAATACACGCGTGGCTTATATTACCCATCCTTATACCAATTTTGAAAAACGCCCGTTACAAGAAAGTTTCTTTTCTTTGCTGCGTTTTAGTGAACGTCGCTTAATGCAAACTTATTGTTTATTGAAAAAGAAAAAACTTTTAAATCAACATAAAGTGCAATAATTACTATGTTTTTCCTTTGACTCTTCAGGTAATGCCATAATGAAATATATAAAAGTAGGCGCAGGCGTTTTAAATCAAACCCCTTTAGATTGGCTGGGGAATCAACGACGTATTATAGAAGTTATTCAAGCCGCTAAAGCACAAAAAATCAGTGTATTATGTTTGCCCGAATTATGTATTAGCGGTTATGGTTGTGAAGATATGTTTTTAGCCCCCGCGACATGGGCGCAGTCGCAACGCACTTTATTAGAACTTTTACCGCATACACAAGACATTATCGTCGCCGTCGGTTTACCCTTAGCCTATCAAAATCGGGTATATGATGTAGCGGCATTATTGGTCAATGGTAATTTAGCGGGCTTTGTGGCTAAACGTTTTCTAGCAGGCGACGGCATTCATTATGAGCCGCGCTGGTTTCAAGCATGGCAAGAAAATCAACAAGTCATGGTAGATTTACCGCTATTTCAACAAGCGAATAAACCCAGCAGTTATCCTTTAGGCGATATTTATTTTAATTGCGACGGGATTGGCATTGGCTTTGAAATTTGTGAAGAAGCTTGGGTCGCCAATCGACCGGGGATTAAATTAGCACAACACGGAATAGACATTATCCTCAATCCCAGCGCGAGCCATTTTGCTTTTGATAAACATCTTGTGCGCGAACGCTTTGTATTAGAAGGCTCACGCGCTTTCAGTGCGAGCTACATTTATACCAATTTACTCGGCAATGAAGCAGGGCGGGCGATTTATGACGGCGATGCTATGTGTGCCAGTCGCGGGCAATTATTAGCCACTAATCGCCGTTTTAGTTTTAAAGAATGGCAACTTATCAGTACCTTTATTGATATAGATTTAACCCGCATCAGCCAAGCCCGCACCGTAGAAAACATGGCGGACTTAAAAAAACAAATCAATGTTACTTTCCAATTTCCGCCGCTCTATCCGCAAGATGAAAATATCAGCGGCTACCCCTCGCGTCCTTTTCAAATTAATCATGCCTCTTGGGAATATAGCCCACATTTAAAAGAAGAAGAATTTGCCCGTGCGGTTGCATTGGGACTGTTTGACTATATGCGCAAAACCCGTTCACACGGCTTTGTGCTTTCACTCAGCGGCGGCGCGGATTCGTCCGCGATTGCCTGTTTAATTCGCATGATGTGCGAATGGGCATTGAATGATTTAGGGGTAAATGAGTTTTGCACTAAACTCAACTATATGGATTTACATCAATTATTAGCTGTTCACAGCAAAGCACAAACCACTGAAGATTATGATGCTTTTTTAAAAGCAGTCATGAAAAAATTACTTAGCTGTGTTTATCAAGCGACTGAAAATTCAGGTTTTGTGACTCAACAAGCGGCTTCTACTTTAGCCGAAGTTTTAAGTGCCAGTTATTACGAATTAAATATTGATGCACAATTTAAAGGCTATGTAAATTTAGTTTCTAAAGCATTAGGGCGCAAATTAAATTGGGAAAGCGATGATATTGCTTTACAAAACATACAAGCCCGCACCCGTTCCCCCAGCGTGTGGCTAATGGCAAACGTCAAAAACGCGCTATTACTCGCCACCAGCAACCGCTCAGAAGCCGCCGTCGGCTATGCAACGATGGACGGTGACACCAGCGGCGGTTTAAGTCCTATTGCGGGCATTGATAAAACTTTTTTACGCCAATGGTTACGTTGGTTAGAAACACAAGGCACAGTTGACTTTGCACCGATTGCAGAATTAAACCTTGTAAATCAACAACAACCTACGGCAGAATTGCGCCCTGCCACCATGTCGCAAACCGACGAACATGATTTAATGCCCTATCCCTTGCTCAATGCCATTGAAAAAGCAATGATTCGCGACCGACAAACGCCCCTAGAAATTTTTTATGTGATTGCTAACCAATTTCGCGAATATTCAGAAGAGCAAATTCTGGCATGGATTGAACGCTTTTTTCGTTTATGGACGCGCAACCAGTGGAAACGTGAACGCTTTGCCCCCAGTTTTCATTTAGATGATGAAAGTTTAGACCCCAAAACATGGTGTCGTTTCCCAATTTTATCGGGTAGTTTCGAGCGTGAACTCGCAGAAATGCGAACCATAATTAACAAGCGTTAATTTAACAGCTTCACACCTTTAGAAAATTTACTATTAGGCAAGATGTGAATTTGTTAAGCTTGTGCTTTGCACAATTTACCGATGAATTTCTATTTCCCTTTTTAAATTATGACTGACAACCAACGTACTTTATACGATGTTTTAAATATTTCCGCTCATGCTTCTGATGATGAAATTAAAGTTGCTGCCCAACAATTAATGAAACTTTATCAAAGCCAAGCCCGCCATGATTCTACTGCACAGCAAACTTTAGCCGAAATTGAACATGCTTATAAAATTTTAAGCAGTCCTTATCGTCGCAATGCCTATGATATTGGTTTAGAAGAACAACAACAAAGCCAAGTAAGCAATAATTCCAATCTAAATTGGAAAGAAATCACCGAAATTAGTAAAAAGAAAATTGAGAAACTTGGCTCATGGTTTGATACCCAAAGCATGGGCGATAAACTTAATCACTTTGTAACTAAATTAAAACCCACTAAAGCGAGTATTTCTATTAACTCACAAATCATTCAGCCGCCTGTTGTTGCGCAAAATACAGATAACAATCAATTCTTAACTGTAGAAAAAGAAACGGTAGAACCTATTTTAAACATAGAAACACCACAAGAAAGAACTACTTCAACAGCTAATCATTTACCACATTTAAAATTTATGTTAGATGAAGAGCAAACTTTAGAGCGATTAAAAACCCACTGGTTTTTCTTATTTGATATTTGGGGTATTACTTTAATTGCTTTAGCAACTTATTTATGGAATCTAAACCCATTTGATTTGCTTTCTGTCTCGCCTAAAATAGAATTAAAATGGTTAGCGGATTTATTGAATAAAGATAGCGTAACGGTATGGGAAGTGGGTTTACTGTTTATTGCGGCGATGGGGGTTTTATTATGGTTAGAAACTTTTATTGCACGTTTCAGTAGTCGTGCTGTTTTAACAACTCAACGATTAATTCATCATTCAGGTTTTTTAATACAACGTACTACAGAAATCCGTTTAAACAGTGTGGATAGCATTGTATTAGAACAATCTTTATTAGGGAAGTTAATGCAATTTGGTACTTTAACTGTGACAGGGGTTGCGGGTACTAAAATTCGTCTTTCTACAATTTACGCGCCTAAACATTTACGACAAATTATTTGGGAAATTACTTTACATAAATAATAAAAATCTTTAAGGATGGATAATGTCTATTTTCTGGTGTCAGGCGTGTGATAAATTGATTGAAGTGCCTAATAATTTCTTAAAAAAAGAAGTGAAGTGTCCAACCTGTCAACAAGTCACCCCTATTTATCCTACTTTAGGTTTTATTAAACAACTCCTAAAGCAACTGGCTAAACATCAGAAAACAGAAATACCCAATACGCCCGCTCCAACACTTACTCAAGCAACGGCTGAAACTTATTTAACACAGTTAAAGATTCATCCCCATTTCGCAAATGAGAATAATGTACTAGCAACTGATTCAGCGGATTTATTAAATTTAGCTGAATTATTTGCTGCTAATTATGGATTATTACAAACTTTCTTTAGTAAATTGCAAAGGGTTTATGCAAAAGGTTTTTATCATTTTAAATTAAATGTTGCTTTATTTTCAGCAACTGAATTAACAAATTTGTTAAATATAATGCGGCGGTTGTATCAACTCAACTATTTAGAAAATTATCATTATCAAAGCAATAAGCAACATATTTTTTTAAAATTGACTCGTGATGAAAATAAAAATCAATTTTTAAATAAAAAATGGTTACAAATTTATTTAAAACAAACTTGTCAGCGTGTATTTCCACAAGCGTTTTTAGCTGAAAATATCACCTTGCGAGTAGAAGATGATTTTTATACTTTTGAATTATTGTTAATGCCCACCCATGCAACGATTGTTTTAATCAATTATTCAATTGTAAAAAATATCCCTAAATTACCACCATTATTTTTCTCAATTCCCCATTTAATGTTATTGCCTAATAGCGATGAAATGGAAGTTTTAACTTTAAATAAACAATATCCGCATACAACTATTATTACTTTAAAAAATTTAGAAACCTGTTTACAACAAGTTGTTTTAAAGTGACTTAAAAAACAACTTTAGTTAAAACAAAATATTCTCAAATTTTTCTTGTTCACTGGGGGGCGTGTAATTTATCGGTATTCTCACGCTAAAAGTGCTGCCTTTTCCTAATTCACTTTCAACTTCAATAAAACCCCCTACCAATTGACACAAAT
>CAZKST010000157.1:5125-7704 GCA_964555395.1 uncultured Thiotrichaceae bacterium | reverse complement strand
TAAAACAGAGACCTGCTAAGTTTTCAAAACCTAGCAGGTTTTTTTATGCACGAAAAAAATGATAGGGTTAAAACAAATGCTAGAATTCAGGTTACAATAAATTTTCAATTATTTTTATTATTTCTAGGTACAAAATGCTCACGATTCATCGTTATTTAAGTCAAATATTTATTGTTTTTATTACGTTCATTACTTTTAAACAAGGTTTAAATGCTGAGCTTTTAACGTATGACACTTACGGCTATATTATTGATAATCCCAATATTAAAGAACTTTCATTGACAAATTTATATTGGATGTTTAGCAATACAGAATATATGTCAAATTGGCATCCATTAACATGGTTAGTGTATGCACTGGAATATCATTTTTTTGGTTTAGAGCCTTTTGGTTATCATGTGGTTAATTTGGTTTTTCATATTTTAAATGTTTTATTAATTTTTCAATTAACCATTCAACTCTGTTTATTACATGCTAAATATCAAGGTCGTGAAATCACTTTTAATTATTCTATTTTAATGATTGCTAGTATTGCAACTTTACTATTTGCTATTCATCCGCAACGGGTAGAATCTGTAATTTGGATTGCTGAACTTAAAGATGTTTTATGTTTATTTTTTAGTGTATTAACCTTGTTAAGTTATTTGTACTACGCCGAAACTTTAAAAAAAATAGGGTATGTAGCTACATTAGTTTTCTTTATTTTTGCATTAATGGCAAAAGCCATGGCAATTACCTTGCCGCTTATTTTAATTTTGTTAGATATTTATCCAACGGCTAGAGCAAATTTAAAAAAATATTCGCTGTCTTTATTAATAGAAAAACTGCCATTTTTATTATTAAGTTGTATTGTTGTGTTTTTAACTTTACATGGACAACAACAAGCAATGGCGGGAGAATCTGTCAGTTTCTTATTTAGAGTTTTAAATAGTTTTCATACTATTGTTTTTTATTTTTCAAAATTACTTTTTCCTTTCTCTCTTTCTCCTTTTTATCCTTATCCAGATTATGCAAATTTAGCGATAACAGTGCATGTTATGCCTGTTTTAGCAGTGACGCTGATTTCTTTTTTATCTGTGTGGTATGCGCGTGAGCATCCTTATGGATTATTAGCGTGGCTATTTTTTCTCATTACGCTCGCGCCCGTTATTGGCATTATCCAAGTTGGTTTGCAAGGTGCGGCTGACCGTTATACTTATTTTGCGACTTTGCCTTGTTTTATGTTGTTGGGCGTTGCGATTGTGTACAGTTGGCAGTTTGTCAGTCGTGCATCAACGGTTTTGTGGGCAAGAGCAATGCAAGCTTTGATGATTGTGGGGGTGAGTGGCTTAATAACGGGCTATGCACTGTTGACAATGCGCTATATTCCTGCTTGGCAAACAGAAATTAGTTTATGGCAAGCCGCTGTCAATTACGCACCGCGTGAGGCTATATTTTATCAGCGGTTAGCATTGGCTTATTTAGCACAATCGCAATTAGAACAGGCAAAAACGCAGTTACAACAAGCAATTATTTTGAAAAAAGAGTTTCCAACGGCTTATTTTTTGTTAGGACAAATTTATTTACAGCTTCAACAGCCAGAATTAGCTTTAGAAAATTATCAAATTTTGTTGAAACTCATAGAAGGTTTTTCTGTTGAACAACAGCGGCAAACACAGTTGATTCAAGCGTATGTTAACACAGCTATTTTATTGTATGAACGGCAACGTTTAGCAGAGGCTAAAATTGTAGTAATTCGTGGTTTGCAAATAGAGCCACAGAATGAAACCTTACTTACCTTGTCAGATGTATTGCAATAGCAGAAAAAATGCTCTTAAATAACCCTCATGTAACGTAATTATTTTCCCTTAATATTTCCTATTATTTAGAACTCTGAAGAGTTAACAAAGTTAATGTTTTATCTAAAAAATAGATATTTTATTTTTTTTAATTTTGTATTTTTTCCTTTCAAATTGAGAAGATAAGAATTTATCTCATGGATTTTTTGAACATTAACTTTTATCACTATAGCACTACCTTCTATCTCTAAAGAAGCTGTTATTTAAGGGCAAATATTACATCTTTACAGAAATATTAAATTTCTCTCGGAGTGTGATTACCATGAATAAGGTTTTATTAACTGCATTAATTTCTTCTATTTTATTACCTGTTGCACATTCAGCACGCGCAGGTGATGATATTAATATTATTGTAGTAACAAATACGGATGTTGTTATTACAGCAGATAGCAAAAAAACTTACGTTTGCCATAATGGAAATACGCTTGAAATTGCTAAAGAAGCTTTAGCCTCACATTTGGCTCATGGTGACATAGAAGGACGCTGTATGAAAGATGATGTAGCTCATCCTTCTACTACAGGTTCAGGAATGGTAGATGATGTGGCAACTCCTAGCACAGCTACTCCTTCCATTGATTACGCTAAATATACTGCCGCTGATGTTGCTAAATTAACGTTAGCCGCTATTGCAAAATTGACGGCTGCTCAATTAGCGGCAATTCCTCCTAATGCAATCGCAGCTTTCACTAAAGAACAAATTGCGGCATTAACTGTTGCAGCAGTAGCAGGATTCACCAAAGA
>CAZKST010000157.1:0-5025 GCA_964555395.1 uncultured Thiotrichaceae bacterium | reverse complement strand
ACTAAACCAACACCAACGACTGATTACAGCAAATACACCGCTGCGGATGTTGTTAAGTTAACGTTAGCAATGATTGCCAAATTAACAGCCGTTGATTTAGCTGCTTTACCTCCTAATGCTGTTGCTGCTTTTACTAAAGCGCAAATTGCAGCATTAACTCCTGATGCGTTAGTTGGTTTAAGCAAAGACCAATTAGCAGCATTAACCCCTGATGCGGTTTCTGGCTTTACTAAAGCTCAAATTGCTGCCCTGAATCCTTTAGCTGTTGCTGGGTTCACAAAAGACCAATTAGCAAAAATTGCAGTAGCTGCAATGGCAGGTTTCAAAGCAGAACAAATTGCACACTTAACTGCGACCGCTTTAATTGGTTTCTCTGCTGAACAAATTGCAAAAATTACCTATGATGCTTTAGGCGGCTTCAGCTTAGAGCAATTTAAAAATATCCGCTCTGATGCTTTAAAAGGTTTAAATGCGGCTAATATTGGCGGCTTAAAACAAGAAATCATCGCAGTTTATGGCGAATCTTTATTAGCTTCATTAGATAACGCTGAAATCGTCAAATTAACTGACGTGGATATTATGTGGTTTGTTATCAACATTGACATCAAGAAAGTGGTTAATGTGACTAACATCACTCGCGTTTTACCCGCAGGGTGGGATGTAGATGTTAAGACAGGTCAAGTTAAAGTACCAAAAGGTCAAGTTAAATTACCAACTGTCAACACCACCACAACGACAACCACAACTAATGTTGAAGTCGCTCCCTTACCTAACTTAAATGTTTCTTTAAGCTTAGGCGGCGCAACCTCTAATAGTTCAACGACTACAAATACCACGATTATTAATCAAATTAATCAAACGTTGGTAAATATTAACTTCCCCAACTTCACTGCTGCACAAGATGAAGATGGTGTGATTCAAGTGAAAGGCACAGGCGATGCTGCTGGCACAGATTTATCTTTCATTGTAGATGATAGCAGCGTTGAACAAGTTGATGATTCTGTTCCAGAAGGTGTTAGCCTTGACGCAGAAACAGGCAATATCGTTTTAGTGACCGTCACCAAGATTAAAGTTAAATTATTACCTGCACCTCGCCATTTAGGCAAATTATCAAAAATGGTTGGCAAGGGTAAAGTCAAAATCGGCAAACGCGGCGAAACCCGCTTAGAATTACCTGATTTAGGTAAAGTGGTTGTTGGGGTGTTTGACCCTGTATTACAAGTTGCGCCAACTGGCTTCAAAGTAGGGATTACTGTTGGTGATTCTGTTGTGACTATCGTTTATGACGATGGCATGATGCAAGTCATGTATCCTTCTGTTGTTAGCCAAACCACAATTATCAGTGCTCGTGACTTGTTACCTAACAAAGCATTATTTGGTAAATTCAAGTTCCAAACAAACGGCACGATGTTATATGTCTTTGAAAACAAATTACATCGTTTAACACCTTCTATCAATATTCAAGTGGGTTACACCGTAAAACGCGCCGCCCCAGTAATTCAAGCCGTTGACGGCGATACTGCTGAATTAATTACTGAAGATGGTGACCGTCAAGAATGTAAAATTGAAGTTTTAGGGGATGCTCCTAGCTCTTTATAAAACTAAAGTCTAAGTAACTTTAACAACATTGTGATTTAAACCTTTATACGGCATTATGGCTGTATAAAGGTTTTTTTATGTCTAACAAAAGTTAAACAATATGCTCCGTTCCGTTCCGCGTTATCCTACTTTAGCTGTTCTAATGTGGTTAATTGCCGCATTAACCCTAGTTTTATTTCCCCATTTCTTTCGTGTGCCGCTATGGTTAACGGGGTTATATGGCGCAGCCGTCGCGTGGAGATATTGGGCAACCGCCCACGAACAACGTTTATTAAACAAAAATGTACTATTTATCATTGGTTTAATGACGTTAGCGGGCGTTGTGTTGAGTTATGGTAGTTTATTTGGACGCGATGCGGGTGTCGCGCTTTTAGTGGGTTTATGTGGTTTAAAATTTATGGAGTTAGAAAGCAAACGAGATGCTTTACTCCTTTGTTTTTTAGGCTATTTTTTAATCATCACTAACTTTTTATATGCGCAAGATATTCTTACCGCTTTGTATTTAATCATCGTTATGATTGCCATGACGGCAACTTTAAACAGCTTAACGGATGAAAATTTTGTATTGAATACACGTCAACGCTTACGTTTAGCTTCTGTACTCGTGCTACAAGCTATTCCATTGATGTTAGTATTATTTATTTTATTTCCACGCATCAGTGGTCCTTTATGGGGTTTACCCAAAGACTCACATCGCGGCGTGACGGGGTTAAGTAACCTCATGACTTTAGGCAATATTAGCGAAATGAGTTTATCCGACGAAATCGCTTTTAGAGTCAAATTTAAAGATGACAAAGTGCCGCCGCCCAATGCGCTATACTGGCGCGGCATTGTGATGTGGGGAACAGATGGCAAACAATGGCGCGGCGGACAATTCCACAATATACTCACGCCGCCATTGGGCTTTGAACCTTTAGGCGAAGCCGTTGATTATTCAGTCACCCTTGAACCGCATGAAGAGGAAGTATTACTGGCTTTAGATTTGCCTGCAAACGTCAATGCAGAGGTTCGTAATCGTATTACTTTAGATTATCAAGTGCTTAGTTTTTATAAAATTCGCAATCGCACCCGTTATCAAATTCGCTCCTATCCTGCTTATCGTGCCGATGTTACTCCCCAAAAACCACAACACCAGCAGCATCAACTCAATTTATTAAATGCAGGTTTAGCACTTCCGCAAAATATGCACCCCAAAGCGCGGGCGTTAGCCATGCAATGGAAAAATGAATTGCAACACCCTGAAGCGATTGTACAATATGCTTTGCGCTATTTTAATCAAAATCCCTTTCGTTATACTTTTACGCCAGAATTAATGCTGGATGACCCTATAGACCAGTTTTTATTTGAAACACAAGCAGGTTTTTGTGAACACTACGCCACTGCTTTTGTTGTGTTAATGCGGGCGGCGGGCATTCCTGCGCGGGTGGTGACGGGTTATTTAGGCGGGAAAGTTAATCCTGTTGATGGTTATTTTGTGGTGCGTCAACGCGATGCGCACGCATGGGCAGAGGTTTGGCTGGAAGGTAAAGGCTGGACGCGGGTTGACCCGACTGCTGCAGTTGCGCCCGAGCGGGTGGAGCGCGGCATTGATAGTGCGTTAGCGAATGAAATTCCTCAATTATTTGGTTTACATTGGGGTAAAGATTCACAATTTATGCAATGGTTTCAAGGTCTGCGGGATAATTGGGACGCATTAAATAACATGTGGAATCAATGGGTTTTAAATTACGACTCGCGCAGTCAGCAAGCCCTTTTAGATTATTTTGGCTGGGGGCGTTATGGCTGGCAGGGGTTAGCGATTGGGTTAATTGTTGGCAGTAGTTTGTGTTTATTGCTCATTATGTTATGGCTGATTTGGAGCGCGCCGCGCACCATTGCCGACCCTGTGCAACGTTGGTATCAGCGTTTTTGTCAAGAATTGGCTAAACGCGGGACTGTCCGCGCACCGTATGAAGGCGCAATGACTTTTGCAGAAAAAGCGGCGTTAGCGCATCCAAAAATGGCGGATTCTATTCAACAAATCAGTCAGTTATATATTGCAATGCGTTATAAAAGTGAGTCTGTAGAGCAGCATTTTCCTGCATTTAAACAGGCAATTCGGGAATTAGAGCGGCGTTAAGAAGATAAAGACCTGCTAGGTTTTGAAAACTTAGTAGGTTTTTTTAATGTATTAATTCATCAAATTTAAGAAATTTTTTAGTTCATTTAGCTCTTTCAAATCCCTATCAAAATCAAATAAATCACTGGCGCGTTTTTGCATAACATTTACCCATGATGTATTTGCTTCTCCTCTTTCTTTTTTGATTAAAGTATCAAAGCGTTGATAGTGGTTAATCCAAATTTTTACTAAATCTTTATCGCGTAATTCTTCATGTTTATTTTTTAAACATTCTTTTAAATGCTCATCTACACAATCCGCAACAGGTGAATTTTGTTTTTTAATTGCTTTTAAAATATCTTCTATTTCACCTTTACCGTTTAAATTAACGAAATGGCAGGCAAATTGAATTGTCACTTCTTCTTCATTTTCCAAAAAACTAAAAGAATAGAGTGTATTTACTTTCTCTAGTTTTTTAATTTTATGGTTTGTATAAGCTTTTTCTAAAGCAGTATTTATAGTCATTAACATTTTTTCTAAGCCTGAATTATCCATATCCATGATAATTCCAACTTTATTGTATTTTTTTCTTGAAAACTCATTAATGAATGATTGTAGTGCTGTTATTAATTGTGTAGGCGAATTAGGATTGCTTTCTTTAGGAACTTTTTTCCAATCTATATTTTCAATTTTGAAGTTATCAATATTAAGATGACGCAATATTGCTGTAAAAGTTGCTTTATCATTGTCATCTTCAACAAATAGCAATGTTTTTGTCATTATTCACCTCTATAAGCATTTTGTGTTGCAAGTTTGTATTCTAAAATAGACATATCAATGGGACTTGCTATAATTTTTTGACTATTGATATTTCTACTCATTTCAAAATACATCGCTTTTTCTAAATAAGGTGTATTGCCATTTTCATCTTGATGATGAGCCGCTTCATTAAAAGCATTAATCATTTCTGCACTGTGTGATGTCGCAAAAATTTGTATATCATCGCCTGCCACTTCAAATAATTTTAACCACAATTCTTTGTGTTTAGTAAAATGTATGCCGTTTTCTATTTCATCAATAAATAAAACGGGTTGCTCAGAATTTAAAGCAATCAACATTAACTCTGCAACTTTACGCACGGCATCACCAAACATGCCTAAAGGAAAAGTTTCTTCATTTTCTAAGATTAACGTTAAAATAGGCTCATTTGCAGGCGCATCAATTTCACTTGCAACAATTCTGGTATCTAATAATTTTAAAACTTGATTAAAAAAAGTTCTTCTTTTCTTTTGTTTAACTCCACTATATAAAGTTGTGATTTGAGCATC
>CAZKST010000156.1:0-7714 GCA_964555395.1 uncultured Thiotrichaceae bacterium | reverse complement strand
TTCATGGTGGAATACGCTCGCGCTATTCCACCCTACAACAACAACGTTTAAAAAGCGGTTTTTACTCTTGCAAACGGCGTTTAACTAAATGTAAACATAACATAGTTGCAATGAGCGTATACAACAAAATAACACTTAAATGTGTCAGCACCGCGAATGCGCTAATGTGTCCGCTGGCTAATGTCAAAGGACGGGTTAACTCGATAGCATGTGCTAATGGGAAAAAGAGCATGATAGTTTGTAAACCGCTGGGCAATTCAGACAGCGGGAAAAAAACACCACTTAATAATGTCAATGGTGTTGCTACCAATGTCCAGTAATACATAAAGAAATCATAGCCTTTAGCAACTGCTGTCATTACCATTGCCATTGCAGCAAAGCAAATACCACATAATAATAAAATCGGTAATAGCCATACAGCATACCAACTATCAATTGCGCCAATTAATGCTGATACAATTAAAATCGCAGAAACATTAATTAAGCTTTTCGTACCTGCCCAGATAATTTCCCCAATCACAACATCTTGAATATTGAGCGGCGCGGCTAACATGGCTTGCCATGTATTTTGTACTGCCATTCGCGTATAAGCGGAATATTGCGCTTCAAATGTTGCATTTTGTAGCGTACTGCTGCAAACAATACCCGAAGCTAAAAAAGCAATGTAAGGAATGCCATCAATTTGTCCAACAAAATGCCCCAAGCCATATCCTAAAGCGACTAAAAACATTAAGGGTTCAGCGAAATTGCCCAATAACGCAGGGACAAATAATTTAAGCCACACTTGAAAATGGCGTAGCCAAACAACGCGCCAACGTCCTTGCAATAAACTTTGAAAATCAAGCATGTTTTAAAAATCCTACGTTATTGGCAATAAATACTTTACAAACTAATTTGAGTCCCAATTTCAATAACGCGACCAGGCGGAATTTTGAAATAGTCTGCGGGATTACGAGAGTTGCGCATCATACTAATAAATAAGATTTTACGCCACAATACAACATCTTTCATGTGTTTAGCAGAGGGTAACAAAGTTTCTCGTCCTAAAAAGAAAGTTGTTTCCATCATATTGAAATCTAAACCATATTTTGGGGCAATTTCCATAATCTGCGGTAAATTGGTATCTTCTTTAAAACCAAAACGCACAATTAAACGATAGAAATTATCGCTAATCGGTTTCACTTCTATACGTTTTTCATCGGTCAAGAATGGCACGTCTTCTGAAACGACGGTTAAAAAGACTACACGCTCATGTAAAACTTTGTTATGTTTCAAATTATGCAGTAATGAAGGAGGAACGCCGACTTGGTCACTGGTCATGAAAATTGCTGTACCAGGAACGCGCAAAGGCGGAGATACTTTAATCATTTCAATGAGAAATTCCATTGGCAACATGTCTGAGTGCATCCGTTCTTGTAATAATTCCCGTCCCCACCGCCATGTCGCTAAGAAAGTGAAAGAAACCATGCCCATTAACAGTGGAAACCATCCGCCTTGGGGGATTTTCATTAAATTAGAAGTAAAAAATGCTAAATCCATGATTAAGAAGCATGTACCAATCGCAAAACCGACAGACCAATGCCAGCCCCATAATTTACGCAACATAAAGAAGGCTAAAATGGAGGTAATTACCATTGTACCAGTCACTGCAATCCCGTATGCCGCCGCTAAGTTACTAGAAGAGCGGAAACCGAGCACTAAACCAATCACACAAACCATTAATAACCAGTTAGAAGCTGGAATATAAATTTGCCCGATTTCTTTTTCAGAAGTATGACGCACATCTAAACGAGGAGAATAGCCCATTTGAATGGCTTGACGGGTAATTGAGAATACCCCAGAAATCACCGCTTGTGAGGCAATAATGGTGGCAGCAGTGGCTAAAATCACTAAAGGATATAAACCCCATTCTGGCACTAAATGATAGAAAGGATTTACGACTGCTTCAGGCTCACGCAAAATTAAAGCAGCTTGACCGAAATAATTTAAGGCAATACTGGGTAAAACGAAGGTAAACCAAGCTAAACGAATGGGAAAACGTCCAAAATGTCCCATATCTGCATATAAAGGCTCGCCTCCAGTAATCACCAATACAACTGAGCCTAAAACGATAAACGCTTCCCAGCCGTTATTTATGAGGAAAAACCACGCATATTCAGGGTTAAAAGCTAATAAAACGACAGGCGTTTGTATTGTCGAAATAATCCCCAAGATACCCAAAACTGAGAACCAGACGCACATAATGGGACCAAACCACGCGCCAACAACCGCCGTTCCCATACTTTGTAGTACAAAAAGACCGACTAAAATCACAAGGGTTAATGGAATCACATATTCGTTAAAAATAGGACTGGCAAGAGATAAACCTTCCACCGCACTTAAAACTGAAATGGCGGGCGTAATCATACAGTCGCCATAAAATAATGCTGTACCACATAAACTTAAGATAATAATCGTGTTGCGTAATTTTGGACGATTGACCGCTTCGCGCAAGGTTAACGCCATTAAAGCTAAAATCCCGCCTTCGCCACGGTTATCTGCACGCATCACAAAAACCATGTATTTGATAGTGACCATCATAATTAATGACCAGACCATCAAAGATAAAACACCGAGTACATTTTCTTGCGTTGCCGTGATGGCGTGTTCACCATGAAAACATTCACGCATTGCGTACAAAGGACTAGTGCCAATATCACCATAAACCACACCAACAACCGCAATTGTTAGAGCTAACAAATATTTGCGAGATTCAGCGTCGTTTAAGTTAAATGTCCTTTGATGGGGATATTCATGGGACATCGCTTGAGCAGAAGTGGTCATTAATGTTCTCCTTCTAAGTAAGCTGCTCGAATTTCTGGATGAACTAAAAGCTCTTCCCCTCGCCCTGTCAGCGTAATGCGTCCATTCACCATGACATAACCACGATGCGCAAGCTTAAGAGCATGAAAAGCATTTTGCTCAACGAGAAAAATAGTCATCTTTTCCTGAGCATTGATTTCTTTGATAATATTAAAAATTTGTTTAACAATCAGCGGCGCAAGTCCAAGCGATGGCTCATCCAGTAATAACAAGCGCGGGCGACTCATTAAAGCGCGACCTATCGCTAACATTTGCTGTTCTCCGCCCGATAAAGTGCCGCCACGTTGTTGTTGACGTTCTTTAAGACGGGGAAAAAAATTAAAAACGCGCTCTAAATCTTCAGCAAAATGGGTGGGATTTAAACAGCCGAGTTGCAAGTTTTCTAAAACACTCATGCGGGGAAAAATCCGTCGTCCTTCTGGCGCGTGAGCCAAACCTAAACGGGCAATTTGATGCGTAGGAATATCGTTAATTTTTTGTCCATCTAGCAAAATTTCACCACTTTGTGCACGCGGATTACCGCATAAAGTCATGAGTAAAGTGGATTTTCCCGCACCATTTGCGCCGATTAACGTCACAATTTCACCCGCTTCAATGGCAATCGATACTCCCCGTAATGCGTGAATGTTGCCGTAATAGGTATGTACATCAGAAA
This sequence comes from uncultured Thiotrichaceae bacterium, assembly GCA_964555395.1. Classification (GTDB taxonomy): domain Bacteria; phylum Pseudomonadota; class Gammaproteobacteria; order Beggiatoales; family Beggiatoaceae; genus CAZKST01. The sequence goes on along the minus strand of CAZKST010000156.1, from coordinate 4,197 downwards.
TAGTTAACAGTGCCATGCAAGCTTCTCAATTCAACAAGTTGACCTAATGGGCGGCAAAATCCGCATTTAACTTTCCGCTAAGTCTTCTCCTAAATACGCGGCGATAACTGTCGGATTTTGGCGAATTTCTTGGGGTGTGCCTTCGGCAATTTTACGCCCATAATCAAGGACAACAATGTAATCAGAAATATCCATCACCACGCTCATGTCGTGCTCAATTAGCAGAATAGCGACATTATGCTCATCGCGAATATTGCGTAATAACTGGGCTAACACCGCCGATTCAGCAGGATTTAAACCCGCTGCGGGTTCATCTAAACACAATAAAACAGGATGAGTGCACATTGCGCGAGCAATTTCTAACTTACGTTGTGCACCATAAGACAAACTGCCTGCTGCCATATTGGCAAATTCCAGCAATCCCATTTTATTTAACCAATAGCGCGCCAGTTCTATTGCTTGTTGTTCTGCCCGTTGATAGGTTTTTGTGCCAAACAAACCCGCAAAAGTATAGCCCGAAGCACGCATTAATTGAGTATGTTGTGCCACAATCAAATTTTCTAAAACTGACATCCCAGCAAATAAACGGATATTTTGAAACGTCCGCGCCACTTTTGCATCTCGCGTAATTTCATGCCCACGCATCCGCTCTAAATAATAGGGCGTTTGTTGATTAGAATGATGTAAAGTAATACGTCCTACTGTTGGTACATAAAACCCTGTTAAGCAATTAAAAACGGTCGTTTTTCCCGCACCATTGGGACCAATTAATGCGGTAATTTGCTGAGTGGCGGCGGTAAAGGATACATCATCTACAGCAATCAAACCACTGAATGCCATTGTTAAATGCTCAACATGCAAAACAGGAGGATGGGAATAAAAGGGTGCTGGAGGCAGGCTGAGAGTGGGTGAGGATTCAAAGGTCATAAAATTCTAAGAAACAGTTTTTTCAACGATGCTATTTAAGACAACGATTAAAACTTTATCAATACGTTTTCCATCCATGTCAACGACTTCAAATTTAAAATTTCCCCATTCGCAAGTATCAGTCGCTTCTGGAACTTTACCCAACCGCCACATCACAAAGCCCGCAACGGTATGGAAATAGCCAGTATTTTCCCCTTCAAGTTGAGAAATTTTAAAATGTTCTTTAAATTTTTCAATGGGATACATACCATCAATCAACCATGAACCATCTTCACGTTGTTTGGGATTCATTTCATCGTCTGCTTCTGCTTTGGGTAATTCGCCCACAATAGAAACTAACACATCATTTAAAGTCACTAAACCTTGAATGTCGCCATATTCATTAACGACTAACGCCATTTGTGAGGCAGTTTTTCTAAAGGTTTCTAGTAATTGCATAGAAGTAATCGTTTCAGGCACATACAAAGGATTTTTAGAAATCCGTTTGAAATCTAATTGTTCAAAACTTTCACCTGATAACACATGCGAAAGCAAATGTTTAGTTTGTACAATGCCTAAAATATTTTCTAATCCACTTTGGCAAACAGGAAGGCGTGAATGCTCGTTTTCTAGCAATTTACGGCGATTTTCATCTAAAGAATCTTGCAAATCCACTAATACAATATCTAAGCGCGGAGTCATGATTGCCGCGATTTTTTGGTCATCTAAACGGAAGACATTAGAAACTAAACGCTGTTCTGCTTTTTCAAAAATACCTGCTTCGGTGCCTTGTGCAATTAAAACTTGAATTTCTTCTTCAGTAATGGGGTCTTCGCCTTTGGGTTTAATTCTGAGTAAACGTAAAATAGTTTCAGTAGAGAAACTTAAAACACGCACTAAAGGATAGGCTAATAAAGACAACCAGCGCATGGGGCGAGAAACAATAGAAGCAAATTCTTCGGCATGTTGTAACGCTAAACGTTTAGGAACTAATTCGCCTAAAATAAGAGAAAGATAAGTAATTAATAAGACAGTGATAATGGTAGATAAAGTATCACTATAGGCTTGCAGGCTAGAAAATTGTTTAAAATATTCTGCTAATCCATCAGCAATTGCTGATTCTCCTAATGCACCACTTAAAATTCCGATAGAAGTAATCCCGACTTGAATTGTAGAAAGAAAGTGACTGGGATTATCTGCTAATTTAACAGCGACTTTTGCGCCAATTTTTCCTTCTTCTGCCCATTGATGTAAACGTGCTTTGCGCGATGAAATAATTGCCATTTCTGAAAGCGCGAAAATGCCATTCAGTAGAATTAAGAAAAGAATAAGAAGTATGTCCATTGAGTCGTGTGAAAGCTCTAAAATTCAAAGTGAAATTGAGTTTATAACGGTAAATTAAAACAGTATGGGTACTTAACCAGACTATAAACTACCTCTCAGTTTAGAGAGTGCCACAAAAGACTACAAGACTTTGAAGGAATTGAATAGTAGGAAAGTTAAAAAACAGTTATTTTAATTTTCTAATTCATCTATATACAAAACAAGGTAGTAACCCATCGTTTTAATCAGAATTTCGTTAGGAACTATTAACCATAACGCTATTGATTTTTTCTCTTAGCCGTTATATTCTATCAAACATAACGTATAACACACCTATTTAACTATGATGCAAACTCAAGGAACGCTTTGGTTTTCTTATGACGACAAAAAGCTGCTGACAGCGGATACTGTTGAACTCCTTAAAAAAATAGACGAATTTGGCTCAATTTCTCGAGCTGCTAAAGCTGTCAATATCAGCTATAAAACCGCATGGGAAATCATCGATAAGATGCAACGAATGACAGGCGAATCCTTAGTTATTCGGGTCGCAGGCGGAAAAAAAGGCGGCGGGACATTAATAACCGACTATTCTCGTCATCTACTTGCAGTTTATTCTCAGACTGAAGTATGTTTTCGTGCCTGTCTTACTGAGTTGTCTGCTAAAGTTGAACAACAAAGTAGGCTATACCAACAATTATGGAGATTAAAAATGTTAACAAGTGCTCGTAATCAATTCGTAGGTAAAGTCGCAGAAATCAAAGTTGGTGTTGTAAACGCCGAAGTAGTTATCAACTTACTCAGTGGTTTAAAAATCGTTTCCACCGTTACTTTATCCAGCATTGAAAGCTTAGGTTTAAAAGTAGATAGTGAAGTTTATGCTTTTATTAAGGTGTCACATGTCATTTTAAGTCGCGCAGACAGCGGTTTTAAATTCAGTGCACGCAACAGCTTAACTGGCAAGGTATTAAGTGTAAATGCGGGCGCAGTGAATGACATCGTTGTTTTACAATTAGCGGGCGGTGATGTATTACGCGCCGTTGTAACGCGTGATGCAATTTCTGATTTGCAAATTGCCGAAGGCTTAGAAATGTGTGGCGTTTTCAAAGCAGGTAGCGTTATTTTAGGGGTTAAAGCCTAGTTTTTAGCGATTATCATCATCTACTTTCATGGGGGATAATGAAAGTAGGTGAAAAATAGCTTAGATTAAGGAAAACATCCCCCTAATAGTTAACGCGATTTTTTATTCACCCATTTTGATTTTTGAGGGTAAACAAGGATGCGTTTTGTTAATATCATCGCTATTTGGTTATTTACTTTTAATACTTGGGCAGATGAAATTAATGTTGCAGTAGCAGCTAACTTTCTAAAACCCTTACAAGTATTAGAAAAGCAATTTAGTGAATCCACAGGGCACAAATTAGTTATTAGCTCTGGCGCGACAGGTCAATTAGCTACTCAAATTAAAAACGGTGCGCCCTTTGATATTTTGTTAGCGGCGGATGTCGAGCGTCCCACGCAATTAGTCAAAGAAGGTTTTGCGGTTGCTGACAGCCAATTTGTTTATGCAATTGGTAAATTAGCTTTATGGAGCAAAAAAGCAGACTTCATTGATGCAGAAGGTAAAGTTTTATCTGAGGGTAAATTTGAACATTTAGCCATCGCCAATCCTAAAACTGCCCCTTATGGCGCGGCAGCGATGCAAGTGTTAAGCAACATGAAATTAGCAGACACCTTAAGCTCTAAAATTGTACAAGGTGATAGCATTACGCAGGCTTATCAATTTATTGCTTCTGGCAGTGCTGAATTAGGTTTTGTTGCTTTATCACAATTGAAAGAAGTTAAAGGGATTGAAGGTTCTTACTGGATTTTACCCAATAATTTATTTAATCCGATTTTACAAGGTGCGGTATTAATCAATAAAGCTAAAGATAATGCTACTGCAAAAGCATTTTTAGCGTTCTTACAAAC
>CAZKST010000155.1:0-7736 GCA_964555395.1 uncultured Thiotrichaceae bacterium | reverse complement strand
GTTAATCAAGCAAATTAAGTGAATTAAGGTTCAGATAATAGTGCGGTTACTATAAACCTTATTCCACACCTCTCCCGCCGCTTATTCTAACGGCAATAAAGGCAGCCAAACACTGACAATAACGCCTTTTTCTGTTTCATGATTACGCGCTTTTACCGTTCCGCCGTGATAACCCGCAATTAAACGCACAATATATAAACCTAAACCTAAATGTGGTTCTTTCTTTTGAATCGCGGGCGGACGCATAGAAACCATTGATTCAAATAGTTGTTCCTGCATTTCTGTCGGTAAAAACGCGCCACGATTGATAACATCTAAACGCGCCGTCGTTTTATCACGGTGTAACTGAATTTTGATTAAACTATTTTCTTCTGCAAAATCAACCGCATTAGCTACTAATTTATCTAACATTTGCACGATTAAATCTGGCACACCTTGCACAATTAAACTATTCATTTCTAAGGTTGCTTGAAATTGTTTATGTGGATACACCATTCTATAACCACCCACGCAACTGCTTATAACATCTGCTAAATCAAAAGGTTCACGCTCGCCTTTTTGTAAAGCTTGCTCAATCCGCGTTGCTTCGCTTAAGCGATTGATAATCGTATTTAAGCGGTCAATCCCTTGTTTGGCGCGTTCTATGTACACAACGGAATCATTGGGCAAAATTTCTTTTTCTAATTCTAAATTTTCCAAAGAAGAACGCACGACCGCAATCGGCGTGCGTAACTCGTGCGATAAACGGCTCGCCATCGTTTCTAAATAGGTATTGTATTGTTTTAATTTTTCTAAAATATTGGAAAAACTACGCGCTAAATCGCCAATTTCATCGCGTGCCCCGCTATCAATCGATGCAATGTGAATTTTACCATTGACATCTATCGCTTTTTCGGCTTGGTTGCGTAATTTTCGCAGGCGTAATGATAGATGTGTCGCGAACAATAACAAAGAAAGGGTAACAACTGACACTAATAACACGGTGCGATTGAATAAATCCACCATCGCTTGCCGTTGCACGGTTTGAATACTATTCGTCGTTTCTTCCACCACTACCGCACCGACGATTTCTTCATTGACCCAAATAGGATGGGCGGCGGACACAATCACGGCTTGCTGGTCAGAGGTTGAACGCCAGCGGGTGCTACTTTGTCCGCTTAAAGCTTGATTGACTTCAGAGCCTACCAGATGCGACGCGCCCGCTTGGTCATCTTTGAAATGTTGCGCAATGGGCGGTAATAATAAGCTATACAGCCAGTTTAACGGGTGCGTTTCCATCGCTTGTCCCAAATCGCCCGTTTGTGATAATACTCGCCGTTGGCGGTCTAATACCCATACCCGCCGCCCTGCGGTTTCCCCCATGCTTTGCATTAATTGGTCAATTTCAGGCGAGGGAATAAAGACTGTCCCCAATTTGTCCATATTGTGAATGGCAGAAGTACCAATTAAGGTTTTAATGGCGCGTTGGTTATCGTTATCTACATCGGCAATCGCAAAGCCGAGTTTTTCACCAATCATGGCTAACGGTAAACGGATTTCAATTAAATAGCCTTTATCAATTGTTTTCCATACGCCTTGAATGCGTGTTTCAATTTGTGGACTTAAATCACCAACTAAATTATTGACTTTATAAGCATTTACCCAGCCATCATTTAAAGGAGAAATAATATAACGGCTAAAAATATGGTCGGGTTGACGCATTACAATTTGCAAATGGTCACTTTTATCTAAGCGTAAGCTGGAGTTGGTGCGATAAACCAGTTTCTCATCTTTTACAATAAATAAAACATAAAGCTGTCCTTTGTATTTTCCTTGTATATGCTGAAAAGAAAGAGAATCAGGTGAATAATTGCCTTGGTTTTTTAAAATATGTTTTTCTGCATATAAATTGGCTTTGGGTAAATAATCTTCCCAATCTTCTAGTTTTCCATCTAATTGAATAGCGTTTCTTAAAGAATAAGTAAATAGAACGCTTTCTTTTTCTAAAGTATCGGTTAAATTGCGCGTAAATAATTCACTACGATGATTTAAAGCACTTGCATGAGTTCTGGCAGCTTCTTTTAAAGAAACTTCTAAGTTATCGCGCAAATAACTTTCCATAGCACGAATATATTCGTATCCCATATAAGGAATGCTAAAAAAAGTTAAAGATAACAATAAAACTTTGCTACGAATACTTAATAACATTAAGCAATCTCAAAAGCTTGAAGAGAAAGTTAAACCGCTTTGCCCCAATCTAATTTTTCGCGCAAAGTTGCATAATGGTCATGTGATTGTGGGTGAATCAAGCGAATATGTTGGCGTTTTTCAATCACAATGCGGTCACCGGGAATCACTTGCTGGCATAACATGCCGTCGCAACTGAGTTGTGCTTGTCCCGTTTGATTGGCTTCAATGCTGATATTAATTCTACTATTGCCATCAATCACAATCGGGCGATTGCTTAACGTGTGCGGACAAATAGAAACCAGTACCAGCGCATCAAGGGCAGGATGGACAATGGGCCCGCCGCCTGATAAGGCATACGCGGTTGAGCCTGTGGGCGTGGCGACCACTAAACCATCAGAGCGTTGACGATTGACAAAATGCCCGTTAATTGTGGTTTCAAACACTAACATGTGAATCATGTTCCAGCGATGAATCACCATATCATTTAAGGCGTTAGATTGGGCAATACATTGTCCGTCACGATACACTTCGGCATAAATTAAAAAGCGCGATTCTTCGGTATAAACGCCGCTTAAAATCTCATCTAAATAATGTTCTAATTTAGCGGGATGAATATCGGTTAAAAAGCCTAATTTTCCTAGATTAATACCGACTAAGGCGACATCATGTTTTGCTAATAAACGGGCTGCTTGTAATAATGTGCCATCTCCCCCAATCACAATGACCAATTCACAATGAATTCCCAACATTTCAGTGTTAGGCACAACGCTGAGATGATGACGTTCAGTCAATAAGCGCGCACTGGGAGCATCAATCATAATTTCTACATTTTGTTTTTGTAGATATTTGATTAATAAAGCGAGTGTGTCTTTTACACGCGGGTCGCCGCGTTTAGCAATAATTCCAATATTATTAAACATAAGTGTGTGTACGAAGCTAAAGGCTGAAAAAGCAGAATAAGTTAACAAGAAATCCCGTATTCTCTGCTACATGTTTAATTGCTTTATACTATAGATAAATTGGATAATAAAGAAACTGTTTTAATTTTATTATTTATTTTAATGAGTTATAAAGTTTAGCAGGCAAAAACGATTTCTAATATTATGAGATAAATTCGCAATCACTTGAATATCAGGTAAAATAATTTATATAAAGCATATCGCATTTATGGAAAAGCTTAGTTAAGCGGTTTAATTATAAATACATGGAAAATCCTTTGTTCCTTTTTAAGTATAAAACAGAGACAATCGCTATTTTAACGACGCTTAAAAGCGTTACTTTACATTTAACAGGGTTTTATCAGTGCAAAAGGCAGTGAAGTGAGATACTTATTATGGCACGTCGTCATTCAGCAAAATTAAGTGAACGAGCCAAACAACTTTTTACCGTGCTCGTTGATTTATATATCCGAGAGGGACAGCCCATTGGTTCGCGAACCTTATCCAAAGATTTGGATATTGATTTAAGCCCAGCAACCATTCGCAATGTGATGTCTGATTTGGAAGAAATGGGGTTGATTTTCTCGCCTCACACGTCGGCGGGTCGTATTCCTACCCAACTAGGCTATCGTTTGTTTGTTGATACCTTATTGCAAGTAAATCCTTTAAAACAAGAAGAAGAAGCAAAAGTTCGCCAGCAATTTTTTACTGAATTACCGCGTAAAACTTTAAATGCTCAACAGCTCGTAGAACAAGCTTCTAAAATTTTATCTGAAATTACCCATTTTGCGGGAATCGTGATGTTGCCACGGCGGCAAACGGTCACTTTGCGCCATTTAGAATTTTTACGCTTATCCGAAAAGCGGATTTTAATCATCTTAGTGATTAATGACCATGAAGTGCAAAATCGGATTATTCACACCACTCGCGAATATTCAGCGGCGGAATTGGAGCGCGTCGCTAATTACTTAAACAGTGCGTTTATTGGTAAAGATTTCAGTTTAGTACGTCAAGAGCTATTACTGGAATTACAACAAACCCGTCAGCATATTGATGACACTTTGCACGCCATTATTGATATTGCGGGACAAGTTTTTACTGAAGTAGAAACTGTTAGCCATACTGATTTTGTGATGGCAGGACAGACTAATTTGATGGATATCAATGAGCTGGCAAATCTGGATAAATTGCGAGAATTATTTGTAGCCTTTAACGAAAAGCGGGAAATTTTGCGGTTATTAGACCAAGCCATGGGCGCGCAAGGGATGCAAATTTTTATCGGCGATGAATCAGGCTATAAAGTGTTAGGTGATTGCAGCGTTGTGACTTCGCCTTATAAAGTGCAAGGGGAAGTGATTGGCGTATTGGGCGTTATTGGTCCGACGCGGATGCCTTACGGTAAAGTGATTCCGATTGTCGATTTAACTGCAAAATTATTGAGTTCTGCCTTGAATCCGCATGAGTCATCCTTAAATAACAGCCCGTCCTAAAATTTATTATTCACAATAACAATTCATCTTTTAAAAAATAAAGACCGTCTAACAAGTGTCTTAACGGGTGATTTTCACCCGTTTCTATTTTTTTGACTGTTTTCAGGAGATTTTTCTATGAATCCAAGCCAACCCACGGTTGAAGAAACGACAACAACGCCAACCGCTGAAACCTTAGAAACCGCCCCCATTGCCCCAGAAGAAACCAATACAGCCGCTGCTAATGCTGAAACAACGGAGCCCGTTGCGACTCACACCGCTTTAGAATTAGAAGAAGATGCGGTAATTCACGAAGAAGTCAGTACTGCGACAGCGGCTTATTATGAAAGCCAAATTGAAGATTTAAAACGACAATTGCAAGAATCCAATGAAAAAATGGCGAGCCATTGGGATATGGTTTTGCGCCAACGGGCAGAATATGACAATTTGCAAAAACGCAATGCACGCGATTTAGACAGTGCGCGTAAATATGCTATTGAACGCTTTGCAGGCGATTTATTAGAAGTTAAAGACAGTTTAGAAATGGGTTTAGACGTGGCAAATAAACCTGAAGCCAATGTGAATACAATTAAAGAAGGCTTGGAAATGTCGGTGCGTTCTTTTAACAGCACGCTGGAAAAATTCGGTATTCAAGAAATTTACCCATTGAATGAAAAATTTAACCCTCAATTGCATGAAGCGATGGCAATGCAGCCTGTGTCTGGTGTAGAAGAAGGGACAGTTTTAGTGGTCTATCAACGCGGTTATCAAATTAATGAGCGTTTATTACGCCCTGCGCGGGTGGTAGTTGCCAAAGCGATGGATGTCGCGCCCGCTGCGCCTGCGGAAGCTTCTTAAGATAAACGAGGGGAGGCGGCGTGTTTTAGAAGTTAACGCAGCTTTCCCTTAAATACAGTTTCTCAAGTTTTTCTATTGAAAAAAAGAGAGTAAGGCTTATATAGGCAAACAACAAAATTATTGAGAATGAAATAGACAGTAACACGGAGAAAACCGTTCACACAGTTAAAACATATTCCATTCTTAACTTTAGGCTTTTAAGAAATACCACATTAAATGATATTAAAAAAATACATTTAAACCGAATTTTAAAGAATCTACAGGAGAAAGATTATGAGTAAAATTATTGGGATTGACTTAGGAACAACTAATTCCTGCGTCGCGATTTTAGAAGGCAAAAATTACCGTGTGATTGAAAACAGTGAAGGCACACGCACAACGCCTTCTATTGTTGCATTTAGCAGTGATGAAGAAGTATTAGTCGGTCAAGCGGCTAAACGTCAAGCAGTGACTAATCCACAAAATACTTTATATGCCGTTAAACGTTTGATTGGTCGTAAATTCCGTGATGATGTTGTTCAACGCGACATTAACATGGTTCCTTACAAAATCACTGAAGCCGATAACGGCGACGCATGGGTAGATGTACGCGGCAAAAAAATGGCTCCGCCTGAAATTTCCGCCCGTGTGTTAATGAAAATGAAGAAAACTGCTGAAGATTATCTCGGCGAAACCATTAAAGAAGCGGTTATTACTGTGCCTGCTTACTTTAATGATTCTCAACGGCAAGCGACTAAAGATGCGGGACGCATTGCAGGTTTAGAAGTTAAACGGATTATCAACGAGCCAACCGCAGCAGCGTTAGCTTATGGTTTAGATAAAAAACGCGGCGATTCTAAAATTGTTGTGTACGATTTGGGCGGTGGTACATTTGATATTTCCATCATCGAAATTGCGGAAGTCGACGGCGACCACCAATTTGAAGTATTAGCCACTAACGGCGATACTTTCTTAGGTGGTGAAGATTTCGATATGCGCATTATTGATTTCTTAGCGGATGAATTCAAACGCGAAACAGGCATGAATTTAAAAAATGACCCCTTAGCGTTACAACGTTTGAAAGAAGCGGCTGAAAAAGCGAAGATTGAATTATCTTCTAGCACACAAACTGAAATCAATTTACCGTACATTACTGCGGATGCTTCAGGGCCTAAACACTTAAATGTAAAATTAACCCGTGCTAAATTAGAGTCATTAGTTGAAGACTTAATTAATCGCACAATGGACCCTTGTCGGATTGCGTTAAAAGACGCTGGTTTAAGTGCAAGTCAAATCGACGAAATTATTTTAGTCGGTGGACAAACACGGATGCCCAAAGTTCAAGAAAAAGTAAAAGAAATTTTCGGTAAAGAAGCCCGCAAAGACGTAAACCCTGATGAAGCTGTTGCGATTGGCGCGGCAATTCAAGGCGGCGTGTTAGCGGGTGATGTGAAAGACGTGTTGTTATTAGACGTAACACCATTGTCTTTAGGGATTGAAACTTTAGGCGGGGTAATGACTAAAATCATTCCTAAAAACACCACGATTCCCACTAAAGCAACCCAAGTATTCTCTACGGCTGAAGATGGACAAACTGCGGTAACCGTGCATGTGTTGCAAGGTGAGCGTGAAAGAGCGTTAGATAACAAATCATTAGAACGCTTTGATTTATCTGGTATTCCACCCGCACAACGCGGCGTGCCACAAATTGAAGTGACTTTTGACATTGACGCGAACGGGATTTTACACGTTTCTGCGAAAGATAAAGCAACGGGCAAACAACAATCGATTGAAATCCGCGCTTCTAGTGGTTTAAATGAATCCGAAATTCAACGGATGGTGCAAGATGCTGAAGCTCACGCAGAAGAAGACAAGAAATTCCATGAGTTGATTACAGCGCGCAACCATGCGGATAATTTAATTCATGCTTCAACTAAATCCTTGAAAGATTTAGGCGATAAAGTCAGCACTAATGATAAAACCGCAGTAGAAGCGGCAATTGAAGCTGTGAAAGAAAGCTTAAAAGGCGATAACAAAGAAGAAATTGAAGCACGCACTCGCTCTTTAGAAGAATTGTTTGGCAAATTAGCACAACAAGCGTATGCACAAGAAGGCGGTGCACCTGAAGGCGCGGCGGAAGGCTTCACTGAAGCAGGTAAAGCGGGGCAAGCAGGCAATAAGCCTAAAGATGATGTCGTTGACGCTGAATTTGAAGAAGTGAAAAACGACAAACGTTAATTCATTACTGGCTGTGTGCAGTCAATGATAAACAACAGGCACAGCGTCGCAAGGCTCTGTGCCTGATTGTGTTTATATATACTGA
>CAZKST010000154.1:0-7736 GCA_964555395.1 uncultured Thiotrichaceae bacterium | reverse complement strand
TATTTAGTCTTTTTATAGTACGGATACTATAGCTGAATCGCGTCACGTTGAAAAATTTTAGGCATAAAAAAACCTGCTAGATTTCTAAAACCTAGCAGGTCTATTTGAACGGGTTCAAAATTATTTACAACTTCAACCGTTTAAAAATCGTTTCAGGAATCGCTTTAATAATACTCATAATCACCCACCAAAACGCGGGTAAATACACAATATCTTTACGTTTTGCAATTGCATTAACAATGCCTTGCCCAATTTTTTCTGGCGTTGCCCATAATGCGCCTTTGGGCTGAATGTGCGCCGTCATCGGCGTATCGACAAAACCGGGTTTAATCGTTAATACATTCACATTTGCTTTGCTTAAACGATTGCGCAAGCCTTGTAAAAATAAACTTAAACCGCCTTTTGCCGCGCCGTAAATATAATTACTTTGCCGCCCACGGTCACCCGCGACTGAAGAAATCACTGCAATGCAACCATAACGCTGTTTTTCAAGCACATTTGCCAAAGGCGTTAATAAAGAAACTACGCTTAAAAAATTGGTTTGCAAAGAGTGCAACGCCACAGTATAAGACTGTTCACCGTCCGCTTGATTATCCAACACCCCATGCGCAATTAACGCAATATCCAAACCTTGCAAACGATTAAAAGCAGAATCAATTAATTGCAAATGCTGCTCACATTGATTAACATCTAAAACCTGTGTAAATACCTCAGCAGCTCCCCGCGTCCGCAAATCTTCTGCTACAATAGACAGTTTAGCTGCATCACGGGCAACTAAAAAAAAGCGAGTTTCTGCTGAAACCCATAAACGCGCCGTCGCTTGAGCAATCGCTGAAGTTGCCCCAATAATCAAAATTCTATTCATAGTTATTATCGACCAAAAAATTTTGCTTAAAATAAATAAAGGTTTTCTTTAAAAATTGCTTTAACTTAATTCAAGTTTACTTTAAAGTAATACCTTATTAGCAAATGCAGAAATTTGTTAAATTACTCAATAGTTTAACATGTAAAAAAATATTTGCAATGCTCGTTTTGTCGCCAGTCTATTTATCTCAGTTTCTTGTTTAAAGTCACTTAAACTCAAGCGTTTTTTTTATACATTAAGATAATTTAGCCCAGCCAAAACTAGCTTAATTTACATTCGTTTAAATATCTTTTTAAGGAGTTGCTACAATGAGTTTACAACGTGAAGACGTTGAAAAAATTGCCCACTTAGCGCGTATCGCATTGACTGAAAACGATATTCCTTTATATACTGAAAATTTATCTAATATTTTAGCGTTCGTTGAACAGCTCAATAATGTGAATACCCAAGGCATTACGCCCATGGCTCACCCGTTAGATGCTGTTGCTCGCTTGCGTGAAGATGCCGTGACTGAGCCTAATTTACGCGACCATTTTCAGCAAATTGCGCCCCAAGTTGAAGCAGGCTTATATTTAGTGCCTAAAGTCATTGAATAAGTTTCTTTTACTTTTCTTTATCAGAAAATGAGCATTTTATTAAAGCATTTTTAAAGCTCATTTAATACCGTGTTTTAATCTCTAGGCTTGTGATAACACCATGTATAATAAAACCGCTGCTGAATTATCGAAAGCATTACAAGAACGTCAAATTTCCAGTGTTGAATTAACACAATTATTTCTTGACCGCATTAAAAAATACGACGGTCAATTAAATAGTTTCATTACTGTGACTGAAGAAAGTGCATTACAACAAGCAAAATTAGCTGATGAAAAAATTGCTAAAGGCGAAGCAACTGCTTTAACAGGCGTTCCAATTGCCCAAAAAGATATTTTTTGTACACAAGGCGTAAAAACAACGTGTGCTTCCAAAATGTTAGACAATTTCATCGCGCCTTATAATGCGCATGTGATTGAGCAATGTAATCAAACAGGTTTAGTGATGTTAGGTAAAACTAACATGGATGAATTTGCAATGGGTTCATCTAATGAAACCAGTTATTACGGCGCAGTGAAAAATCCTTGGGACACGCAAGCTGTGCCGGGTGGCTCTTCTGGCGGTTCCGCTGCCGCATTAGCCGCCCGTTTAGCACCTTTAGCGACAGGGACAGATACAGGCGGTTCTATTCGTCAACCTGCAGCTTTATGTAATTTAACAGGTTTAAAACCCACTTACGGCTTAGTTTCACGTTTTGGGATGATTGCCTTCGCTTCTAGTTTAGACCAAGGCGGTCCCATGGCGCGCACCTCTGAAGACGCGGCGTTATTGCTCAACGTGATGGCAGGTTATGACCAACGCGACTCTACTTCTTTAAATCATCCTAAAGAAGATTACACTGCAAAATTAAAAGAGTCTTTAAAAGGTTTACGCATTGGTATTCCTCGCTCACATTTCGGCGAAGGTTTAGACCCAACGATTGCGGGTTTATTAGAAAATTCAATTAAAGAATTTGAGAAACTCGGCGCAACTTTACATGATGTAGAATTGCCAAATATGAATTTATCTGTGCCTGCTTACTACATCATTGCGCCCGCAGAATGCTCTTCTAACTTAGCCCGTTTTGATGGCGTGCGTTTTGGTTATCGCTGTGAAAATCCAAAAGATTTAATGGATTTATACAAACGCAGTCGCGCTGAAGGGTTTGGTTCTGAAGTAAAACGGCGGATTATGATTGGCACTTATGCTTTATCTGCGGGTTATTACGATGCTTATTATTTAAAAGCACAACAAATTCGTCATTTAATTAGTGATGACTTTAAACAAGCTTTTAAACAAGTTGATGTCATTATGAATCCCACTTCACCGACTCCCGCTTTTAATTTAGGTGAAAAATTCAATGACCCTGTAACCATGTATTTATCTGATATTTATACCATTGCAATTAACTTGGCAGGTGTTCCCGCCATGTCAATTCCAGCGGGATTTGTGGGTAAGCGTCCTATTGGTTTGCAATTAATTGGCAACTATTTCAGCGAAGCAAAATTGTTTAATATTGCTCATCAATATCAACAAGTCAGCGATTGGCATTTACAACAGCCCGCAGAATTTTAACACGCCCAGCATTTAAGCAACTGTCTAGCAGAATCTTTAAAGTTTAATTTAAAATACTTTAAAGAAAGTCAGCATGAATCAAGTGAAGGAATTTAAATATGGAATGGGAAACAGTGATTGGGTTAGAAGTTCACGCCCAACTTTCAACAAAAAGTAAGATTTTTTCAGGAGCTTCAACTGCTTACGGTGCAGCTCCTAACACACAAGCCTGTGCGGTGGATTTGGGTTTACCCGGCGTATTACCCGTGTTAAACGCTGATGCGGTGCGGATGGCGGTAAAATTTGGTTTATCCGTGGGTGCACAAGTTGCGCCACGTTCTGTATTTGCGCGTAAAAACTATTTCTATCCAGATTTACCTAAAGGCTATCAAATCAGTCAATATGAATTGCCTGTGGTTGCTAAAGGCACTTTAACTATTGAAGTCGACGGACAAGAAAAAGTTATCGGCATTACCCGTGCGCATTTAGAAGAAGATGCAGGCAAATCTTTACACGAAGATTTTCACGGTTTAAGTGGAATTGATTTAAATCGGGCAGGCACACCCTTAATTGAAATTGTTTCTGAACCTGATTTGCGTTCTGCTAAAGAAGCCGTTGCCTATTTAAAGAAACTTCATTCATTAGTGTGCTATTTAGGCATTTGTGATGGCAACATGCAAGAAGGTTCTTTCCGTTGTGATGCTAACGTTTCTGTGCGGCGCAAAGGTGAAGCAAAATTCGGCACACGGGCAGAAATTAAAAACGTTAACTCCTTCCGTTTTGTGGAAAAAGCGATTTTATTTGAAGTAGAACGGCAAATTGATTTATTAGAAAGCGGTAAGCAAGTGATTCAAGAAACGCGCTTATATGACGCTGAGAAAAATGAAACCCGTTCTATGCGTTCAAAAGAAGAAGCGCATGATTACCGCTATTTCCCAGACCCTGATTTATTGCCTTTAGTGATTGATGATGTTTTCGTTGAGCAAGTGCGTAAAGAATTGCCTGAATTGCCTGATGAAAAACGTCAACGCTTTATGACGCAATATGGTTTATCCAGTTATGATGCTGTTGTTTTAACTGCAACGCGTGAATTAGCCAATTTCTATGAAGAAACGGTTAAAGTTTCTACAAGCGATGGCAAATTATGCGCTAACTGGATTATGGGCGATTTAGCCGCTGCGTTAAACAAACATAATTTAGAAATTCAAGAATCGCCTGTTTCTGCTGCACAAATGGCGAAATTAATTCAACGCATTAGTGACAATACCATTTCTGGTAAAATTGCTAAAGAAGTATTTGAATTGATGTGGGCGGGTGAATGTGCTGGTGATGCCGATAACATCATTGAAAGCAAAGGCTTGAAACAAGTCACGGATACTTCTTTCATTGAGAAAATCATTGATGAAGTGATTGCCAATAATCCTAAACAATTAGCAGATTATCGCGCTGGACGGGATAAATTATTTGGTTTCTTTGTTGGGCAAGTGATGAAACTTTCTCAAGGCAAAGCTAATCCAAATCAAGTCAATGATTTATTAAAAGCTAAATTAGCAGGTTAATTAATTTTTACTTAAAAGACCTTCTAAGTGGGCAATCGCTTAGAAGGTTTTTTTATGGGTTTTATTTAGCCATTTTAAATTTTTTCTTTAACTCTATTTTAAGCAAGGAGAAAAGCATTGCCTGAGAAAAATGCTTTAATTTGGTTGTGGCTTTCTTCGTTAGTGGTTTTAATTGACCAAGTCACAAAATTTGCTGCCACTTTTTATTTAGAATATGCGCATCCTTATGCGGTCGCGCCGTTTTTTAATTTAACTTTGCTGCATAATAAGGGCGCGGCTTTTAGTTTTTTAGCAGATGCGGGCGGCTGGCAACGCTGGTTATTCACAGGTTTAGCAATTATTATCAGCGTGGCAATTATTGCGTGGTTGGCAAAATTACCGCGTCAGCAACGCTGGTTAGCGATTGGTTTAGCTTTTATTTTAGGCGGCGCAGTGGGAAATGTAATTGACCGTTTATTGTATGGTTATGTCGTGGATTTCTTAGACTTTTATTATGAAAATTGGCATTATCCCGCTTTCAATATTGCCGACAGCGCAATTACGGTCGGGGCAATTATGTTAATTATTGACGGTTTTAGTCATAAAAATAATGAGAGTGAAATATAAATTTCAGCAATTGCACTCTTTAAAAACAAAAAACCTGCTAGGTTTTTAAAACCTAGCAGGTTTAAAGATATGCAAATAGACGTTAATTAAATATTTTCTCTAAACGTTCCATTCCGCCAGCACTATAAGCGTGTTCAAATCCTGCTTTCTTTAAAACTTCCATCGCAACATGACTACGCATTCCACTAAAACAATATAAAACAACTTTCTTATCTTGCCATTGATTATTTTGTGCATATTCTTTAATTTGTTCTAAAGGAACATTGATTGCATTCTTTAAATGTCCTCGTTGGAATTCATCACAGCCACGCACATCTACCAATAAAGCCCCTTCATCTCGCAATTTCTGTACTTGGGTAATTTCTAAAGGCGTGTTCCATTTACCTAAAGCACGCAAAATCCCTTCATACATCCATGATAATACACATAAATGTGTTGCAATCACAATTGCTTGTAATATTAAAAGCATCCCGCCTGTAATTAAAGCCGCCGTCGTTAAATTTAAAGCAAATAAAACCGCAGCAATAATATTCATGACCGCCGCTGATAAACATGCTAAACGTCGTTGCAAAGGATTGGGTGGTAAAGCAACTGCACCAAACGCATGACGCACAACATGGTTATACAACAAATCCATGGGATGTCCTGCTGGAAAGAAAAAAGCTAAGAAACCTAAAGCAGAAACCGTTAATAAAATAAAAGGCGAATGTAATAACAAGCCCATTAAAGTAATTAAAGAACACACAAAAGGTGTAAAACGTAAACCCCATTCCAATTGTTTTAATTCAGCAGGGGTATAACATTGAAAACCCTGTTGAATTAAAGCTTGGTGTTGAAAAGACAGATTTTCTGCACGATTCATTGAAAACTCCTGTTAAGCATAGATTTTAAATATTGAGCACAAACAAATATTAGCATTTTCTTATTTTATCGCAACCCTTTTTATCTACTCATTTATTTTACTAGATTTTAAGCAAGGTATCCTTTTATCAATTTGTGTTACACTGTGAACAAAATTTGTAAAGACTTAAATAGTGTGCAAAAGCTTAAATCATTTGTCAGCCTTTAAAGCCTTATCTTCTTTATATTTTTTATTTATAACAAAACGTATTTTTTCTGCTTGGTGAATATTTTTATTTTGAGTTGAGGAGAATTCCTATGTCATTTCAATTACCTGTTATCCAATCTTTTGGTGGTGTTGGCGCAGGCAGTCAACCTGAAGAAGAAGGGTTGGAATATATGTCATTGCCGCATGAAATGAACACTTACCGCGCTCCTCTATTGCCCGAACCAGAAGAAATTGCACATTTAGCGGCGGCAAGACAAGTGATGTCTGAATTGCAAGAAGCTTTAAATAATTATCAAGAATCAAAGCCTTGTTATGTAATTCCACTCAATCATTTACCTGCTGCGGATTTGAAATTGATTGCTCAAATTTTGGGTGATGGTGAAGTTAAAATTTTATGTGAAGGTGAGCGACGGATTCACATTCAAGAATCAGTGATGGCGGGGATTTGGCAAGTAAAAGAATTGACCAGCGATGACCAAGTAACTAACGCTAGTTTATATGTGGGCGGCATTCCTGAGTTGGTACAAGAAACTATTGCAGCAGGAACACGTCCCACTTTAGAACAGATTGAATATCCTGATAATTTAATGAATGCACCCTCTATTTTAACTGAAATTGGCAGCTATCAGCGTGAATGCGTGGCGGGTGGACAGGTGCACGTTATCAATTTAACTTTATTACCCATTAGCCAGTCTGACCAAGATTTTTTAATTGAAAAATTAGGCAGTTACCCAGTCACTATTTTATCAAAAGGTTATGGCAATTGTCGGATTAGTAGTGCAAATTTACGCAATGTATGGTGGGTGCGTTATTATAACTCTATGGATTTAATGATTTTAAATACCATTGAGATTGTAGATGTGCCCCAAGTTGCAAAAGCTGCCGCTGAAGACATTGAAGATAGCGCAAAACGCTTACGCGATATTTTGCAAGATTATTTAAATTGGGCATAACGCTGTGATAAGTAGCACATTAGATGCCAGTAAAATGGCGATGACTATTGCGAATTTAGAGCAAGTTTTTATTCAAATTCAACAACAACGTATGCAGGATGTCCCGATTTTAAATCCTGCTTTGTGGGTAGAAGCGATTGCTTTTCGTGAATGGAATCAGCGGTATTTTGGTGTATTAATCACGCCATGGTTTATGAATTTAATCATGCTGTTACCGCCTGAATATTTTCCGCCCCACATGCCCAAAGTAGATGAAAAAGCTTTTTATCAATTTCCTGCGGGGCATTATTCATTTTTAGTGTGTTTTGAAGAGCATATCGGTACTTATCACAGTTGTTCATTATTTTCGCCGATGTTTGAATTTGATTCACAAGATTTAGCGCGTGCAACGGCGCAACAAGTCATGCAAATGTTATTTGAATCGCCTGAAAAAACTGTGAATACAGTCGCGACTGACGTTTCTCAACCTCAAACTGAAGCGTCAGAAAAAACGAATGTTAATGTTTCGCGCCGTGATTGGTTGCGGGGGAAGTTTAGGTAAAAATAGGATGGGCTGA
>CAZKST010000153.1:0-7774 GCA_964555395.1 uncultured Thiotrichaceae bacterium | reverse complement strand
AGGCAATGGCAGTGATGGGGATAGCACCTCAACAACAACTGACACAACGACAGACACCACCACAACAACCATAGAAGATAACGCCGATTTTGTTAAACAAGAGGTTGATTTAACAAATATTATCGCCAGTCAAACTGTAAAAACCTCTTTAGAAACTTTTACAACCGACATCGCGCCCGCATTAAACAATTTATTAAAACTCCCCAAAGGAAAAAATATTAAAATTTCCTTTATAGATTGCGATGTTGTCAACGCTTTTTACGACCCAAACACCCAGCAAGTAATAATTTGCAATGAATTATTCAACGATGTAGCCAATGTTTATTCTGGTTATGGCACAGATTTTAGTTATAACGCTGCTTTAGCAACGCACTATTTTGTTTTTTTCCATGAATTAGGACATGCGTTAGTTGACCAGCTAGATTTAGCGGTATTAGGCGGGGAAGAAAGCAATGTTGATGCAATTGCAACCGTATTTATGGTAGAAGGCGGCTTTGCAGCATCGCCCATTTATGCGGGTTTTTATTTTCAAGCCTCCCCCGATACGCCATGGTTTGACAGCCATCCTGCTGATATGCAGCGCATGGGCAATTTAGTTTGCTGGGCAATTGGCGGCGACCCAAGTTTATTATTAAGAAATGCAGCTTTAAATGATTTTGCCAAGTTATTCATTAATAGCAATAGAGATTGTGCAGCAGAATATTTGCAAGCCAAAACTTCTACTGAAAAATTACTAGAGCCTTATTTAAAACAAACTTTGCAAGAATGGTTTGCGGATAATTAACGTAATCTGAACCCTAATTTACTTAATTTTCTTGATTAACTTAATGAAAAAATTAAGAGAATTAGGTTAATTAAGTGAATTAAGGTTCAGACTTATATTTTAACGCATTGTTCTTTTAGGATTACTCACATGCGTAGCGCGTGCAAGTTCTTGCACACATTCAGACTCTTTCCATTGTGCTTGTTCTAATTGATGCGTTAATTGTTGTTTAGCAGTATTTAATTCAACTAACGTTTGTTGCTCTAACTCTTGTTGTTGTTGAATTTGTAAATATTCCATTTTCAATTGATTAATGTGCTGTTGCAGTTCTGTTTGTGCATTTTGAGCAATAATGTTTTGTTTGTTCATTTCCTGCACTTGCTGCTCATGAGAAACGATTAAATTTTGTTTCTCTGTTTCTAATTGTGCAAGTTTTTGTCTAGTTTCTTCTACTTCATACATCAAATTCGCATTTCTACTGGCTTCTTGTTCTTTGTCTGAAGTTAATTGTTTTATTTGCTTATTCAATTGTTCTATTTGGGTTGTCGTATTCGTTTGTTCTGTTTTTAAGCTTTCTAATTGAGCTAAAGTTTCAGTTAAGTTTTTTTGTAAAATTTCTTTCTCTTGTTGGATATCAGCATTAAGCAAACTATTAAACTCATTTGCATTTTCTAAATCCGCTAACTCATTTGCTTGCTCTGTTAAAGTAATCTCTTTTTGCGCTAATACTGGTTCTAAGTCAGTGAGTTTAGTTTTTAACTCTGTTAATTGCTGTTGTAAAGCTTGTGCTTGTTTTTGTTGTTCAACATTGCTTTGTTCATTTTTAGTAATTAACTGCTGTTTTTCATCCGTAATTTTTTGCACATTCTCAACTAATTGAGCTTTTTCAATAGTGTTTTGTTGCAATAATTCATTTAAACGCTGTTGTTCGGCATCATTTTGTTGTTGATGTTCTTTATGCTGTTGCTCAAGCGTTGAATTTTGTTGTTGTAATTCTTGTAATTGTCTTTGTAACAGTGCATTTTGCTCTGTCAAACTTTGAATTTGTTGCAATAATTCGGCTTGTTTTTGTTGCCATTGGGCATTATCAGAATTTGCGGGTTTCTTTAAACCACTTAACTCAGAAGGTAAGGTTAAAAACGGTAAATTTAAAGAAGAAGAGGATTGTTGTTGCACTTGATTAATTAATGCCCGTTGAATGACTGAAGCTTCTTGTAATAATTCATGTAATTGTTGTTCACATTGGGCTTTTAAACTGCTTTGTTGCTCAGTTAATTGTTGTTCTAATTGTTCAACTTTATGTACAGAAGTTTGTAATTGTTGTTCGTAATCTGCTTTTAAAGCGGCAAGTTTTGCATTATTTTCTTCTGTTGCTTGATTTTGTTGTGCTTGCAATTGTTGATTGTGGTGTTGTTGATTTTTTACCAATTGATTTTGCAAATCACGGACAGTTTGCTGCTGTGCTTGAGTAATGGCATCGAGTCGTTGTTTAATTTGCTCGGTTTCAGCATTGGCTTGTTGTGTTTGTTCTTCTAACAGAGAACGGGAATATTGCAAAATGCCAATAACAACAATAAGTATGAACACCACAGCAATGATAAAAAATAAGCGTGCCCGTGAAAGTTGAATGGTCATAACATAAATTCTCGAGTGAATAGCAATAGAAAAACTTCACTCACTCCATACATACACAGGGGAGTGAGATAAAAATTGCTTATAAAATCCGAACGAAGTTTTTTGTATAAAAATAAAAATGACGGTTATTGTAACGCGAATAGCAAGAGAAAGGTGCAAAACGCCGACTTTAAGATAAATTTTGCCGTTTTACGCGCAGGACTGCAACGAAAAACGGCATGATTTTACAGCAATTTTACTTAATTAACTTTAAACTACCACAATGTGCGCTGCCTGTGACTAAATTAACATCCACTTTAAACGTCGCGTCCACTGGGGTTTTTTGCCACAATTCTTGTTCAACATCGCAGACATGAGAATCTTCGCTTTCTTTTTGTTTTAACAGCAATTGATAGCTTTCTTTGCGGTCGCCTTCGCGCTCGCAGCCCATGCAATTTCCTTCTTTAGCAAGGCTGACTTTACCCCAATACGGTTTTTTATCGTCGCCGTGGGTTTCAATTTTGCGCTCAACTTCCCAACGATTTACGGAGTAATGACAATAGTCATCATAAACAGGCTCTTCTCGGTAACGGGGTTGACATTCTTGTTTTTCTGCGTAAGTGCCATCGCCTTTATCTACCTTGTGGGTAGTACATTCTTGACCATCTGCCACTTTGCGAGTTGAACGTACTTTTTCCTCTTTAGAAATGCGATAAGCATCAGAGGGTTTGACGTTACACCAATCTTCTTTTTGCCGCTCACCAAATTCTTCAACTTCAATAATCCGTTGCCAATGATGTCCAGTTACAACGGCTTTCACTTCTTTATTCCAAAATAGAACAGCCCAAATTCCAACTAAAAGCACAATTCCAAGCACAACAAGCCATGTTACTGTACTGTTACTATTGCTATTTTTGTTTTCAGGCGGTTTTTCATTAATTGCATGAAATTTGCCATCACGTCCTTGTACTTGTTCCGTTTGTTGTTTAACCGCTTTGCCATCGCCTAGAGAATTACCACATTGTTGACAAAACTCGGCTTTAGCACTGTTTGCTGTTCCGCAGGCGGAGCAAATTTTATCCGCGCCAAAATATTGATGGTCTTGTACCGCAACCTTATCTTTTTCTTCAGGAAAATAGCGCGCATTGGCATCTTGTGGCGCGCCACAATTGGGACAGAAACGATGGGTTTTGCCCAGTAATTTTTTAGCATTGCAATATTCGCAATCCCATAACATTTCATAAATTTTTTCTGAAGATTCAGCATTGAGATTTTGATGATGTTGCGTCTGATATTCAAGCGCAGCAGGATGATGAGGATTGAGGGCAAGTAATTTTTTCACCACTTGTTGTTGTTCTTGCTCATCTGTGGAGGTTTTTAACAATAATGCCCAAGCATTTTCATTTTTAGGTTCTTTTTTAACAACTTCTTGCAATAATTGATGTGCTTTGAAGGTGTTACCTTGTTTATAAAGTTTGAGTGCGTCGTTAAAGCTCATATAAATCTGCCTGAAGTGAGTGGCAAGCAAAAAGGGAGGAAATGCTTTCTATTAAATGAAATTGCAAGCTGCTTATTTTATCTAACTTTGACAATGAAGTTATCATTTTTCAAACTTAATTCTGTTGTTAAAACCCTTGCAAATTTGTTATAAAAAAACAAATTTTTTGAACGGAAAAATCTTCTTTTTTTAACGCTTTTTTGGAATTTTTTATTTTTAATGATGAAAACATTGACGCTATTTTTTATGGTTTTTTTTGCATTACCGAGTTATGCCGATAATGCTAATTTTGCAGTTGCTGGTGCGTTTAATAATGCAATGCAAGAATTGGTAAGCGATTTTGAAAAACGCTACCCGCATAAAATTACTTTTGAAATAGAAAGTACTGGAAATTTATTTGCAAAGATTCAAGCAAATGCAAATTTTGACGCTTTTTTATCGGCTGATAAACAACATGGTGATTTATTGGTAAAAAATGGTTTAGCGTTAGATAGCAATCGCTTTAGTTTTGCTATTGGTAAATTGGTGTTATGGAGTAAAAAAGCTGATTTAATTGATGCACGGGGAGAAGTTTTAAAAAGCGGGAATTTTAAAACATTAGCAATTCCTGATGCAACAAAAGTTCCTTATGGTGTAGCTGCTGTAGAGATTTTAAAAAATTTTGGCGTATTTGAGAAATTACAAAGCAAATTTGTAATTATGCCAAATAATTTGGAGGTGCGGCGCGCAGTAGAAGAAGGACGGGCAGATTTAGGTTTTTTAGCCTTATCTATTTTAGACCCTAAAAGACGTAACGAGGGTTCTTTATGGATTGTACCGCGTCGTATTCATCTTGGTATTGAGCATCAAATAATTTTATTAAAACAAGGCGAAAAGAATCAGGCGGCATTAGATTTTATGCGCTATTTAAAATCACCCTTTGCGCAAGAGATTTTAGAAAGCTATGGGTATAATTTACCTTCAAATAATAGAGCTTTATAAACAAGTCTTTAACTAAAAATTGTGGTAAAGCAAGGAGATAGTTAATACTTTTGTACACAGCACGGACTATCTCCTATTGTGTTTAAGTATGTCGTCCAAATAATTTTAAAATGTCAAAATTAGTGTTTTTCTTGGAGGTTTCAATACGAGATTCTGCTTCAGCAGTTTTAACTTCATTAGGTTCATGATGGTTGCGAAAGGCAAGTGCTAATGCACTTAACATACGACCATCCAGTAAATAGGGATTAAACTCCCTAAATCCACTTTCTCTACAAATTTTTGCTGCGACTGCTGGAGAATCAACCAGTCTCATCGACCACTCATGAAAACAACGGCTACCAATTTCCCGCAATTCCAAAACTTGCATGTTAGTATGACGTTCATCTCGAATAATTTTGTTGTATAACCTATTGAGATTGCTTCTTGGGCCTTCTAAAATTTGCAAAAAATAATTATTTCCAAAAAATAAAACTCCCGTAATATTTGCGCGGATATTATTTTTTTTAGCTGCTTCTACAATTAAACCAATTTCTATAGATGAGCATTTTTCAGTAGCTGTACTTGCATAGCATATAGTCGCCAAATTGATATCAGACATAAAGACCTCCTGATAATGTGATTCGTATTGTAATGGATGATGTTCTCAAAATTTAAGAGCGACTACTAAAGAGGTTAAAAATATTCAGCTTGCTTTTAGCCGTATTTAAAACCCCTGCTTTTGTCTTATCAGGAGGCACATAATCACGAAACGCTTCGGTCATTGCATTTAGCGTATAGCTGTCTAACAGATAGGGGTTAAACTTTTTTAAACCCGTTTGTTTCAAAATATTAGAAATAACATTGGCGGAATTCACATATTTCATAGACCATTCTTCAAAATAGCGTTCTTCAACATCTTTAAATTCCAGCAATTCAACATCTTTGTGCCGAGAATCGCGTGTAATTTTCCTGTAGAGATGATTAATATTTTCGCGAGAGCCTTCTAAACATTGCAAGAAATAGCCCTCACCGAAAAATAGCAATCCCGTCACACTTAAAGATGGATTTACCGTTTTACAAGATTTTAAAATTTCCCCAATGTCATGTGGTAAATATTCTTGCGTTGCCGTACTAGCATAATATAGACGGCAAAGTTGAGAAAATTTGAGGTGAGACATAATATCCTCCACTGATGACAAATAAATATTTAAATCCATGCAAAATTTTAAAATAAAACAAAAACATGATAATTTTTTAGGTATAAAATAAATTAAGAACTCTCTACTTTTCTCATGTTATTTAAAGCTAAAATTGCTGTTTAATTTATAAAATTTTATTGAGCATGGATTAAATATTATGCAATTAGCTATCCAACATTTATAGTAACCGCATCCCCCCTAAAACGCCGCAAAAGCTGAACAAAAACAAATTATCATCAGTAAAAGCAAATAATCATTCGCTCCTACACTGTAGGGTGAAATACGGCTTGTGCCTATTCCACCCTACAAACAGTCAAGTTCGTGAGAATTTAAGCAATTATTTCTCAAATAAAGCCATCGACTCTACATGAGCAGTGTGGGGGAACATGTCCATGATGCCAGCTTTGACAAAACGAAAGCCTTTTTGTTGGACTAAAATGCCTGCATCACGGGCAAGTGTGGAAGGGTTGCAGGAAACGTAAACGATAGTTTTTACATTGCTTAAATCTAACTTTTCTAAAATTTCTTTTGCACCTGCGCGGGGTGGGTCAATTAGAATTTTGTCAAAATTTTCAGTCATCCATGCTTGTTGCAAATTCATATCCGCCAAATTAGCAACATAATAACGAATATTATCAATTTGTTGCTTTTTAGCATTCATTTCTGCCCGCTGCACTAAACCCGTATCACCTTCTACGCCCACTACGGCGCGAGAGTGTTTGGCAAGCGGTAAAGTGAAATTTCCTAAACCGCAAAACAGGTCTAATACGGTATCGTCCGCTGATAAATTTAACCACGCTAACGCCTGCGGTATCATTTGCTGATTGATGTACGGATTCACTTGCGTAAAGTCAAACGGCGCAAAACCGATACTGACTTGCTCCGAAGGCAATTGATAACGCAACGTTTCAAAAACTGAAATGTTTTCTGGATAAAGCGGCGTGACGCTGTGTAAGCCACTGGGTTGTAAGTAAATATAAAATTGGTGCTGCTGCGCAAAAGCTTTTAACGTGTTTTGGTCGGCGATAGATAAAGGTTCTAAATTGCGGAAAACCAGCGCGACTTGTGTTTCATCTAACGCAACTTCAATTTGTGCAATTACATCTCGCCCTTCTAATTGCTCAATCAAAGCGCGGAATGCCATGATATTTTGCCCAATGCGCGGGTCTAAAACGGGACATTGTTGCAATTCAGCTAAAAAACGGCTACGCAATTCGCGAAAACCCACTAAGGCAATTTGTTTTTTTAACACATAACGCACGCCTAAACGAGCTTTGTGACGGTAACCTGTCACGGGACTGCGTAGGGGCGCGGCGATGGTTTCAGGTGTAACTTTGCCAATATGTTCAAATTGTTCTAGTAATAAACTTTGTTTTAATGCGACTTGAGAATCAGAAGACAAGTGTTGCAAGTTACAACCGCCACAAACGCCAAAATGGGGACAAAGCGGCGTGACGCGCTCGGGGGCGGGTTTTAATACTTCAATGACATACGCTTCGCTGTATTTATTGCATTTGGTTAAGTAGATAAAACGGACAGTTTCTCCTTTTAATGCGCCTGTAATAAACACAACTTTCCCATCTACATGCGCAATTCCGCGTCCATCATGGGCATAACCAGTAATAACAGCTTCTACAGGGGTATCCTGAAGCAAGCGACGACGACGAGCCATAAATTAACCTTTAGTTTTTGTTATTGTGGGTAATAACTAATATAGTAACCGCATTTTAAATTGATTAA
>CAZKST010000152.1:6345-7776 GCA_964555395.1 uncultured Thiotrichaceae bacterium | reverse complement strand
TCAATGGTAAAAAAGAATTTGCCATTATCCCGCAAAATTTAAAAATTCCAGCGGGTGCAATTTGTTTGCAAAATGGTCATAAACTTACTTTTGGTTATAAACATATTGAATTCAAACACGGTAACTGGATAAACAATTTTAAATTATCTATTCCAGAACTTATTTATCAAACATTTGCAAGAAATGGAACTTTTTACAGTGCAGAAATAGATGATAAGCTTAAGTTATTATTTAAAGCTAAACCTGAAATACTCATAGTATTAACCTATATAGAAAAACAACAGTTTTATTCCATAACAACAATGTACTCATTACGGAACAAAAAAATAGATGGCGATATTTTAGAGGTTTATCGGTCTTCTTATAGAGGCTAAAAAAAGGAAAAGCCGCTTATTGTTTAACAACAAGCAGCTTTATAAAATGAGACTTAGAGCGTCGTCCGAAAATGTACCAAGTACATTTGTAGTCAACTGACTACACCACACTCAGCGCGTAAAAAGCAACTGCGCTTTAGCTTCATGTCCTAACTCGTTATTAACTAAGTTAATTGTTGCCTCAGAGTGACACATAGGCTTCTAATAAGTCAGTTAGAAATATACACCAATTTAAGAAAATGCGAAAGAGCATCAAACCCTTTAAACCAAAAAACCTGCTAGGTTTTCAAAATCTAGCAGGTTTTAACTCAGATATGTTAACAAAAAAGTTCCCAAACAAATGATTTTTGCTTAGGAACTAAAAACTTTGGGAAAGCATGAAAACTCATTAACAAGTCTGGGGGTAAGTTGCTTTATTCACAAGCCACTAACGTATTGTTAACCACTTTAAAGGCACAAGCAAAATCAAAATTATTAATCATGTCCATTTGATTGCGTGCATAACCCACATAAACCGCTGATGCGCCATTGAATAAACTCAACGCTTCATCCGTTGTTAATTTCAATGAAAAAGTCGTCGCCGCAGACGAACTCGCTACAAAAGGCATTAAACCATAAGCAGCAGTAAATGAGCTGAATGTGCTGTTACTCGTTGTAGTTGAAACTAAAGTTTTATTACCCCAACCAATTTGATGAGCGTATTCATCTAAGAAATACATGATGTTATTTTTCAAGAAAGCGGCATATACATAACCCGATTTGCCGCGATTTTGATTAGATGGACTCAAATAAAATGTAACGCCAGTAGAGGAAACCGTGCTTTTTAACGAAGAAAGGGTAGAAACATAAGGATTGTATTCTGCTGCGCCAATGTCACAAGTCCCTCTGCGCGCAACGCCGCGTGCATCATAGGTACTACAACTTGCAGTCGCGCCTTTATCAATCGCTGGACTCCCTACTTTAAGCGGTAAAACAGGTATGCCACTTCCCATATAACGCAGTTCAGTTTCTAACAAGGGGTCTGAAGAAGCTAAATTGGCAAAACAGGGTTTATCTG
>CAZKST010000152.1:0-6245 GCA_964555395.1 uncultured Thiotrichaceae bacterium | reverse complement strand
CGATTGCCAACAATCGTAGAGTTGATAATGTCGGTGTTGGTTAATGAATAAACTCCACCGCCTTGTGAATCAGAATGGTTATACGCTACTGTGCTGTTACGCAATGTAAATAAACCTTGCCCTGGTTTACTGTTCATATACGCAATTGCGCCCCCTTGCCCATATTTAGTGCTTTTGTTGCGCAAGAAATAGCTGTCATTCACTTCTAAAGTATCACGGTCATCATATAAATAAACTTCTAAAGCACCGCCTGCATGATTAGTTGTATTTTCAACGAATGTACAACGTTCAATCAACATTTTGCCCGTGCCTGCATAAGCTATTTTCCGTGTCCCTTCAAAACGCACTGCACCACCGCCGCCGCAATTATTTAAGGTTTCCATCTTATCGCTATGTGTAGCGTCATTGCGTTCAAAATAACTGTCACGAATGGTTACATCACTAAAAACTGTATTTACGCCGCCGCCGTTATTGGCTTTATTGCCAATAAAAACAGAATTTTCAATTACGGTTGTATTTTCAGCATCTAACCAAATCGCGCCGCCGCCGTCACATGCTTGAGTATCGCGGGTTGCAACGTTATTATAAAATTCAACGTTTTTAACGTACAACTTACTGTAATAATTCATCGCAATCGCTGCGCCGCGTGACGTGGTATAACCATTTTTCAAAGTAATATTGCTTACAGATAAAATAATATCTTTATCAGCGGTTGAGCTTGCACGCCCTGCAATCGTGTAAAAAATACGATATTTGCCTTGTCCGTCAATAGTAATTAAATTGCCACCATTGACATTTACATTCACGGCAAGCTGCGCTAAATCCTTACTTAAATAAATAGTTTTTGGGCTAGCACCGCAATTAAAAGTGACATCGCCGCCCGCGGCTAACGCTGTTTCTAACGCTGCTTGGGTACAACTGGCGGATGTTCCAGTCCCCACTACGCCTGCTAATACAGACGGCGATACTAAGGCGAGCAAAATCGCCAAGCTTAAAATTCTCATAAAAGACTCCTAATAAATGCCGAAAATCCAAAAATGAACTCTGCATTAAAAGTCCGTTATCCTACCTAATGAGCGTCAACAAACGGTATTGTTTTACGCTATCATTGAGTTTTATCAAGAGCTATCAATAACAAAAACGACCGCAGGCTCAGAAAAAAAAGAGCAATCTTGTACACAAGCAACATAGCAATGTTTTCAAAGCAGGCGAGCAATTAAGGTTAAATTCAATAGACACAAGAAAAGAATAACGCTTAATGCTACAGTTGCTAAAAGTATGGTGGAATTTAAGCAAGATGTAAAATGTTTGCTTAAAAATGAGAAATAATCTAGGTCGTCTTGAGAATAAAACTTTTCTTTATTTTTAAAGAAAAATGTAACGTAAATTTAAGTAGATGGCATTATTCCTGCTCATTCCATTATTGATTTTCAATCATTTATTGATTTCTTTCCTTTTCTTTAAACAAAGATATTTCAGTTTACAATGAAAACCTTAGAACAAAATCTTCATATTAGCCGTGATAGTCATGATAATGTCTTATTATTGGGTGAATCCGCGACTGTTACGGTCACTACACAACAAAGCCATAAACTAGATATTCTCTGTTTAAATCACAGTAATAAATTAATACAACGCCTGCCTTTTGTCGGTTTATCTGCCTATGAAGCGCAAGATTGTCTGCATTTTTATGGTCGTGAACAGTTATTAGGACAATTACTCGATAAATTTAACCATCTACAAACCTCCAAAGCTCAAAAAAAGCGCACAATTCGCTTATTAACCGTCTTAGGTGCACCTTATTCGGGTAAATCTTCGCTTGTACAAGCAGGTTTACTCAGCGCACTTGCCTGTCGTCCCCATACGCATGAAAATCCTGCAAGTGATATTCGCGCAATTGTCATGACACCGCGTCAAGCTCCTTTCGCCACGTTGGGGCATTTGTTGCTTAAACAGCCTAATTGGACGCATGGGCAATACACTTTAACCGAACTTATCAAACGTTTACAAGCTGATAACGGTATCAATCAAGTTATTAGCAGCTTAATTAATCATGAGCGACAACAAGTTGTTTTGATTATTGATGATTTTGAACAACTTTTTACTCATTGTACAAATCATGAGCAACGTCAATTATTTATTGATAATCTTGTGTTAGCCGCTGCGGATAAAAATCAACATATTTCTGTCGTTTTAACTTTACGCCATCAATTTTTAGCCCATTTACAACGCTATCGTTTGTTGTATCAAACCGTCGCTCGGCAATCTATTTTAATGACTTTACCCCGTCGTGAAGAATTATTAGAAATTGCCAGTGAAGCGGCGCGGCAAGCTAATTATCCTTTTAATTCTGTTACTATTGAGCATTTAGTCCAACAAGCCTATGAATTACCTAATGCTTTACCTTATTTACAAATGATGCTAATGCGCTTATGGTGGAATTGTAGTCAAGGTATAAGCCCCGCAGAAACCTTGGCAAAAGTTCCAAATCTTACTGATAGTATTGAATATACTTTGCAACAAAGTTATCAGCAATTTTCTGAAACGCAGCAAAAAACTTTACAACAACTGTGTTTACAGTTATTACACTTTGAAAATTCACAGCAAACTGAATTACAAGATAAATATTATTCAAAAACTGTACAACTCAGTAAACTTGCAGAAAAATTAGATAAAACGGTTATTTTACATATTTTAGAAATTTTACAATCTCCAGAACAACGCTGGATAATATTAGAAAATTCCGTAGATGAACAAGGTAATTTATGCCGTTGGGTACGTTTTAACAGTGACATTTTGATTCAACAATGGTCACATTTACAAGATTGGCTTGCGCAACGCCAAGCCGATAAACAACTCAAAAATCGCCTAGTACAAGCCGTGCGGGTGTGGGAACAGCAACAACGCCATCATCGCTATTTATGGCAATCGCCTGATTTAGATTTATTGCAACAATGGCATCAGCGCGCCCCTGAGCAATTCAGCGCGTTGCAATTGAGCTTTTTTGAAGCAGCACAAGGACAACAACGCCATAAAAAACGCTGGCAACGTTTAGGATTTTTATCGTTATTGTTGCTCATTTGTTTATTTGGTTGGCAGATTCAACAGGCAGAACAACGTAAATTTGAATCGCAACATCAAAGAGATGCGGCTTTTGAAATGGCAAAAACGGCATTACAACAACGAGATGAAGCGCAACGCTTGTTAGAAAAAACGCGCCGTTCTGAGCAATTGGCGTATGAAGAATTGGGCAAAGCCCGCGATGCGGTTCAACAAGCGCGCTTGAGTGAACAAAATGCACAAAAAGCTTTAGATGAATTCTTAACTCGTCATTTTGAGCGTAAAAATCCTAAAATTCACAGTGCTAAAAACAGTGTTTTACCTTCTTCGCCCGTTTTGCCGCCCGCGAATGCGCCAAAAACGAATGAAACAACGAATTTATCTGAAGAAACTTTCTTTTAGTGGAGTGCATTTGTTGTATTTCAGATAAAAAAACCTGCTAGATTTTGAAAACCTAGCAGGTTTTTGTTTTAGCTTAAATATTTCGCCGAATTTGCGTTAATTATTCAAAGTATTCAGTATTGCACATGATTAATTAGCGAGCAAATAACATTGACAGCGTCGGTACAGCGAGTAAAGTAGATAAATCCTGATCAAACGGAGAGACAAATGTAGGTCCGACACTAACACCCCAAGGATTATACATTTTAACTGTTGTGTTATTTGGATCATTGGGATCAGCATCGTAAATCATAAAAGCATGACCACTTACAAAAACTGAAGCACCTGCTGCATTTGTAGTATCAACTCCTGGTGCAACATAAAATGCTTGACCAGAATTAAGTGCTTTTGTGTATTCTCCTAAACGTGTTTGCCCTTCAGGCAGTAACGTACCAGTAAGCGAACTAGAACTACCCTCCTTAAAAGTAAAGATGGCTTGATCCGTGAACATGTACGCTTTCTGACCTAGTAAGTGTCCCAATGCTCGAGCACCCCCCCCGTCAATCGCAAAGATAGCATTTTCTGCTTTATCACGATCAAAAATACCTAACTCATTAGCTTGTGCATAAGCTTTTTCAACAAGCGGTGCCCATAATTCTTGTGTAGGACTGTTTTGTGCATCAACGCCCTTAACCTTAGTATAAGCAGCATTTGTATCATCTTGGTTAAGAACAACTAATTGATTATTCCCAGTTACCCAGTGAGGTTTGTTGTTATT
The DNA here is from genome assembly GCA_964555395.1 of uncultured Thiotrichaceae bacterium. Lineage (GTDB taxonomy): Bacteria > Pseudomonadota > Gammaproteobacteria > Beggiatoales > Beggiatoaceae > CAZKST01. The sequence continues at coordinate 2,026 of CAZKST010000152.1, read as the reverse complement.
ATCAAAAAAACGAATCCCCCATGTAGGAGAGCCATTTGTGCCTACCCCATTGCTGACAAAAGTGGCGTTATAAGTGCTAGACTGAGCTTGAGCAATGCTGGCAATAGATGCAAGCAAATAACAAGTACCCGCACTACCTTGATTAACATCAAAAGCTTGCACGCCACCAACGATTAAATCAGCATTGAATGTTTTATAAACTGCTGTGCTTACAGCACTTACTGATGGATTTGCCGTATCGCCACCACTTCTAGGATTAGGTAAATCTAAACCTAGTAACCATTTGTTGGTTAATTTTTGCAGTACATCCGCTGGCGACTCCGCAGATAAATTTCCTAAATTTTGCTTTGTCGTCGTACCACCAGTATAAAAATTATTTGCTTTACTACCATTCACTAATTTATCAAACACATAAACCAAATAATCAGTTTCAGTACCTGCTAAATCTTTGCTTGTAAATAAGGCTGTGCCCCGATTAGAAATCGCGTTGAGGTCACTGAAAATATCAGCACCGATTGCGCCGCTACCTGCACTCTGAATAGCAGCATCAACAATTTTAATTAAACCCGCATGAGTGATTTTTCCATTATTTGCTGTTTGAGTTTCAACTTCAGTACGAATCGCGGCGGTTTTTAGGCTGCTTGTCCAATCGGCGGTAAGGGGAGTATCTGCTTTATCGTTTAAGTTTGCACCCGTTGAGGCTTCCACTTGCTCTAAACGAGCAGAACCAACAACCTGTAGGCTTGGGGTTTTGAGAGCACCTGTTGCATCGGTCGTAATTTCGAAAACATCGTCATCCAAAGTACTCAAATAAACTGTATAACCTCCATCTGAGCGTACTACATTCTCAATTTCCACCTCGTAGAACTCTAAGAATTGTAAATTCAGGGGTTCACCTTCAAATATCAAAGGTTTAAAAGTCTTATCAGCTTCTTGAACTTGATAAGTACCAAGTCCATCAAGATAAAGCTTCACTGCATCTGAGCCTGAGCCCGCATCAACCAATATCATTTGGTTGCCAAGCCCACCATTGCCATTTAAATCCACTCCCCATTTTTTTTCAGCCGCAAACCATTCATCTTGACTGAGCAGTTTTGCACTTGCACCAATGATATTACCTTGATTATCTAAGGTAACTTCGCCAATGTCATTCGGTGTTTCATTCGATTGAAAATAAACGAGATAGCCACCTGTTGCAGGAATATCTTCGGCAGAAACTGGTGAAAACTCAAAGCTATCATCATTTAAACCACCTTGTCCTTCCCATTTAATGGGAACATATTCACTGATTTTCTGCCCTACTTTTCCTACATACCACGTTCCATCAGTTCCAATATGTAAAACGGCTGTGCCAAGATAACGTGTAAAAGCAACGTCTCCCTGATCTCGGTTAGTATCTGCCGCCCCAGGTAAAGCATAACTATAGCTACTAATCCCCATAGCCAAAGCACACGCCATTGTTAATGAACTAATGAGTTTCTTTTTCATGCTGCATCCTTAAAATTTGAAAAATAACATAAAGTTATAAAGTTGATTTGGTGCTTGGTCATTTGAAACATAAGCAATAGAATGATTTACTGTTATCTGACTGTAATTATTCTACCCAGTTTACAAGAGGAAACCCGACATCCCTCCGCCGACTTTAAAGAATTCTATCGCTTATGCTGGAGCACTGAAACCTTCTTTATCTCGTTCCCACGCGCTTGCGTCAAAGCCATTAAGTTAAGCAAACAGTGAGTATTGTAGGGTGAAATAGCGAAGCGTATTCCACCATGAGGCTCTGCCAAATCTGAGCAAAAACAAATTATAAACCGCACGGTGGAATACAGCTTGCGCCTATTCCACCCTACATTTGCGCTTATCTTAATGGCAGTGACACGGGAGCGTGGGAACGAGAGAATTGTGTGAATTGCGATTCAGACAAGGGTGAACCGCATAACTTCTACTTCTATTAAATCGCTAAATTCGCGTTATTTATCATTAACCGAATTTAGTTTTTAAGCAAAACTTAAACGCTACCTTATTT
>CAZKST010000151.1:0-7888 GCA_964555395.1 uncultured Thiotrichaceae bacterium | reverse complement strand
TAGGAAGTACGCAGTTGAAAAATGGAGTGCAATCGCTTCAGCTATTGCCAGTATCATAATAGATGAATACAGTTTAATCAAATGGTTAAAGAGCAATAGCTAAAGCGATTGCACTCCAATTTACGCAATTTAAGGTGCGATTACTATAAGTCCAAACTTTTGAGTATCCGCAATTATTCAGTCACATCCACGACTTCAAAATATTGCAGCAAAGTGCGTTGTAAAAAACTGCTGTTATCATCACTCACCATCAAGAAAAAATTATCATGGTGACGGGTCAGCCCTTCAAAATTATCAATCGCCCAGCCTTTACCGCTGTTAAATTCAGCTAATACTTTTGATTCGCTCACTTGTCCTTGATTACATTCACAAGCAGATAACCAAATTTGCCGCAAACTAATCACAAAAGGCTGTCCTACCGACACAAAAGCCCGCTCTAACACTAACAAAGAAGTGCGGTTTAAACTCTCCAGCGCGACCACTGAACTATTTTCAGCCGAATGGACTTTTGCTATCCATGACAAAGGTTTATCTACTGCAAAAAATTGAATTTGCTCCGCCGCCGCATTTTTCATTGGACGCTCGGCGGCGGTGATTAATCCATAATACGGATGGTTTACAATGCCTTCCATGCCTTTATTGGGCGTTTCATAATTTTTCGCGTTATTCAACGCAGAGGGAACTGTAAGCTCCGCTTTCCATTCGCCTGTTGGTGAAAAACGCGCAATACGCGGAATTCTCTCAAATGAAATCATTAATTCACTATCACCTTGTATACCATTGTTAGCATTAACAATGTCCATACCCTCTGCATCACTCGCCTTTCCTTTCAATGGTTTTCCCGCCTCATCTAGTAGCGGATAAGCAGCAATAACAGAAGCTTGAGTTAAAACAGGCGCAGTGCCTTCTTGATTAGGCAAGGTAAATTTTTCATCAAACTGCAATTTAAAATGAAATAAAACACCGTTATCAGCAATGGCATACAAAATTTGTGCATCGTTATCCCATGCTAAATCGGATAAACTCTGAACTGTATAACCTTCAATTTTATGGCTATCCAATAACAAAGTCCCCAATAAACGCACATGTTGATAACGTGCACCTGTAGGATAATCTACTGATAAATTTGTAAAATGACTTAATTCTTTTGCATATAAATGACTTGTCAATAACAATAAAATAAAACCTAACATTCTTAACATTGAATCATCCTTAATAATTTAAAAGGAATTTTAAAGAGACAATTATTGACAAGCGCGAAAAAATCGCAATAAGACGGGATTAAAATTTAAAAAAGGTAAGATTTTATAGACGAGTTAAATGGCTAACTATATGTTAGTTGTCTTCAACGCTTAATAGTAAAATGAATTAGCCCTATTTTTTGCTACTTTTGCTAAAATCTGTTTTTTAATAATTTAAAAAACATTTAGGCTTCTGCACCACCTTCCCATTCCAATTGCAAACCAGGCATTAAACGCTGTAAATTTTTTAAAGATTTACTTTGCCATGGAATTTTTTGCGTACCTTCTACAATAACCTTCACATTTTCTTTTTGCCGTACTTTCATCACAAATTTAGATAACACATTGATACCAGAACTGTTTAAAAATTCTAGTTTGCGTAAATCTAAAACAATGATTTCTGGCGCGTCTGTAGCAACTTGATTAAACAATTCAATAATTTGAGCGTATTCATCCATCCCGCTCAAGCGTAATGCCCCTTTACAAGAAATTGCATTGCCAGTGCGGATAATTTCGTAACCGTCGGCTTTAATAACGTGACTGTTGTCCATAATTGTTCATAATATAGTAAGTAGATGCGTGCAATTTAGTTGCAAATTTATAATGCGACTGTAAATTTTTCATTGTAATTGTTTAACACCATAACTTAAATCCTTTTACAATTCAATTTCCACACGCGTTGTAACCGTAAACGCCAAAGGTTCAGCTTGTACTTGCTCAAATTTCCAGCCAATTTTTGCAGCATAATCATTGAGCATGGTTAAAATCCCCAAACCTGAGCCACAATTTTCTTCTTCGGCAGTGCGTTCTAAATGGGTAATATACAATTCTTGTGGGTCATTCTCTAATATTTCTTGAATGAACGCTCTGAATTTTGTATGCCGTTCTTCTGTTAAACTGTTTCTAACAAAAAAAACTAAATGGTCATCGTGTAAATATAATTGAATATTGATGGGAATGTTAGTAATGTCATAATTGAATTTCATTGCATTTTCTAACAATTCATTTGCAATATAACCCACACCGCCCCGAATGTTTTCTTGACGCTCTACCGTGCTGGGGTCATCATCTCGCGCAGGAAAAAAGGTCGTCACATAATCGGCGAGAAAATCTGCTGATAAACCATTGTTACGCCATCGCTGTTTTAAAGGAACAGAACTCGGAGAAAAGCCAATTGCTAAATATTCTTTTTCCTCGGCTGGCGGGTCTTCAACATAATCGCCTAAAATTGTGACCATTGTTATTTTCCTTTAAATGTGACCATAAATTTATCTGTATTTTGCTTACAGATAAGCCCTTTTTGCATGTAGAAAGTGTTTTGTATATTAATAACCACACAAAACAAATCCGATTAGAAATAATACAATTATTTTTAATAAAAACTAAGCAAAGATTTATTTTTTTAATGACTATTTTTTTAAATAGATAAATTTAAAAACTTTAGTGAAAATAAATACAACTAAATTTAATTCATTGTCGTAAAAGTGACTATCCTCAAAACAAGCTAAGCGTATAATCTGCGCATTGTTTATTATCCATTAGCTATTATTTTTTGCAAGTAATCGCTTATTTAAATAGGTTTTTTCTCATGTCAGAAACTGCATCTAGTTTTACGCATTATTTTAAAGGGTTTGAATTTAAAGAATTATTTAACAGTAATCGTTTAAAAGCTTTAGATGAGCAATTTCTGGTCAAACTTGCCCAGCATTCGCCTGCATTGCATCAACAATTACTGGACTATCGTCTTGATGTCACAGTGTTGAGTCAAAAACAAGTCAGTCAATTATTATTGGCAATTGCGCCATTCGTAGAGCTATTTATAGCTGAATTGTTTGAAATTCAAGCCGCTGTTGAACAAGCAAATCAAGAAGCTTTAAAACATCATCCCGTTTTTGAGTTTAAAAAATGGTTTGTGCAACGACGGGCGCGGCGGCGGTTATTAGGGTCTCCGCAGTTAGCAGAAAGTTTTACGCATTTAGATAATCAATTACAATCGCATTTAGAACACTTTTTCGCGCAACAAGCTGCTTTGTTAAATACTGACCGCGAACTCGCTATTGCGTTATGGGGAGCGGAATTATTAAAAGATACTGCCCAAAATGCGGAAACCATTGAATTATTAACGCAATGGTGCATGGCAGCTTTAAGCACAGCGGAAGGGAAACAAGCAGTTACAAATTGGATAAGTTTCAAATTACCACAGCAAACTGACTACGCGCAGTTAGTGCCGACTGTTTCCATACCGTTAAATAACAGCCAACCGCAAATTAATGTGCTCGCTGGACATTTGCAAGCCCAACGACAACGTTGCAATTTTGAATTGAGCGATGCGGGCATGACTGCGCGGCAAGTGCAAGATGAAATTCATTACTGCGTTTATTGTCATGAAAATGAAGGGGATTTTTGCTCAAAAGGCTTTCCCGTTAAAAAAGGCGACCCAGAACAGGGCTATAAAACCAATCCGCTGGGCGTGACTTTAACGGGCTGTCCGTTAGAAGAACATATTTCTGAAATGCACAGCTTAAAACGCGACGGCTACAGCATCGCCGCATTAGCAATGGTGATGGTCAATAATCCGATGTGCGCTGCAACAGGGCATCGGATTTGTAACGACTGCATGAAAGCCTGCATTTATCAAAAACAAGACCCTGTGAATATTCCACAAATTGAAACGCGGGTATTGTCCGATGTGTTAGATTTGCCTTATGGGGTTGAAATTTATGATTTATTAACCCGTTGGAATCCTTTACGCGCACAGCAATTTGTTGTTAAACCTTATAACGGTTTAAAAGTGTTGATTGCTGGACAAGGGCCCGCAGGTTTTACCTTAGCCCATCATTTATTAATGGAAGGTTTTGCGGTTGTGGGGTTTGATGGTTTAAAAATTGAACCGTTACCCGCTGAATTTTTAACAAAACCCATTCAATTTTATCATCAACTAGAAGAATCACTGGACAACCGCATTATGGCGGGATTCGGTGGCGTGGCGGAATATGGCATTACCGTTCGTTGGGATAAAAACTTTTTAAAATTAATTTACTTAAGTTTAGCTCGTCGTCCTTATTATCAAGTTTTTGGCGGCGTGCGTTTTGGTGGCACAATTACGGTAGAAGATGCGTGGCGATTAGGTTTTGACCATCTCGCGGTTGCTGTCGGCGCAGGTTTGCCGCAAGCTTTGCCAATTGAGGGCAGTTTAGCGATTGGTATGCGCCAAGCCAATGATTTTTTAATGGCGTTGCAATTAACAGGCGCGGCAAAAGCCGACAGTTTGACGAATTTACAAGTGCGCTTGCCTGCGGTGGTTATCGGCGGCGGTTTAACGGGTATTGATACCGCAACTGAAGTGCAAGTGTATTATTTAACCCAAATTGAAAAGTTATTAACTCGTTATGAAATTTTGTGTAACACTTTGGGCGAAACGCAAGTACAAACAGGGTTAGATGCCGCATCCTTAGCCATTTTACAAGAAATGTTGCAACACGCCCGCGCCGTGCGCAATGAGCGCAAACTGGCACAACAACAACAACGTGAACCGAATTTGCACGCTTTGCTGCAACAATGGGGCGGCGTGACGGTTGTTTATCGGCGGCAATTGCGCGATTCTCCCGCCTATTTGCGCAATCACGAAGAAGTGATAAAAGCCTTAGAAGAAGGGATTTTTTATTTAGAAAATGCCGAACCCGTGCGGACACTATTAGATGAATATGGACATGTATCGGGCTTAGTCTGTCGGCATACAAACGGCGATGAAAATCAAGAAATCACTTTAAACACCCGCTCGATTTTCGTGGCGACGGGGGCAAAACAAAATGTTGCGTATGAATTTGAACATCGCGGCACATTTGCCAAAGCAAATTTATTCCAATATCAAGCTTTTGAATGGCAAGCAAATGATGCACAAGGCGAGTTAGTCGCTGCACCAGAAGCTGCGCATTGTAAAGATGCTCATTTTGGTGCATTCACTTCTTACCGCGCCCCGCAACCTTTAGCCCATCGTGGCAGTGGTTATGTCAGTTTTTTAGGTGATACACACCCCGTTTTTCATGGAAGTGTGGTTAAAGCGATTGCTTCAGGAATGCGAACTTATCCGAAAATTGTTGAATTATTTCAAGCGGATTTGATGCAACTTTCCATCGATAAAAGTCGCGCCAGTTTAGAACAAGAATATCAAAGCTTCCGCACCAAAATGACAGATTTACTCACGGTGCGTTTAACCAAAGTACAACGCTTAAGTCCTGAAGTGTTAGAAATCACGCTCCACGCCCCCCAAGCGGCGCGGCAATTCAAAGCAGGGCAATTTTTCCGCCTGCAAAATTTTGAAACCAATGCCCAAATTATCGGCGGTACAAAATTACAAACTGAAGCCATGGCAATGTTAGCAACGGCTGTCGACGCAGAGCGGGGAATGTTAAGCTTTACACTATTAGAAAAAGGCGCAAGTGCTAGATTATATGCAACTTTAGCAACTGGCACACCGTTATCGTTAATGGGACCCACAGGTACAAAAACCTCAATTCCTGCTGGCGGCGAAACGATTTTAATCATGGGCGGACAATTAGCCGCCATCGCAATCCATGCGGTCGGGACAGCGTTACGTCAAGCAGGAAATCGAGTGCTTTATGTTGCGACTTTAAGCGAAGCACGCGCCGTTTTTAATCAAGAAAGTTTAGAACAAGCCGCTGATGTCATTGTTTGGATTACCGAAAAAGGTGAGCCAATTGCTCCCCACCGCCCGCAAGATTGCAGCGTAACGGGGGATATTTTCAGCAGTTTGCAACGTTATGACGCTGGCACATTGCAAAGTGCGCCGCACATTCGTTTATCTGAAATCAGCCGCGTGCAATTAATTGCCGCAGATGAATTACTTACCTACATGCAAGCCAATTATGCGCAACTGTTACCCCATCGCCCCCCCATCACGGCGGCGGTTTATAGCACAATGCAATGTATGCTCAAAGGCGTATGTGCGCAATGTCTGCAATGGCAACTTGACCCTGTGACGGGAAAACGCACCAAAGCGGTTTTTGCCTGCTCATGGCAAGAACAACCTTTAGCCATGATTGATGTGAATAATTTAACAGAGCGTTTAAAACAAAATGCCTTGCAAGAGCATTTAACGAATTTATGGCTAGATTATGTATTTAAACATTATGATATTGAACGCTGTTAGTTTTTAGCGAGCGTTGTAGGGTGGAATAGCGAAAGCGTATTCCACCCAGAAACGCCGCCAAAATTACTCACAACCCTGTCCAATGTGAAAAAGTCGCGGCTTGTCCATACGGATTACCCGCATTATCAACAAGATTCCAAATAATCGCCTGCTCAATTTTAAAGCGTTTCCCACTGGAGCTGATACGAACCCCCTGATAATTATCAATAAAACCAAACTCCCGCCCACGCTGTAACATTGCCGCCCGCTCAGATTGATGCACAGGCTCAGCGGTATAACGCGACGCTAAACGGGTAAATTCTTCAAAACTCAACGACCATAAATCCAAAGCAGTTTGATTGCCATAATTTAAAATGGGGTCGCTCTGTGTTCCATGTGAAGCAACGACAAAATCCGCTTTAAATAAATTTTCCGCATCTTTTAAAGCATTTTGCCGTTGAATTAAAGGACGTTTTAAATAACGCTCAAAAGAATCTAATAAAATTTGCGTGTGTTGAATAATAAAATCTTGTTGCCATAATGTTGAGTTCATTTAAGTATTCCTCTCCGCTTTCTTATTGAAAAAACAAATCTATTTTACTGACTATTTAAAGGAATTGTGTATGTCAAATTTCTGGATTGCCCCTTCTATTTTATCCGCTAATTTCGCTTGTTTGGGAAAAGAAGTGGATGATGTATTAGCCGCTGGGGCGGATGTGGTGCATTTTGATGTGATGGATAACCATTATGTGCCGAATTTAACTATTGGCCCGTTAGTCTGTGAAGCGTTGCGTAAACATGGCGTTAAAGCTCCCATTGATGTGCATTTAATGGTTAAACCCGTTGACCGTTTAATTGGTGATTTTGCACAAGCGGGCGCAACGTATATTACTTTTCACCCTGAAGCCAGTGAACACGTTGACCGTTCTTTGCAATTGATTCGGAGCAGTGGTTGCAAAAGTGGTTTAGTGTTCAATCCCGCCACGCCTTTGGATGTTTTGCAATATGTGATGGATAAAGTGGACATGATTTTATTAATGTCAGTCAATCCGGGGTTTGGTGGACAATCTTTTATTCCCAGTGCGTTGAAGAAATTAACGCAAGCGCGGCAATTAATTCAAGAAAGCGGGTTAGAAATTCGTTTAGAAATTGATGGCGGGGTAAAAATTGACAATATCCGTGCGATTGCTGAAGCGGGCGCGGATACTTTTGTGGCAGGCTCTGCGATTTTCAACACGCCGAATTATGCTGAAACCATTGCCAAAATGCGGGCAGAATTGGCGCAGGTGAAGTAGAGTGGAATAGCAAAGGGTATTCCACCATTTTGTCTGAACCACAATTCGTATAATTAATACAATTTCCTTAATTTTTAAGGCTTTTATCTCGTTCCCACGCTCATTGGGAATGCCTAAGCGTGGAACAAGATAATAAAGCGGAAGAAGTTTTTTAGAAGTGCGGGTGTCGAATTTGGTGGCGATTACTTTGTATGATAAAGTGG
>CAZKST010000150.1:1264-7896 GCA_964555395.1 uncultured Thiotrichaceae bacterium | reverse complement strand
CTGTGAGCGAAGACCGTGTACACGCATTACTCTCTTTAGCTCCTCAAGATGTCGCCATGTTAAATACCGCTTGCCCCGATGATGCAACGCTTGCCACTTTTGTAGAAGGTAAGTTGACGGGCATTCAGCGAGAACGGGTATTACAGCATGTGCAGCATTGCCCAAGCTGTTATGAAGTTTGGCAATTATCCGCAGAAGCTTTGCCCACAGCATCGCGTTATGTGAAATGGTATGAACGCTGGGTTGATATAAAACTGCATGTACAAACTTACTGGCTCAGTTTGAGTGCGGGCGCGCTGGCGGCAGCGTTAGCGATTACGGTTTGCGTGCCATTATTATTACCCTTGACTGTTTCTCAACAAGGAATGCAGTTAAGCAAAGCGGTGGATAGCTTATATGTGGGTAATACTTCACAAAATGCTGACCGCATGACCATTGAATTATGGTTCACCCAGCACGGCAATCAATTAGGATTTAGTGCACAAAAAACGACTCCCACCCAAGGACAGCTTGCTTTTACAGCGGGTGCTTGGACAGGTAAACGGCAATTAGCCAATCAATCTGTAGAATTACCTGCTAACTTAATGCCGAGTTATGATAAATCATGGCAAAATAGCGCGTGGGAAGAAGAATTTGAATTGGGACGGTGGTTAGTGGTATTATGGAACGATTTGCAACAAGTGAAAGAATTAGATTGGCATCAACAATATACCTTAACTGGTCAATTTCATGCAGCGTTTGATAAACGTATAGAAAATGCTAGCATGAATATGTTGCTGACAGAATTAGAAATGCACTTTTTACAATTAGAAAAAGAAGTACAAAACCAAAAAATTGCTTCACCCCGTTTATTAGAAAAATTACAGCGGCGCATTGGGCAATTTTTACAACAAGAAATTGTTGTTTTATAAGTTCTTTCCACCGATTACGAGCACTTTTAGACCTGATGTTGTTTTATCAGGTCTCTTTTTTACAGTGTGCGTTAATACGAGCGGAAAATAATCATTACAAGCACTTTTTTTGTGCTTATTTTCTCAACCTCTATTTAAAGCCATAAACTTCATTTAACCATGAAGGCAGCCATAAAACGATTTTGGGGAAAACAGTAATGAGCAATAACACCGACAATTGAATGATGACAAACGGGATAACACCCCGATAAATCACATCAATACGCAAAGAGGATGGAGTGACGGCTTTTAAATAAAATAATGAAAAGCCAAAAGGAGGCGTTAAGAAAGAGGTTTGTAAATTGACTGCAATTAAAATCGCAAACCAAAGCATGTCAATTTGAAAATGTTGTGCAATGGGGGCAATGATTGGCACGACAATAAAACAGATTTCTAAAAAGTCTAAGAAAAATCCTAAGAAGAAAATCAGCAACATACTGGTCAGCAAGAATCCCCATTCCCCACCTGGTAAGCCCGTAAAGATGTCATGGGTTAGCGTATCTCCGCCCATCCCGACAAATACTAAACCAAACGCAGTTGCGCCAATCAAAATAATAAACACCATGCTAGTTAAGCGGGTGCTTTGTTCCATCGCATCAATTAAAGATTGCCACGTCAATTTACCATACACTAACGCAACAATTAACGCGCCTAATGCGCCCATTGCCGCCGATTCCGTAGGCGATGCCACGCCGAAGAAAATTGAACCAAGTACAGCAATAATTAAAAATAAGACGGGTAAAATACTTTTGACGACTTCCATCCAAAAAGCCGCATCCCAGCGGTGATCGTCTGCCACTAAAGCAGGGGCAAGCTCTGGATATCGCCACGCAACAACCGCGATATACACCAAATAGGCAAGCACTAATAACATACCCGGTACAAACGCCCCGACAAATAATTCTCCCACGGGAACGCCAATCATATCGCCTAATAAAATCAAAATAACGCTAGGTGGAATAATCTGTCCCAATGTCCCCGAGGCGGCAATTGTGCCCGTGGCTAATTCTGGGGAGTAACGATTTTTCAACATTGCGGGTAAAGCAATCAAGCCCATCGTGACTACCGTCGCGCCTACTACGCCCGTTGTAGCGGCTAAAATCGCGCCAACAAAGACAATAGATAACGCTAAACCGCCGCGCATTTTGCCAAATAACATGCCCATGGTATGCAGCAATTTTTCCGCTAAGCCCGTTTTTTCTAGCACTACGCCCATAAAAATGAATAACGGCACAGCCAATAGAGTGAAATTGGTCATGATGCCCCAAATACGCATGGGCAACAAATCAAAAAAACTCACACCTAAAAATAAATAGCCAAATAGAAAAGCGACTGAACCCAAAGTGAACGCAACGGGATAACCCAACATCAAGGCGACAACCAACACCCCAAACATGATGAGTGCCCATACGTCAACTGAAATGCCAAAATATTCCATATCCGTAAGTGCCTATTGCTCAATAGAAGTAGAAGAGGAGGTGTGCGGATTAGCGGGCGGAGTATCATAGCCCAATACAAACAGTAATTTTTCTAAAAAGTGACTCACCCCTTGCAAGGTGAGCAGAGAGAAACCGACAATTACCATACTTTTCAAAATATAACGGTAAGGAATGCCTCCGGGGTCGGGTGAACCCTCATTCGCTGACCATGCGCCCCATACAAAATGCGAACTGCTATAAATCACTAAAATTGAAAAAGGAATGAGCATAAATAAATCACCAAACATGTCTATCCATGCCCGTTTCCGCGCATTCATCCAACGACTATGGTCAATAATATCAACCCGCACATGTCCTTCATATTGATAAGTGTACGCTGCCGCTAATAAAAAACTGACTGCGAATAAATGCCATTGCAACTCTTGCAAAAAGACTGAACCTTGATTAAATAAATAACGCATCCAAACGTCATAAATAATAATCAACACAATCAGTAACATTAACCATGAAATACCACGCCCAACCCAACGATTAAGCGCATTGATTCCAAAAATAAAACGATGCGACAGTGTAACCCACATTCTCTCTCTCCATCCTTTAAGCTGTCTGTGTGAGCGGTGGCGTTACTCTAAAACCATAATGGCATCCATTTCCACCCCAACCCCACGCGGTAAAGCAGCAACGCCAATGGCTGCCCGTGCAGGATAAGGCAGAGGAAAATATTCCGCCATGATTTGATTGACTAAAGCAAAATTGCCTAAATCAGTTAAAAACACATTTAATTTCACTACATCTTTTAAATCGCCGCCCGCCGCTTGCGCAATGGCGCGTAAATTAACAAAAACCTGATGAATATGCGCAGCAATATCGCCTTCGCGTATGCTCATCGTTTCGGGGACTAACGGAATTTGTCCTGAAATATAAACTGTTTTATCAGTTTTAACGGCTTGTGAATAAGTGCCAATTGCCTGCGGTGCATTCGGCGTTGAAATAATCTCGCGTGCCATACTTAATCCTCTCAAGTGTATTAAAAGTAGAAGTTACGCAGTTCACCCTTGTCTGAATCGCAATTCACACAATTCTCTCGTTCCCGTGCGCCTGTGTTACTGCCATTAAATTAAGCACAAATGCAGGGTGGAATAGGCACAAGCCGTATTCCACCGTTTGTTTTACTCAGCTTTTACGGCGTTTCAAGGTGGAATACGCTTTGCTATTCCACTCTACAATACTCATGCTTGCTTAACTTAAGACAGTGACACAGGCGCACGGGAACGAGATAAAAGGTGAACGGCGTAACTCCTAAAAAGAATAAAAATACATTAACATACCTTAAGTTTACTCTCTAGCAAAATTAATTAGCTTTTTAATCATTTCACAACTAAATCACTTGGCAGTTTGCTAATTGTTGATTAAACTTATTAGTTCACTGAAAAATATTGCAAAGCTTTAGCTAAGCTAAAGTAAATAAATTTTGACCTATCTGATAAATTTAGAGGTGCGTGGTTCTATGGCTCGTGTCACAGTAGAAGACTGTTTAGAACAAGTGGGTAACCGCTTTAACTTAGTGCTGGTTGCAAGCAAACGGGCGCGACAAATCGCCTTGGGTGCAACGCCTTTAGTTCCCCCTGAAAAAGATAAACCCAGCGTTATTGCCTTACGCGAAATTGCAGAGGGCAAAATCACCTCCGAAATGATTTGGGAATTGGAAGCCAACAATTCATCCAAATAATTCTTTACCATCGCCCTAAGCTGACTTGCTTACTTGCGTAATAATTGAAAATAAATTGTGAAATTAAACCATTAATGACAGCCAAGTGCAAAATTTTCCTGTGCTTATCTTGGCAATTGAATTCCTAACGCTGTGCTGTCTGCTCGTTTTGCTGAAAAAGCTTATCAATGTGTTAATGTTTATTGCTTGGCTTTAATAGACAACACATTGATAAAAAACTGATTTCATCAACTTGGCAAGTCAGACGGGAAAATGCGAGATGACTATGCCATTCGAATTACCGCCAGAACTCAGTGTTGGAATTGATGAACTCTGCGAACTTGCAGAAAAATACTTACCTGATGCCGCATTGCAATTAATCAAACGCGCCTACACTGTAGCAGCACAAGCGCACGGCGACCAAAAACGTAAATCGGGAGAGTCCTATATTACTCACCCGCTCACCGTTGCCTATATTTTGGCAAAATTAGAAATGGACACCCAAGCTTTATGTGCTGCTATTTTACATGATGTATTGGAAGATACTGATATTTCAAAACAATCCTTAATGGAAATGTTTGGTAGTTCTGTTGCAGAATTAGTGGACGGTGTCACCAAAATCACCAAAATAGAAGACAAATCAAAAGAAGACATGCAGGCAGCAACTTTTCAAAAAATGTTTCATGCCAGCAACCGCGATATTCGCGTTATCATCATTAAACTAGCCGACCGTCTGCACAATATCCGCACACTCCACCACTTAGATATTGTCAAACAACGCCGAATTGCCCGCGAAACCATTGAAATTTATGCCCCTATTGCCCGCCGCTTAGGCATGTACCGCATGATGGTAGAATTACAAGAACAATGTTTCTTAATTCTCTACCCCAAACGTTACAAAGTCCTTGCCCACCGCATCGCACAATACAACCAAGAACGCGCTGAATTATTTCAAAATTTTAAAGAAAAACTAGAATACTCATTTCAAGCAAAACATTTACCTGCGACTATAAAAGCCAAACCCCTGCACTACTATGGCATTTACAATGAAATGAAATATTTCAAACGCAACACGCACGGACACGCTAAACATACCTTTGAGCGCGTGATGCAAAAGAAATGCGGATTTACGATTCTTGTTGCTTCCACTGAGCACTGTTATTTATCCCTCTACGCAGTACATGATGCCTATAGACCCCAGCCCAACAGTTTTGAAGACGGTATCATCACCCCCTCAGCCAATGGTGCGCAAGCCCTACAAACCTGCATTTTAAGCGAACAAGGCGTACAAATTTTTATCCAAATCTGCACCCATGAAATGTATCAACAACAACAACTTGGGATTGTTTCAAGCCGCAGCAATTACGGATTATATGGCTTTGATGCGCTTTCCGTAAACTACTCCACAGCATGGATGGGCAATTTATTACACCTAGGTGAAACTGCTGAAAACGGACAAGAATTCATGGAAAACGTGAAATCTGCCCTATTTCGCAACGAAATCCGCGTACTCACCCCTTGCGGACAAGTACACACCCTGCCCGAAGGCGCGACAGCTTTAGATTTTGCCTACTCAATTCATACAGATATAGGCGACCACTGCTCATTTGTTCGCATTGCAGGCGACAACAAATCCCCCTACACCGAATTACAAAACGGACAAATTGTCCAAGTTTTCACCGCAGACCACGCCCACCCCCAAGAATCATGGTTAGAACACGTCGTCACCAGCACCGCCCGCAATCGCATCCGCCACTATTTACGCACCCGCAAAGCCCAAGATGAGCTACACATTGGCAAAGACTGGTTAAAACGCGAACTAGAAAAGCACCGTATTTCACTCGAAAACTTAAGTGACGACATCAAAAATGCCCTGTTACATCAACTTAAACTAGACAATTTAGACAAATTATTTAAAGAAATTGCCAACGGCAAACGCTTTGCTGCCATCACCGCCCATCAAATCCATTCACTTATCACTGAAAAAGAAGAAAGTGCGACCGCATCAAACAATGTGCAAAATGCACAAGACACTGCGCTGCTTAACAATAACTCAACAGCAGCAAACACTCCCGCTTTAGCGGTTAAATCAAGCTCCTCCATGCTGCAAGGCACAGAAGGCATTACCATCAGATACGCCCATTGCTGCTATCCCATTCCAGAAGATGAAATTATGGGATTTGTCACCCCAGGCGCAGGACTGGTCGTCCACCGCGCCACCTGTCGCAAAGCGTTAGAATATTCACACGCCAGTGATAAATGGATTCCTTTAGCATGGGAAAGCAAAGCATCAGGCGAATTTTTAGTGATGTTACGCATAGAAGTGCACGACCAAATGGGCGTACTCGCCAACATCACGACTTTAATGGCGACTTTACAGTTAAATATTAGAAATTTATCCACCGAACCGCGCCCCAACAAAACCAACATGCTGCGCTTTTCGATTGAAGTCCGCAATCAACGTCATTTAAATGAAGTTATGCGCCACATCCGCACCATTCCCGAAGTAATAAAAGTGCAACGGATTGTGAATCG
>CAZKST010000150.1:0-1164 GCA_964555395.1 uncultured Thiotrichaceae bacterium | reverse complement strand
TTCAAATAGACCTGCTAGGTTTTTGAAACCTAGCAGGTCTTTTTTATGTATACCAAAAAGTAGCTAACAGGTTATAATCACGCTTGTTTTTAGCTGCTATCGGTTTGCTAAGCGTTAGCTTTATAACACCCTCAGCTGATAAATTGGAGAATCAGCCTATGCTTAACCACGAAACCCCATCTGCAAAATATCCCATCAAAATTTTTGTGTCTTATTCAAGTCGCGATAGAGAGTTACGAGAATTACTGGTTTCAGGGATTAAAGGGCATTTAGCCACTCGGCGCGAATATCAATATGAGTGTTGGACAGATAAAGAAATTACGGGCGGCGCGGCGTGGGAAGCGGAAATTAATGCGGCTTTAGAAGGATGTAATGTTGCTTTGTTGTTGGTAGATTCGTATTTTGTGGGTTCTAGTTATATTCTTTCAGAAGAACTCCCCAAATTATTAGCAAAGAAAACAGAAGAAATCTTGATTTTACCGATTTTACTCCGTTCTTTTAATATTCAAGAATTTGAATTACTGTCAGGTTTACAGTTCTTTAAACCTTATCAACAAGATTATGGTTTTAATTCCGCACTTGAACGTCATAAATTATTGCCTTTTGATAAATTGGCTGAATCTCAAAATGTGTCTGAATCTAAATTAAATGATTATTACGCTAATTTAGCTGAACATATTCATACGGCTGTTTGTAAAAAGTTTTCTACGCAAAAAGAAAATAAAGTCATTGCTTCAAGTTCTACTCAAAAATCCTCTCAAGTTGTTTTATTGCATGAAATGCAAGTTGATAAAGTTTCTTTTATTACTAATATTTTAAAGCAACAAGGTTATACAGTCGTTAATAAAGTTTTCTTTGAGAAAACAACATTAGAACAAGCCGATTATGTCTTGGTGATACTTTCCCCGCAGACTTTATACAGTGAATCTTTATTAGAAAAAGTTGCTGCAACTTATCAAATCACTTTGCAGAATGGCAATAAACCGCTTTTAGTGGGTTTATATATAGATGGCAACGATAGTATTCCTCAAAGTTTAGTCAAATTTTTCTCTCCTCATTTGTTAATCACTGCTAAAAGTACAGAATTAGCGACTATTTTAACCCCCGCTTTATTTAATCCTGAGCAAGTTGTCCGCCCTTATGAATTAGAAATGGTCGGCGGTG
>CAZKST010000149.1:0-7901 GCA_964555395.1 uncultured Thiotrichaceae bacterium | reverse complement strand
CTACGGCAACACCACAGGATTAAATAACTTCTCATACTCCTGAATTGCAAATCTATCTGTCATACTCGCAAGATAATCCGCAATCGCCCGCGCCCGCCCACTATCGCCGCCTAAATTGGTCTGCAAACGTTGCACTTCCATCTGGGCTTCAATCGGCAATAAATACGGGTCATTCATAAATGCTTCAAATAAACGCTGAATCACCTGTTTTGCCTTATACGCCATCCGCCGCACTCGATAATGTTGATACATATTAACGTGTAAAAAACGTTTCAACTCTAAATGCTTTTCATACATCATCGCGCTTAAATTAATCATTTCCTCATCTGCTCGCCGAATTTCATCTAAAGTCGTCGGCTGTAACGCATCTAAAGTTGCATGGCTGGTTTCAATCACGTTAGTTACATGTGCCCCGACCATCCGTCTAATGGTTTCGTGAATCACGCGCCGCTGCCCTAAGCTGGGATATTGACGCGAAATTTCTTCATAAGGCTCATTAAATAAACGATATTCCCGCAATTGACGCAAACTAATCAATTTTGCCCGCAAACCATCATCAATATCATGTGTGCTATAAGCGATTGAATCACTTAAATTTACTAATTGCGCTTCTAAGCTAGGCTGTCCTTTTTGTTCCTCATTTAAGAAACGTTCAGCAATTTTTCCTAATTGTTTAGCAACTTTAGGTGAACAGTGTTTTAAAATCCCTTCGCGGGTTTCAAAGGTCAGGTTTAAACCGCGAAAATCAGGATAACGCTCTTCTAATTCATCAACAATGCGCAAGGCTTGCCAATTGTGCTCAAAACCGCCGTAATTTTTCATGCAGGCATTCAGCGCATCTTGTCCAGCATGTCCAAAGGGGGTATGTCCTAAATCATGTGCTAAAGCAATCGCTTCCGTTAAATCTTCATTTAACTGCAAAGCGCGAGCAATGGTGCGACTAATTTGTGAAACTTCTAAAGTATGAGTAAGACGGGTGCGGAATAAATCCCCCTCATGATTGACAAAGACTTGGGTTTTATATTCCAATCGACGAAAAGCGGCACAGTGAATTAAACGGTCGCGGTCACGCTGAAAATTAGAACGATACTCTTCTGGTGCATGTTCTGTGATTTGTCGCCCGTGAGAATTGTGTTCTTGAACCGCATAGGGAGCTAATGTATTCATAAGTTAACTGAGTAAGGAAAGGTAAGTGACAATAGAAGCTCAGCAAAAAATCAACCAATTTTAGCTCTATTATTAATAGTTAATTTATTTTATCAACATTTATGACCTTATCATCTTCTCATATTCCGCATGACCCTGTAATTATTTTGATGCCTGCTAAAAATGAATCTGCCAGTATTGGGAGGGTTATTAGTGATATTCGGCAATATTTTCAAGGGACTGTGTTAGTTATTAATGATGCCAGTACTGACGATACGGCATTTGTTGCGCAACAGGCGGGCGCACAAGTGATTTCCCTAGAGTTTTCTTTAGGCGCGTGGGGTGCAATGCAAACGGGTTTACGCTATGCGTTTAGACATGGCTATCACACTGCGCTAACGATGGATGCAGATGGACAACACGAAGCTTCTACCCTTCCTATTTTATTGAATGCCTTAAAGGAAAATTCAGCAGATGTGATTATCGGCGCATTTCCACAGCGTGGCAGTCGGGCGCGGCGGCTGGCGTGGTCACTGTTTCGTTGGATTTCGGGGCTGACATTGGCGGATTTAACGTCTGGTTTGCGGGCTTATAATTTTAAAGCAATGAAATTATTGGCTTCTCCCGCTGCAACGTTGCTGGATTACCAAGACATGGGCGTGTTGATGTTATTACAACAGGCGGGCTTAAAATTGCGCGAAGTTGAGATTACCATGCGCTTGCGGGAAAATGGACATTCACGCATTTTTAGTTCATGGTGGGTAGTGTTTAACTATATGTTATACACGCTGATTTTATCATTGGCGCGGGCTAAATATATCCAGATAAAACACAAACACTCCCCCGTAGATACAAAGCCATTAAGTTAAGTGCTCACGAGAATTGTAGGGTGGAATAGCATAGCGTATTCCACCGTGAAACGCCGCAAAAACTTTTTGGGGCTTTGTAGGTTCTCATGGTGGAATACGCTTCGCTATTCCACCCTACATTTGCGCTTAAATTAATGGCTTTGACTCGTATTAATTTGCAAAAGGTTCTGGACGCGGTGTTGCGTCAGTAGAAGGGGGTAAAATTGGCAATTCAAATTTAGGTTGGTCGCCCGTTAAAGTTTTGAGGAATGCAACCACTTTGGCATTTTCTTCATCCGTGAATTTTTTGCCTAATTGTATACGTCCCATTGTATCCACGGCTTGGCTTAACGTTGCTGCTTCACCATCATGGAAGTAGGGATAGGTTAATTCAACGTTACGCAAAGTAGGCACTTTAAACTTGAAGCGGTCAGCCTCTTTACCCGTTACCCCTTTTAAGCCTTCAGCGGGGTTTTTCGTTTCATACGGTGCAACCATACCCATTTTTTGGAAAGTATTGCCGCCAACTGCCGCGCCATTGTGACACGCGACACAACCGCTGTTTTTGAACAATTGATAGCCTTCAACTTCTTTTTCAGTTAACGCCGTTTTATCGCCTGTTAACCAACGGTCAAAACGAGAATTAGGCGTTACTAAGGTTTTTTCAAATTCGGCAATCGCATGAGTCACTTCATTAATCGTGATTTTATCTGAACCGAATGCTTTTTTAAATTCAGCTACATAAGCAGGAATCGTTTCCAACACTTTGACCGCTAATTCATGGGTAGATGCCATTTCTTTAGGGTTAGCAATTGGACCGCCCGCTTGTTCTTTCAAATCTTTTGCCCGACCATCCCAGAATTGAACAAAGTTTAAACTAGAATTTAACACGGTCGGCGAATTAATGGGCCCTTGTTGCCAATTATGACCAATAGAGGTTTTTAAATTATCTGTCCCGCCCATGCTCAAGTTATGACAAGAGTTACAAGAGATAAAACCAGACTTAGATAAACGAGGGTCAAAATACAATTTTTTCCCTAATTCAGCTTGTGCTTGATTAATATCTTTAGGGGCTTGTAAAGGTTGAATAGGTTCACTCGCCCAGCTTAATAAAGGTAGGGCACTGATAACCAAACTCACTGCAAATTGCGTTGTTTTATTCATGAATTTCTCCTTGTTCTAAGTTAAAGTTATAACTTTACTGTAACAACAGTTTACGCTATTAACAAGCAAAAACTATAACATAGGACAATCTTTAGAGTAAAACTAATATTAACCACTTTTAAAAAAAGGGGAAACTATGCGGCAAATTATGTTAGATACTGAAACCACAGGACTCTCAGCAGAAGAAGGGCATCGACTCGTTGAAATTGGTTGCATCGAGTTAGTTAATCGTCGTTTAACTTCAAACCATTTTCACCAGTATGTACAACCTGAGCGCGAGATAGACCCCGAAGCTTGCAAAGTACACGGTATTACTAATGAGTTTTTGCAAGATAAACCGCGATTTGCTGAAATTGCTGAAGCCATGTTGGAATATCTAAAAGAATCAGAAATTCTGATTCACAATGCTGCTTTTGATGAAAGCTTTCTCAATGCAGAATTGAAGCGGCTAGACATCGATTGGCAAGCATTCAAAGCACAATATCATATAAAAATCATTGATACATTAACGCTTGCGCGGCGATTGCATCCAGGACAAAAAAATAATCTGGACGCTTTGTGTAAACGGTATAACATTGACAACTCCCACCGAACCTTGCATGGGGCGTTATTAGATGCGGAAATTTTAGCAGAGGTTTATCTTGCGATGACTGGCGGGCAAACCAGTCTATTAGGCAGTGCGCAGCAAAGTGAAACTAAGCAAGAAAATACTGAAATTAAGCGTTTAGATAGTCAACGTCCGCCATTACCCATTATTTGTGCTGATGAGACAGAGCTTGCAGCACATCAAAAAGTATTAGCTTTATTAGAGAAAGCGAGCGGGGGGAATTGTCTATGGAAACAAGTAGAAACAGCGACAGAAACAGAAAAAACATAAAGGATTATAATTTATGATGTTAGACCCTAAAACCATGGAAACACGTCATCGTTTGGAAGAGTTGCGGCTGGAGCATCGTGATTTAGATGCGGTGATTGAGCGATTGTCAAAAGATACGACAGTAGATGAATTGCAAGTTAAACGTTTGAAAAAGCGTAAATTATTAGTCAAAGATATTATTGCACGTTTGGAAAGTATGTTAATTCCTGATTTGGATGCGTAGTGCGGGTAAAATAAAAACCTGCTAGGTTTTAGAAACCTAGCAGGTTTGTGGTTTATTTTGGGTTTACTACAATATGATGACTATTCCACCCTACAAATATGCTTAACTTAATGGTTTTGACTAAATACATATAAACGATAGCCTAATAAAAGTGCAATGATAAATCCATAAAACAAGGGCTCAAAAAATTGCACTTTTCCTTCTGCAATCCAAAGAAAATGCACAATTCCCGCAACCGCAATTAAATACACTAAACGATGTAATAATTGCCAATTTTTACCCCCCATTTTTTTAATCATTTTATTAGAGGAAGTTACTGCCAATGGAATCATACAAATAAAAGCAAATAACCCCACAAAAATAAAAGGACGTTCTAACATATCATTAATTATCCATGCAAAATCCAAAGATTGGTCAAAAACTGCATAACAAAGAAAATGCAATACCAAATAAAAGAAACTGAATAATCCTAATTGCCGCCGAATTTTAATTAAACTATGCCATTGTGTTAATTGTCTGATAGGCGTAATCATTAAAGTAAAACATAAGAACCGTAAGCCCCAAATACCTGTTTCATCTAAAGCATGTTCAATAGGATTGGCATGAGGAAAAGCGGTTATAATAATTATAATTAAAGGTAAGAAACTTAGCCAAAATATAACGGGTTTTATCACTAATTCGGTAGTTTGCACTGAGGGGATTGTGATGGAAAAACGCATTGCTGCTCCTGTTTAAGTTATTTAAAAAATTTGTTTTTAACGATAGGATAGCTAAAAAAGAAATCAATGGATTAATAAAGAATTAATGTTTCTGAATCAGAATTTGCATAATTGACACAATTTCCTTAATTTTTAAGGCTTTTAATTAGTTAATGATAAAAGTTAAGTAAATTGTGGTTCAGACAAAAAAACACATTAAATCAAGCGTACTTTTTCAACGGCGTAACGCTTAGGCTATTCAAATAAACAAGATAATGTTAATGTCAATTTAACCCTTCCTTTTTCATTATTCGCTACGCATAATTTTCACTAATGATACAAGTTTCTACTTTTTCCGTTATCGTTCGTACCAAAGACCGTCCTACTTTATTAGCGCGTTGTTTAGCCAGCATCGCTGCGCAACAGCGTTTACCTGATACAGTGATTATTGTTAATGATGGTGGAAAAATAGTAGAAAATATCATTGCGCAATTTCCGCAGCTCACTATACAGTCGTTGAATAATCCGCAATCACGCGGGCGGGCGGCGGCGGCAAATCAAGGTGTTTTTGCCGCAAGTAGTGATTTTATCTGTTTTTTAGATGATGATGATGTCATGTTACCTGAGCATTTAGCGGTGCTCAGTGAAGCTTTGCAAACTACACAAGCCTTAGTCGCTTACACGGGCTGTCGCTTAGTGAAATATCCACAATCAACGGATGGGGAAATGTCGGGGCAAGTGGTTGGGGAATTTAATGAGCCTTTTTTACGCGACCGTTTGCATTATGAAAATTATATCCCTTTTATTAATTTAGCCATTAAGCGTGAATTGTGGTTTGTGGTGGGGGGATTGGATGAAAGTTTTGATATTTTTGAAGATTGGGATGTTTTATATCGTTTAAGCCAGCACAGTGATTTTGTGCATGTCAATCAAATTACCACTGAATACAGTATTTGGGGCAATACGCAAATTACCCAATCCGCTACGCATGAACAGTGGAAAGCGGCGTATCAACAATTTTTACAAAAGCATTGGCTGAGTTTAGGTAATGAGCAACAACTTGCTGATTTAGTAGAGTATTGGTTAGTCAGTCAATCGCGTCGTTCAGAAATAACGCACTTAAAAACACAATTAGCAGCAGCACACCAACAACAACATCTTTCTGCACAACAACAGCTTGAATTAGTTTCTACAATACAACAATTACAGCATAAGCTCAGTGAATTAAGCAGTTATAGTTTGCTGGGCATGGATAAAGCAACGCTAAATCATTTAGTTGTGCCGCCTTCGGTTTATGAACTGGGTTCAAATACTTATATTACAACGGATTATCTGCGTATCATTGACTGGGCAGAACACCGTTTGCGCAGCGTTACAGACATTGAACAGCAATTAAATGATTTAATTCAGTTAATGAGTAAATCTTTTTGGTGGCAAGTGCGCCGTTATGTCGGCACTTTGCAAAGTTTGCAGCAGCAATTACAGCCGTTACGCCTGCGTGAGTTAAATTATCCCATTCCCCCTGTCCGCCCGCTGTCGAATGTCGCGCCGACTTACATTACTTATGCAAAAGCCCCTGATAATGATACTGAATTTTCCAAGCATGGTTACTTTATGGAAACTGTGCAAACTATTGGTAAATTGCCCGTCGCATTGACGGCAAATGAGGCTTTAGTCTTTACCGTATATTGCACCCGCCCGAATTTTTATCGTATTGATTTAATGATGGCAACCTATATGCGGGTGAATTTGTGTCATTGGCGCGTGATTGTGCGCGATGGTTTTAGTAAAAAAATTCTGCGTTTACAATGGTTAAGAGGGATTGAAGTTTTAGATAATCGCTATCACAGCGTTATTTTTGAACCTTTTGAAGATTCACAGGGTAAAACCTATCAAATAGAAATCGACTCGCCCAATGCTGATGCTGACAATACTGTTGCCGTGTGGTGTCATCCCTTGTCTGCTTTACCTTTGCGCCGTGAAGTGGAAACGCATTCACACTATGCAAGTAGAATCCAACCTTTACCGACCAATCCTGTTGCGAATACTTACATTTTGGTAGAAGTGATTGGCTCGGCGCACGCGTTGTTAATTGAATTATTAGATGATGATGAAGATATTGATTTAGCACAGTATATAGAAGCTGTTTTAGAACCTTGGAAAACGGCATTTGCAGCATTGCGATTTACTGTACATTTTAAAACTTTGAAATATCTACAATTACCCGATACTTTACCACTCACTTTATTAGAAGAAATTACCGAATTGCCCGCGCAGGTGCATTGGCTGTGGATTGCGCACAGTGGCGCGTTGCCTGCGCCTGATTTTCTGGTGAATGCTTTGTCAATTGAAGATTTATATTCGGTGGCGTTGTTGATTCCGCAAGAAGTGGATTTTGAAGGCAATATCGTTGCGAGTTATGGCGTATTAACCCGCGAAGGTGTGATTGAAAATAACGCCGCAGGCATGGCAGCAGACCATCCCGCGCATGGCTATCGGCGCACGGTAGAAGCCACCATTTCGCAATGTGTGGGCTGTCATGTTGGTGCGTTGCGCAAAATTGCCCGCGCCTCCTTGCATTATTATCATAGTGCTTTGTATCAATGGGCGGAATTAATCCAAACTTGTCAAAAACAAGGCTATCGCTCAGTTTATCAAAGCTTTTTACGCTATCAAGTCACACAATCGCTGCCCGTGCCAACATTAGCAGTGAGTGTGTTACACGCTGACCGCGTTTATTTTTATCAACGCTGGCGTGAACGGCTGGCGAAATGGAAAAACAGTTATCAAGGCGCAAAGCAACAAACGCAGGTTTGTGGACAAATCAGCGCGTTGATTATTGAAGGCACATTGCCTGAATTTGATAAAGATTCTGGCTCATTGCGTTTATTGACCTTGCTCAAATTGTGGCGCAATTTGGGCTATCATTTGACTTATTTTCCCGC
>CAZKST010000148.1:0-7961 GCA_964555395.1 uncultured Thiotrichaceae bacterium | reverse complement strand
AAGTTTTTTCTTGAATAGCTAAGGTTTTTCTATATAGTTGTTTAGCTTGCTCATAGTCTCCCTGTGAGTAATAAATATTTGCAAGATTATTTAAACTTATTGCAACATCAGGATGTAGAGAGCCTAAAGTTTTTTCTTGAATAGCTAAGGTTTTTCTATATAGTTGTTTAGCTTGCTCATAATTTCCTTGAGAATCATAAATATTTGCAAGATTATTTAAACTTTTTGCAACATTAGGATGTTGAGAACCTAAAGTTTTTTCTCTAATAGCTAAAGCTTTTTCATATAATTGTTTAGCCTGTCCATAGTTTCCTTGGTCTTGATAAATGATTGCAAGATTATTTAAACTTGTTGCGACATCGGGATGTTCATAACCTAAAGTATTTTCCAAAATGGCTAAGGCCTTTTCATACAAATGTTTAGCTTGCTCATAATTTTTTTGTTTTCTATAAATCTCTCCAAGATTATTTAAACTCCTTGCAGTATCAGGGTGTTGAGAACCTAAAGTTTTTTCTGTAATAGCTAAGGCTTTTTCATGTAGTTTTTTAGCTTGCTCATAGTCTTCCTGTGAGTAATAAATATTTGCAAGATTATTTAAACTCGCCGCAATATCAGGATGATTATCATCTAAAAATTTCTTTTGAATTGTAATTACTTTTTTAAGATAATTTTTTGCTTTTTCATATTTTCCTAATTCACTCAAAGCATTTGCAGCATTGCCTAAAGCACCTGCATAATTTAACTCTTGTCCTTTAATTCCTTTATATAACTCTGCGGCTTTTAAACTTTCCTCTAATGCTTTTTGATAGTCTGCTTTTTGATGTGCTGCTAAACCTGCATCAAATCTTTCCCCCGCTTCTTTCAAACGTTTATTAAAATTCATCTTTTTTACCCCTAACCAAAAATTAAAATACTTAACCAATTACTTTATACACACCACTCTTTAAAATCTACCTCACCATCTCCACACTCTGAAAAGACGACAGATGCAACTCGCAAAAAAATAATTTAGAATCTATCTAAATCCTCACAAACAAGGTACACTACTCAGCATGATGAAACCAATTCATACTCATCAAACTGATTCCCTCAATTGATTGATGATTCTTAATTTTTCTACATAACTAAGGAGTTTAAACAATGACAGTATTAGTTGGACGCGCTGCCCCTGACTTTACCGCTGCTGCCGTATTAGGCGATGGTCAAATTGTAGATTCTTACAACTTAGCCGAAGCTATCAAAGGCAAACCCGCTGTTATCTTCTTCTATCCTTTAGACTTCACCTTCGTTTGCCCAACCGAATTAATCGCTTTCGACAAACGCTTAGCAGAATTCCAAGCACGCGGCGTAGAAGTTATCGGCGTGTCAATTGACTCCCAATTCAGCCACTTCGCATGGCGCAGCACCCCCGTAGAAAAAGGCGGTATCGGCGAAGTTAAATACACTTTAGTCGCTGACATCAACCACAGCATCGTTAAAGCTTACGGCGTTGAAGCTGATGCAGGCGTTGCTTACCGCGCTTCTTTCTTAATCAACAAAGAAGGTAAAGTGGTTCACCAAGTTGTCAACGATTTACCGTTAGGACGTAACGTTGATGAAATGTTACGCATGGTTGATGCTTTACAATTCTTTGAAGCACATGGCGAAGTTTGCCCTGCTGGATGGAAAAAAGGCGAAGCTGGCATGAAAGCAACTGGCGAAGGCGTTGCTTCTTACTTAAGCCAAAACGTAGAAAAATTATAAGCCTATTAAAAGACCTTGTTGCAAAGCAAGGTCTTTCTCCTCTCACAAAATCCTTTCTCAAATTCTTTACTTAAAACAGCAAAGCAAAAACCAGCCGCTGTACATAACTTTCTAAAATAGGCTCTAAACTCGGGTCGCCCTGATTCACGGTTGCGATTAAGGTCGTTTTCTGATTGGGTAAATAAGCGACGGCTGAAAATTGCCCCGTCGTGTGTCCTATCATGTAATACACGTTATTAAACATCACTTTAAAACCGCCTAAACTGAAATCCGTTTTTCTGGAATCATTCAGCACTAAATTTAACGTTGAACTTTGTTGAAACAATTTCCCCGTCACGGCTGCTTTAAAAAAACGTTGTAAATCATAGCTATTGCTAATAATGCCGCCCGCTGTCCATGCAACACTGCCATGAACTTGCGTCATTTCTTCATTGCCGTAATAGTTGTGCATGGTGTAACCCAGCGCGCTGTCATAGGATTTCAGCGAAGAATGATACAAACTCAAAGGCTGATAAATCCGTTCTCGTAATACGGTTTCTACCTTTTTCCCCGTCAATTTTTCAATCAACATGCCTAAAATAATGTAGTTCGTATTTGAATAGGCATATTTTTCCCCCGGAATAAAACTATTCGCGCTATAACGCCGTGCAAGGCTAAAAATCAACTCAGGCGTAAATTGCACGCTGTCTTTTTGTGACACATATTCTGCAAAAACTTCATCGGTCACATAATCAGGAATACCGCTTAAATGTTGTACTAACTGGCGTATAGTGACTTGATTTGTATAATCTTGTCCATTTACAACAACTAATTTTGTCAATTCAGGCAAATAATTGACGATTTTATCTTCTAAATTTAATTTTCCGTCTTCCATCAATTGCAAAATAAGCGTTGCAATATAGGTTTTTGTAATACTGCCAATTTCAAAATTATCAGTTTTTTGAACCGCCCGCGCCGTTTTCACGTCCGCCACACCGCGCACGCCGCGCCACGCGCTACCATCATCATTCACGATACTGATTAATACCGCAGGCGCGGTCGTCACTTGTTGGGCAAAATCATTGAGAATATTTTGAAAAGTGGCTTGTTTAGCCGCACTATATGCTTTGTCGACAACAAAAAATTCAATGTTGGAGAATTCACTTTGTTGCACTCCCGCAAACGCGGCGACGGCAATGTAATACGCCGAAGTTTCGGGTAATTCAACTATAATTTGCGTATCTGTCAATTCAAAACTATTGATAGGCGTAGCATTTGGATAAGGCGCGAAAAAAAAGCGATAACCCGTTGCGCCGTCGACGGCTGTCCAACGCGCAGTGACTTGTTTATTCACAGTTTCCAAACTTAAAACAGGGGGATTAAGAACATCTGCCGCCATTGCCAAAGGCAAGTAACAGCCCAAAAAGAGAAGGGATAAAAACAGGCGTTGCATAGCATAGAACCTTCATTTTGTTAAGATTGCGAGTCAATAGAGCGGGATAATTCCCGCTCTATCAATATTTAAGCAGCTTGTTCTATATGCGGGTAAGCGATTAACTTATCAAAAAAATCTTGGGTAATTTGTAATTGTAAACGACTAGAATCAACAGTATTAATCATTTTTCTAAAATTAGCAGAGTCAAATTGTCCTTTGCTATACCAAGAAATATGCTTGCGTGCCATACGGATGCCAGTTTGTTCGCCATAAAACGCATATAAATTTTCTAAGTGTTGCAACAGCACATCGCGAATTTCAGTTAACGAAGGACTGGGCAAAAATTCGCCCGTTTGCAAATAATGGTCAATTTCTCTAAAAATCCAAGGATTGCCCTGCGCGGCGCGTCCAATCATGATGCCGTCGGCGTTTGTCTGTTCAAAAACCTGTTTTGCTTTTTCGGGGCTGCGAATATCGCCGTTAGCAATCACAGGAATAGAAACGTTCGCTTTAATTTCGGCAATCGTGTCGTATTCTGCATCACCTGAATAGCCACATGCTCGCGTCCGCCCGTGCACAGCTAACGCCTGAATGCCGCTTTTTTCTGCGATTTTCGCAATTTCTACGCCGTTACGATTGGCTTTATCCCAACCTGTGCGAATTTTCAATGTGACAGGCACATTTACCGCATTAACAACGGACTCTAAAATGCGACCGACTAAACTTTCGTCTCTTAACAACGCTGAGCCTGCCATCACATTGCAGACTTTTTTGGCAGGACAGCCCATGTTTATGTCAATAATATCTGCACCATTATCCACATTATGACGGGCGGCTTCTGCCATTAACTGCGGGTCAGCTCCCAAAATTTGCACTGAGCGGGGCGCAGGTTCGCCTTCATGTTCAGCCCGCCGTTTGGTTTTAGCACTGCCCCACAAAAGTGAATTAGAAGAAACCATTTCAGAAACCGCCATTCCCGCGCCTAATTGACGACATAATTGACGAAAAGGACGGTCGGTCACGCCCGCCATGGGGGCAACAAATAAACGGTTAGCGATATGATATGAACCTATTTTCATAATAAAAGAAACAGTAATAAAGTTTATGATAAGAAAAACGATGCAATGAGTGGCTATTTATGTTATATAAACATCAAGCTAGTTATTAAACACTAAAAGCCTCTTGCAAGATTAGCCTGCGATGAGCAATGGTAACACTCCGTCATACTTCCATGTATGTTATAAAATGCAAGTTTAGCCTAAAAACAAAAATTGATTGTATTAATCATTTTAAGGATGAGAAGTTGGCACGTTATAAGCAATATCATCACACGAATTGCAATCATTTTGTTGGTGAATTTTAAGAAAACCCTTAAAATAAGTATGACGTATCGCACGCTAAACAAAATACTGATAATTTATTCTTAACTTGTTTAAGTTATATTCTCTACCCCCATTGCGCTAACTCATGATTCCTTTAGAAAAAATCATTGTCCTCAATAAAGTGCCGTTATTTTCCATGCTTAAAACGGAAGATTTGCACATGATTTCGACCATCGCTACCGAGGAAGCTTATGAAGAAGGGCATACCTTATTTTATGAGGGCGATGCGGGAGATAAATTATTTATTGTGGTGTCAGGTAAAGTAAATATTTTAAAAAATGTTGATAATAAAGAGAAAATACTTGCAACTTTAAAAGAAAATGATTTTTTAGGGGAGTTATCCCTTTTTGATGCAGAAACTCGTACCGCGACCGCTCGTTGTAATGAACCATGTACATTTTTGGTTATTGAACGTAATGACATGGAGCAGCTTGCGCACGAATACCCTGCGATTGCATTCGGCTTTATTAAGGTTTTAATCAGTCGGATGCGTGGCATGATTAGCAACAAGAATTAATTTATTATGCTCCGTCTTCTTAGCAATCTCTTGTCTATTAAACCCAATGAATGGGAAGGGGTGCTATATTTTTTCAGCATTTCACTCATTTTTTCTTTTGGTTCAAGCTTTGCCCGCAGTATTGGCATGACTTTGTTAGTGGGGAATTTAGGAGGAGATAAATTACCTATTATTTTTATTTTCATTGACTTAGCAGTAATGGTTGGGTCAATGATTTATGCAAGCTATACGCGAAGGGTATCAGGCGTTGCTATCTTAAGCTTTTTCTTTCTAGCCACCACCGTTTTTGCAGTCATTGTTCAAATTTTATTTCTATTAAACGCTTATTGGTTTACTTATACCCATTGGAATTGGGTGTATGGTGTGTTTTTTATTGGTTTTTCTTTCTTTTACATTTTAATTTCTATTCATTCAGGCTCAGTCGTTGCTTCTTATTTTACCGCTGTACAAGTCAAACGGGTTACCCCTGTTATCAATGCAGGCATTCCGATTGGCGGTATTTTAGGCGGTTCAATGTTGATGTTTTTACTCAATATATTGAAAATTGAGCCACGTTGGTTAATTTTAGTATTAGGGTTATCTTGTTTAGGGGCTTACTGGTTACTACATGTTTTAAGTCGTCATTTAACCCCCATCCGCACAGGAAATCTAACCACCAGTAAAAATGGACATCATTCGCCCGTTAATGAATTGTTAGTAGCATTCCGCTATATCGTGCGGTCGCGGTTAATGTTATTCATGTCCATTGGTTTAATATTATTCGTAATTGGCAATAAATTACTTGAATATCAATATCATGTTGTGATTTATCCCGTCATTTATCCCAATGATACTGCGCGGGCTTCCTTTTTTGCACAATACGAAATTTTTGCAAATTTAGCTTGGTTATTAATTCAATTATTTGTAACTTCGCGTTTAATGACCACTTTCGGCGTTGGCGCGAGTAATTTAATTCATCCTGTGCTCACTGCGGCAATTAGCTTGTTATTATGTTGGTTTTTCTATACTACTAACGGCGACATTAACGGCAATGCCCACATGGTATTGATGTTAGCGATTGTCGCTCAATTTATTAATCAAGAAATGCGCTGGGCAATCCGAACACCTGCTAATAACTTGTTATTCAATGCTATTCCGCCCAATCAATGGGGAGTTAATAAGGCATTTTTAAATGGGATTGCGTATCCTTTTGCAACATTAACGGCGGGATTATTCTTATTATTATTTAATAACAGCAATACTTTAGCGAATATTCATTATTTAAACTTTAATGAATTTGTTTTCTTTTTACCGTTAATTGTGTTCGTTGTTTCTATTTTAGGGATTTTAAGTGCTTTGCCCCAATGGTCAGCATATAACCAAGGCGTTTTTGGTTTATTAAACCGTGAGTTATTTGATAAACGTGCTGCATTAGGTTCTTCTAATCGTTCTAATACTTTAAAACAAGTGATTGAAGAAAAATTACAAAGCACGGATTATTATCATGTTGTTGCCGCGTTAGAAATGGTGCGCGTTATGCGCTTAAATTTCTTTGTCACGCAAGTAGGCAATTTATTACTCAAAACAAAAGATTTTCAAGTTAAAGAACACTGTTTAAATACGCTTGCGGCTTTACCGCAATCAAACACCAGTGTGACTTATTTATTAGAATCTTTAAAAACTGACCAAGACTCGCGTGTTTTGCCATTAATTTTGCGTACTTTGACCCAGTTTAAGAGCGTCAATTTCAATGCGAGCGTGGAAAAACTGCTTGACCATTCAGACCCGCAAGTTTTTGTAGAAGCGTGTCTATGTTTGTATAAACATCCGTTATATACGCGCAAACAACAATTAGAAAATCGGATTTTAGACCGTTTGCTAGACCCAAATCAGCCCAATTTCCCTTTATATTTATATACTTTAGGGGAATTTAGCAAAGCGCGTTATAGTGATAAAGTTGAACCTTATTTACAACATGCCAATCCTGAAATTCGTTTAGCCGCATTCACCGCTTATGTGCAAATGTTAGAAGGGCAACTGGAAAATCACAAAACAGTATTGATTGATGCGCTAAATTCGCCGTTAAAAGAAATCAAAGTCACAGCATTACAAGCTCTGAAAGAATGTCAGCCGTTAGAAAACTGGACACCTGTTATTCGTTTATTAGGCGCGAAAGATAAGGTATTAGTCAATGAAAGCAAGGAGTTATTGCGTTTAAACTTGACGCATTGCAAATCAGCCTTAGTAATTCGGGTGTTTTCTGATAGCGTTTCAGTGCAAGAACGGTTTGAAATTTTATCGTTGGTTTATTCTAAATTAACTGACCAACAACGCCATCGTTTGCGTAAAGGAGCGGACGACGCGCTGAAGAAATTTTTACAAACTCAAGCGTTGTTAAAATTGCATGAACATGAAGCAGTACAAAGTAAAAGCCATGAATTAGTTAACAAAATTTTGCAAGAAGTTATGGAAAACCATTTATTGCATTTGTTGACGGTGATTACTTACGCTTCAGAGCAAAGTTTGGAATTTTTCCAACGGGTTAGCCGTGGTTTATTGTCATTGAGTAAAGCAAATCAAGGGAATGCTTTAGAAGTATTATCTAATGCGGGTGAAAAATATTTAGTAGGACGCATTTTGCGTTACTATGAAGAACGTCCTATAGATGTTCGCTCTATTAATCGTTTGTATTTAATGCTATTTTCTGAGCCATTGCCTGTTAACGAAAATAATTATGACAGTCACTTGCAAGCGATTGATAACGATGTATTGCGTGCGTGCTTGCATTATCGTCAACAAGAACGTACTGGCAACTCAATGATGGAGCGCAGCACTAGCCGCCGCGTGCGTGATTTCTTGGTGGAGTCTTCACAACCTAAACCTTTGTTTAAGCGTTTGTTTAAACCGATTTACCGTTCACAACAAC
>CAZKST010000147.1:0-7969 GCA_964555395.1 uncultured Thiotrichaceae bacterium | reverse complement strand
GATAAAAGCTCATCATCGATGATTAAAATCGTTATTTTTTTATCGGACATTGTCACTATTCCGTAATTGAAGCTTACTCAATTTATATTTTTTGTTTTCGATAAAACAAGTTTTTGCGTATCAAAATGTTTTATAAAAGACTATTTAAAAATAGACCGTGTAATTTATTAAAAGTACAGCATATTTTATAATTAATTCCCTATATTTAGGGAAAAGGGTTTTTATGGGTGTGGCGTTATTGTGTAATTTGTGTATTTAAAAATATCCTCATTATAAGTAGTATTTATTTTAACTAATA
This sequence comes from uncultured Thiotrichaceae bacterium, assembly GCA_964555395.1. Classification (GTDB taxonomy): domain Bacteria; phylum Pseudomonadota; class Gammaproteobacteria; order Beggiatoales; family Beggiatoaceae; genus CAZKST01. The sequence goes on along the minus strand of CAZKST010000147.1, from coordinate 7,671 downwards.
TCCGCTTGCTATGCTAAAAAAGTATTTTAGAATAAAATGGTTATTACATTATATTTTACAAGCAAATAAACTTATGTTTTTCATTTTGTCAGATGAATGAATAAAATTGGGTTTGCAGCATAATCCTTTTATGCTGAAAGATTAAATACTGTATAGTATGGTATATAATTTTTATCTCTCTTTTTAAATTAGGATATAAAAGTAATGAAAACGCTACAAATTAATCTCCCTGATAATATTGCAGAACGTTTTGAAAAATTAGCCGCCGCTCAAGGTGAAGATTACGCCAGCGTTAACACGACTGAAGTAATAGGACGCGACGCTTTATTTGCAGATTTATTAGTTTTAGGTTTAGATGAAATTGAAGCTGGAGCAGCACAATTTCCTGACTCTGATAGCTAAATGACATAAAATATTTGACCTTAGCATACTTTCTTTAAATGCAAGTTTTTTGGCAATTTTGTCATAAATTAGGCGTTACGCAGCTAAATTGTATTGTTGCTTTAATCTGAACCATAACCTACACAATTTATTGAATTATCGCTGTTTTTAAATTGTATTGTTTATCTCGTTCTCACGCGCTTGCGTCACTGCCATTAAGTTAAGAATAAAACAAAGCAATACATGGGTTTAGCTTCCCCCTTTGAAAAAGGGGGATTGAGGGGGATTTTAAGCAGGTGAAAAGTATTGAGCTTTTTAAATCCCCCCTGCCCCCCTTTTTCAAAGGGGGAAACGGTTTGTAATAAATTATCTTATTATTTTTAATAAGATAGAGCTTAACTTAATGGCAGTGACGCTCCTGCGTGGGAACAAGAGAATTGTGCGAATTGTGGTTCAGATAACAGTGAACTGCGTAACTTCTAAAACTCAAATGCAATAAAAAATTACGGGGTTTTGTTAAACTTATTCATCAGGTTTCTCAATATGAATTCAGCAGAACTACATGATTTGCAACAACAAATTGCGCGTTTGCAGCAGCAACTCTGTACGTTAACAGCAGAAAAAAATGAAGCTGAATTATTATTGGAAACAGTTTTAGCACATGCTGATACAATAGAAGATGAATTATTTAAAGCGCGCATTTATGCTGAACAGGCAACGCAAGCCAAATCTGCTTTTTTAGCGAATATGAGCCATGAAATCCGCACGCCTTTAAGTGGAGTGCTGGGTATGGCAGACTTGTTATTAGATACGCCGCTCTCTGCTATTCAACAAGATTATGTCAAAACTATTCGCAATAGTGGTGATATTTTACTGACTTTAATTAACGATATTTTAGATTTTTCTAAAATGGAAGCAGGAAAATTAGAGCTTGAACATTTACCATTTGATTTACAAGAAAATATTGAACATATTTGTGATTTGTTACACCCTAAAGCTGCCAGCAAAAACTTAAATTTAATTTATTGGATGGCAACAGATTTGCCTTTATATTTTCTAGGCGATGCCGTGCGTTTACGGCAAATCTTACTTAACATTATTGGGAATGCGTTAAAATTTACCAACCAAGGTGAAGTAAATATTCGGGTAACAAGACAAGCGCATTTTTCCGTTGCTTCTCAACAAGCAGGAATCATGCAAGTTTGTATTGCCATTAGTGATACAGGAATTGGTATAGCAGAACATCAACAAGCGCGCTTATTTCAGAATTTTACTCAGTTAGAAGTATCTACAACGCGCGAATATGGCGGGACAGGGTTGGGTTTGGCGATTAGCAAACGTTTAATTGAATTAATGGGGGGCAGTATTCACGTTAATAGTGTGATTCAGCAAGGAAGCACTTTTACAATTACGCTTCCATTGCCCCTTGTGCATCATAAAGTATCACCCAATTGGCAATTAGCGCAGAGTTTAAAAACACAATTGCCCACGCCGACCGCGACTTTATTGCTCATTGAACCACATCTCTCTATACAGGATTGGCTACAGCATTACAGCACTTATTGGGGTTTAACAGTGCAAGTTGTTAAGCAATTTGCAGAAAGTTTAGAATTTTTACAACAACAGCCATTAAACTACTGGGCTATCTTGGTAGATGAACAGGCTTTAAATAACATAACATTAGAACACTATACGCACTTAAAAAATTTACATCCGCATTTAAACTGGATACTTATCAGTAGCTCTGCCACTGTTTTTACCTCTTTAGAAAACATAAAATTTCAATATTATTTAACAAAGCCCTTAAAAATCGCTAAAGTGTATGAGTTGTTTAGCATTATTTTAGCGAATAAACATACGACAGCCAATCTAACGCCGCCCGTGCGGCTTGATTCTTCTCTTGAATTGGCTGCCATTGCTTTAGAGAGACCTGTTGTCATGAAAATTTTACTTGCAGAAGATAACGCTGTGAATCAGAAAGTTGCTGTATTAATGCTAAAACGTTTGGGTTATGAGGTGGATATTGCCAATAACGGCAGACAAGCTGTAGAAGCGGTTGAACAACAAAAATATGATTTAGTGTTGATGGATGTACAAATGCCAGAAATGGACGGTTTGACAGCAACGCAAACCATTCGGCGTTTAACACAATTAGATCCACAACCTTACATTATCGCGATGACCGCAAATGCGATGGATGGCGACCGCGAAGTGTGTTTAGAGGCGGGAATGAATGACTACATTAGCAAACCGATTAAACGCGAAGAATTAGAACAAAAAATATTACAAGTCAGTCAAAAACTTCAGCAAGCATGATGGTATTTTAAGCCTCAATCAAGAAACGTGTGTAAACAGCCGTTTCTTGTGAATCTCCTAAAAATTGCTAATCGGATATGCCAACCATCAAAATACCCACGCCTACTACTGTACAACAGCTTACTTTATATAACAGTAGCTTAGAGTTATCTTCTCCTTCTTCTATGTTAATGAAGTTATTGCGTGACATGCCTGAGTTACCCGGTTGTATTGTGACAGATTACGGAAGGTATGTAGGGATGATTTCGCGTCGCCAATTTATGGAAATGATGAGTCGTCCTTTTGGATTGGAATTATTTTTAAAGCGTCCAATTGCAGTTTTATATTCTTTCATTTCCCACGATCACCTATATCTCTCTGGCGAAACTTCGGTCATTATCGCCGCGCAAACTTGCGTACAGCGTCCACTTGCTCAATTCACTGAGCCATTAATCATTATTATTGAGGGTTTTCACTACTTATTAGATGTGCAAACTTTATTGCTTGCGTATGCAAAACAATATGAAACTGCCTCTCATGTCATTGAAGAACAACTTCAGCAGTCCCGTCGCACTGAAAAAGAATTATTAACTGCTAAACAAGAAGCCGCCGAAGCGCACAAAGTCAAAGCAGAATTTTTGACGAATATGAGTCATGAATTGCGTACCCCATTAAACGCGATTTTGGGCATGGTAGAATCTTTGCTCAGTACCTCAATCAACGAAACACAACAAGATTATTGCCAAATTATTCGTGAAAGTGGCGAATCTTTATTGAATTCCATTAATGATTTACTTAATTTTTCTCAATTAGAAACTGGCGAGCTGGAGCTAGAACGAAAATCTTTTGATTTACGTTTATGTATAGAAGAAAGTTTACAAGCGGTTGCACATAGTGCCACTCAGAAAAATTTAACGGTGGCGTATCATGTTGATAAAACTGTGCCTGACATTGTTATTGGCGATGCAGTACGGCTTAAACAAATTTTGAATAGCTTATTGAACAATGCGATTAAATTCACCCAACAAGGTGAAATCATTCTTTCAGTCAATTCTTTCAATGCAACAGGACGGCGCGGGCGCGGGCGTTACGAACTAGAAGAATTACATTTTGCCTTGCGCGATACAGGAATGGGCATTGCTGCGCATCAATTAAACCGCTTATTTCAAGCTTTTAGTCAAATAGATAGCTCACTCAGCCGCCGTTATGGCGGGTTAGGGTTAGGCTTAATGATTAGCAAACATCTATGCGAATTAATGGGCGGCTCTATGTGGGTAGAAAGTGAAGAGCAACGCGGCTCTATTTTCCACTTTACCATTAAAGTGAAAGTTGCACATGAATTGCCTTATCAATATTTATACAAAATTCATCCTAATTTACAAAATAAACGCATTTTATTAGTCAATTTACACACCGCGCATCACGAAATTGCTTTGTACTATTTAGAGTTATGGGGAATGAAAATTCAAAATATTGCAGACATCCATGAACTTCCCTATATAGAGGAAGAAAACCGTTGGCAAGCGGCAATGGTAGAAATTTATCATGAAAATGCGGCAATTCCCTTAATTCGCACTTTGCACCAGATTCAAGCAAATTTACCCATTATTTTACTGACAAAACAATACTATGCTTCGCTCAATTCGCAATTAGACAATGTTTATTTATTATCCCAACCATTGCGTCCTGCCCGTTTATATGAATTATTGACGCAAATCATGTTAAAAACAGAGACCGATATTGATGCTTTAGCTATTCAATCTGATGATGCTCGTCAATTCTGCGAACTTGAACCCGCGCCGCCCGCTGAACTAACGGCTGAGTTGGCTAAAACGGAACAAAGTTTGCCTGTTCTACCTCAGCTAAATCCTTTTTTACAGGGTTTTAAATGTGTCAAACGCCTAACACAAATTAATACTGAAGAAATGACTGCTTTACCGCAAACCCAAGTAAGCACGAATACCATAATTATTGAATCAATTTTACTGATAGAAACTAATGTCTTAACACAATTTGCCACCAAACGCATTTTGGAAAAACTAGGTTATCATGTTGACATTGCAACTGAAATTCAAAAAGCATACCAATTATTAATACAACATCACTATCAATTATTGCTATTAGATTTACAATTATTCAACCCATTTACCCTTGACAAACAACATCCATTTTTGCAATGGTTACTTGGAAATCATCAAAAACTGACAATTGTCGGTTTTGCTAGCGGTTGTGACCATTGTCAATTACAACACCAACATTGGTGTGAACAACTTACACTTTACGACTGTTTACAGTCGCCCTTAACACGCCCCAAATTACTTACTTTACTAGAGCGGCTTAAAAATCCCCCTGCTTTGGTTTAACTTTGGTTTAACTGGCTGACATAACAGATAATGACTATTTTTGCTGAAAATACCTACTTATTACCACAAGATATTCAACTTGCTGTCAAAACTGCTTTAGAAGAAGACATTGGTGCTGGAGATGTGACTGCACAATTGATTGACCCAAATTCAATGTCAATTGCCAAGGTTATCACCCGTGAAGAAGCCGTTATTTGCGGCATAGCATGGTTTAATGAAGTTTTTTGCCAAATTGACCCCACTGTACAAATTCATTGGGAAGTAAAAGATGGGCAACACGTCGCGCCCAATCAACAACTTTGTCGTTTACAAGGCAACTCCCGCGCATTACTTACAGGCGAACGTAGCGCGCTCAATTTTCTACAATTATTATCAGGAACTGCCACCCAAGCGCGGCATTATGCCCAACTGATAGCAGGCACAAAAGCCCGTATTTTAGACACTCGCAAAACCATTCCCTGCTTACGCAAAGCCCAAAAATATGCCGTACTCTGCGGCGGTGGATGTAATCACCGCTTAGGTTTATACGACATGTTTTTAATCAAAGAAAATCACATTGCCGCCGCAGGCTCGATTGCCGCTGCTGTAAAAGCTGCCCGTCAAATCGCGCCGAACATTCCCTTAGAAGTAGAAGTGGAAAACCTCACCCAATTACAACAAGCCTTAGATATTGGCGTTGACCGCGTATTATTAGACAACTTTGATTTAGCCATGCTTCGCACCGCCGTATTATTTGCCAACGGACGCGCCCAAATGGAAGCCTCGGGCAATGTCAACACCAAAACTATCCGCGCCATTGCAGAAACAGGCGTTGATTTTATTTCCATTGGCTCAATAACCAAAGACATTAAAGCGATTGATTTATCAATGCGTTTTGTATAAAGAGAAAAATAAACGATGGCGCGACGATATTCGAGATTCTTATTTATTTGCTTAGTCGTTAGCATCCTAAGTTCATGCGGCACAATGCACGCTCTCAAGGTATATTTTCAAGAAGTTGATGAATATCCCTTATATCCTGCCCGTTATCCGCTTCATGCTGAAGCAGGTGGCGAAAAACTGGCAAAAATAGTTGCAGATTACTTACCCACCGCGATTAGTCACATTGAAAGCACACACGGGGGAGCTATCTTATCTGCACCAGTCATTGTATTATGTATGACTACAAGTTGTTATGAGCGCGTTGCAATTGTACCAGAAGCTGCAGGCGAGTCTTGGTTAGGAAAACGTATTAGTCTAAATGGTGAAAAAATTCTACGAGAACAACGAGATATTCGCGCTATTCTCACGCATGAACTCTCTCATCACTTCTGGTCAACCCACGGCGTAGACTACCAAGCCCGTTGGTTTCAAGAAGGATTAGCCGTATGGGTATCCAATGGCGGCGGCGCAGAAAAAGCCAGCGTTGCCGACGCAATTCAAGCCATTAAAGCAGGACACGTTATCCAGCCGCATTTAGACGACGGATTATGGCAATATACCGATGACAAAGCCGCAAATTACGGACTCACATGGCAACTATTTTACCGTCAAGCGGGCATGTTTATTGAATATTTAATTCAACAAGACCCCAAACGCTTTCAACAATTGCTACACGAATTAGAGCGAAGCAAACAGCTCAAAACTGCATGGGAAAACAGCTATTCACAGTCTCCCACTGAATACTGGAAGGCTTTTGTGCAATCGCTCAATTAATGCCGATTTTTTCACTTTTTATTCCAAATACGACACGAATTCATGTCTTGCCCAACCATTCTTGTTTTTGATTCTGGGGTCGGTGGTTTAAGCATCGCAAACACCATCCGCGCATTATTGCCGACAGTCCCCTTACATTATCTTGCTGATAATGCTGCATTTCCATACGGAACAAAAACCGAGACAGAATTACTAGCTCGTGTTATGAAAGTCATGCAAGTTGCAATACAACGCTATCAACCCACCTTAATTGTCGTTGCTTGCAACACTGCCAGCACGCTCGTGTTACCCGCATTACGCGAAGCTTTTAATTTACCCTTTGTAGGCGTAGTGCCTGCCATTAAACCTGCGGCCAAACAAAGCGAAACTAAAACCATTGGTTTATTAGCAACACGCGCTACTATTCAACGCACTTATACAGATGAATTAATTAAAGAATTTGCCAATGATTGCGAAGTTATCAAAGTGGGCTGTAGTGTTTTAGTAGAACTTGCTGAAGCAAAATTACGCGGCAAAAACCCAAGTTTAACGGTCTTAAATGAGCGTTTAAAAGCATTACAAGCTCCGCGCATTGATACCGTTGTACTTGCCTGCACCCATTTCCCATTATTACTGCCTGAATTACAAATGGTTTTACCGCATATAAAATACTGGGTTGACTCTGGCAAAGCGATTGCAGAACGGGTGAAATTTTTATTACAAGCCCAACTAGAACACTTTGAACCTGCTAAAAATAGCCAAAATATCGCGATTTTCACCGCTAAACACGAAGATATTGATTTATTATCCCCCGCTTTAGTCGGTTATGGTTTCCAACAATTGCATTATTTGACCAGTGTTTGATTACGCTGTTAAATTTCCCGTTATCGCTTAGGATAACCTCATGCCCCCCGCGCTCCACTGTCAAAATATCATCAAATCTTATCAACGCCGTTTA
>CAZKST010000146.1:1407-7972 GCA_964555395.1 uncultured Thiotrichaceae bacterium | reverse complement strand
GTTTCAGATGAGGGCGCGTGTCGGATTTGGTGGGCGGGGGGAGTGAGGAATTAATAACAATTCTATTACTTAAAATACTTTTTAATGGAATTATTCTAATTTATGAAAGAAAAAGAACTATTTCACAATCAGCTTTCTAATTTCGTTGCAGACTTTTCAAAACAAGTTTGCACTGAAGATGGACAATGGACGGTAAAAGGATTTATTGATATATTTAAAAATATCTATCTTCTTTCTACTGATACTAAACTTATTTCAAAAATATTTGAAATTCACTTGTTACCAGAACTCATAAAATTTGCACAGCAAAATTATTATAAAGTTGTACTTGCAGAGCAACAAAATTATTATCCAGATATTTCTTTTATTTCTATGCAAAATGAAAAAATAAAGTTTGCTGTAGATATTAAAACAACGTATAGAAATCTGCATAAACCTCATTTATGTAATGGGTTTACTTTAGGTTCACATGGTGAGTATTTCAATAATCGTAATAGTACTAAAAATATTCAATTTCCGTATAATTCGTACTTAGGACACTTTTGTTTAGGTATAATTTACGAAAGAGTTATTAATCCTGAAGAAAATACAATCTATCAACTTGATGAGTTGCATCAACTTCCATCTGTCATTAAAAACTTATCTTTTTTCGTAGTAGAAAAATGGAGAATCGCGAGTGATAAAAGTGGAAGTGGTAATACAGCAAATATAGGAAGTATTACAAATATTTCTGATATTACTACTGGACAAGGTATGTTTGCAAAATTAGGTGAAAAATGGTTTGATGATTATTGGATGAATTATAAAAAAATTACAATCACAGATGATAACGGCAATACTAAAAAAATTAGTAGTTTGAAAGAGTTTGTCAAATATCGGAAAGGAGATATTTCTCTTATTTTAAATAAGCGAAACTAATGATGATAACAAAATTTGGTATTCCTCCTATTAAATCACAAGGGATAAAAACAAAATTAATTCCTTGGATAAAAAATGTTCTTCCTTCAGAGCTAAATGCGCGTTGGATTGAACCTTTTATGGGAACTGGTGCTGTTGCTTTTAATCTTGCAATGCAAGAGGCTGTTTTATGTGATACTAATCCACATTTAGTAAATTTTTATAATGCAATTTCTAATAATACAATTACAGTTGAAATTGCAAAGGAATATTTAGAATATGAAGGCAATATTTTATTAAAAAAAGGAGAAGAGCATTATTATTTTATTAGAGAACGATTTAATAAAATGGGAAATCCTTTAGATTTTTTATTTATTAATCGTGCTGGTTTTAATGGAATGATTCGTTTTAATCAAAAAGGATATTGTAATGTTCCTTTTTGTAGAAAAAACCAGCGTTTTTCTCAAGCATATATCACCAAAATTACAAATCAAATTGCTTGGGTGAAAAAAATTATTCAATATAAAAACTTCTTTTTTAAAAACCAAGATTTTGAAAAAACAATTAGTGAAAGTTTAGAAACAGATATTATTTATTGTGACCCGCCTTATATTGATAGACATGCTGATTATTATAATGGATGGTCAGAGAAAAATGAGTATGATTTATTTAATGCCTTAGCAAAATTTAAAGGAAAATTTATTTTATCAACATGGCATCATAATGATTACCGTGAAAATGTTTATTTAAAAGAATTATGGTCTGATTATTCAATATTAACGACAGAACATTTTTATCATGTTGGGGGAAAAGAAGAAAATAGAAAACCCATGATAGAAGCACTAATTACTAATTTTAATCAAAAAGATACGTTTATTAAAAAAGAAAAATTAATACAATATTCATTAATATAATTTGCACACCACTTTAGAAACAAGTAGCGTGCAAATGATATAATGCTATTTTCAATACTACTTCTTCACCTTAATACTCAACAAAATATCATAAGCTTGATAAAGAAAATCGTAATATTTCTTATCATTCACTAATTCCCCTTTTTTGGTTGTACTTAAAATTGCACCTAAAACACCGTGATGTTCTGTTTCTGGAAAATAGTGGAATGCTTTAATATGTTGCACAATATTATTTTCTGGATTATTCACAGAAAAAAATGCAGCAAGTTGCCAATGTTCTGCAAAATTTATTTGAGCAAAAGTAACAGAAATCCGTTCTTCATGTTTATCTGCTAATTTTAAAGCAATGGGTAAACCAAAAGCTGAGCTAACAGCCGCAGGATTGTCGTAATACTTATCATCGGGAATCGGCATATCATCGCGTAAATTTAGCACAATACTTAAAGGTTGCTCACGCTTGGAAGTAAGCTTGATGTTTTGTGTATGTGCTTGGTTTTCCAATATTTCTAATGTCCAGAATGTCATGGGATATTCCAAACTGAAATTATGCCACTGATAAGTTTTTTTAGGTAATTCATCCTCTTCAGCATAAACCGCGAATGAACATAAACACAGCAATAAAATCAAAAAACGCATTTTTTTTCTCCATTAGCAAAATTACTATTCTCATAATCACAATAAATATAGGAAAAAAATCCTTTTATGACATCTGTTCAATGTTATTTTGATGCCTAAAAAAAATTTTATAAATAAAAATAAGAAATTTAATGATGACAATAAAGAAAATATGCACGATTTAACCCAAGCTATTTACAAGCTCAAGGTTTTTCGTCAGTATATTGACAGTTTTTATGCAAAATAAACTGAGGAGAGTAAAAAATGTTTAAAAAACTTTTAGTTAGCGTTGCTATCACTGGCTTATTTATGGGTTCTGCTATGGCTGCAGCCCCAGAAGGAAATCAGCCTGAACCTAAAGTTGCTGCTGCTGCAACGACTGAGTCTGTACAAGAATTAATGCAATCAAAAGGTTATCTTTGCATGACTTGTCATCAAGTAGAAGTAAAAGTTGTAGGTCCTTCTTACAAAGATGTTGCAGCGAAATACAAAGGCGCAGACCAAGCAACTAAAGACCGTTTAGCTAAACAAGCTAAAGAAGGCAAAATGACAGATTTAGCATGGGGTGAAGTCCCTATGCCTCCTAATCCATCGCTGACTGCTGAAGATGCTAAAGTTATCATCGAGTGGGTATTATCCTTAGCTCCCGTTGGCGAAGCTAAGAAATAAGATATACTAAAAATCTGATGCGTTATTAAGATTTTCTTAATAACGTGTCATTTAATTTTCCTTTATAAGTTTGCAAGCACTTGAAATTTCCTGCCACTTCTATTTTGATGGTTGCGACTCGCCAAATTGGCGATGTATTGCTAACCACGCCTTTAATTCGTGCTTTGCATTTAGCCTATCCGCACGCGCAAATTGACCTCATTGTTTATGAAGGTAAACAGCATATTTTAGAAGGGAATCCTGATATTCATCAGATTATTACTGTTCCCGAACGTCCCACTTTTTCCCAATCTCGTCAATTAATTAAGCGTATTGCTAAGCGTTATGATTTGGCAATTTCTACTTTATCAGGCGACCGTCCTTTATTTTATACTTGGATGGCAGCTCGCCAACGGGTTTCTATTGTGCCGCCTGCGCGCTGGCAAGATAGTTGGAAACGTTGGATAAGTCATCGCTGGGTTGAATTAGATGATGTCAATACCCACACGGTATTGCAATTACTGCAAATTGCCGATGCCTTAGAAATTCCTAGAATTTATCAAGTTATTCCGCCTTTTAATTCGCAAGCAGCAGCGCATTTATCACGCTTATTGCCATTTGCTTGGCATACTGAGCCTTATGCCGTTTTTCATCCTACGCCCATGTGGCATTATAAACGCTGGCGTAGTCAAGGCTGGATTGAAGCCGCTCACGCCCTTGGACAACGAGGATGGCGAGTGGTGTTAACGGGTAGTAATCACCCAGAAGAACAAACTTATTTACAAGAACTGATGCGACAAATGCCTTGTTATACGGTTAACATGGCGGGGCAACTAAATTTCCCCGAAGTCACTGCGCTGATTCAACGCGCTAAAATTTTCATTGGCGTTGATACTTCTGTCACCCATCTTGCCGCCGCGACAGGGACACCTACAGTCGCTCTTTTTGGCCCTACTAATCCAGTAAAATGGGCTCCTTTCCCAAAAAATTATCAGCAAAATCAAAATCCTTTCCAACGTATTGGTAATCAGATTGTTGGCAATGTTGCCTTAGTGCAAGGCACTGATAAAAACCCCACCAATCCATGCGTTCCTTGTCATCAAGAAGGATGTGACCATCACCGCCGTAGTCAAAGTGAATGTTTACAAACACTTCCAACCGCTACAGTGACTAAAATGATGGAACAATTATTGCTTAAAATTTAGAAAAAACATATTAATATTAACTATTAGCAAATAGTCTAGTTAGACTAATGCCATCATTTATAAATAAAATAAATGAAGCAACTGCTGTTTACTTACGATGCAATTTAAAATTATGAAACGTAGTTTGCGCAAAGTTATTTACAAACAATCTTTAATTAGTTCTTTAATTCCCGTTTTAAGCGTGGAAATTATTTTATTAATTTTATATTTTGGCATCAGTTCTTTTCTTTTAAAAGCCAGTTTAAGTTCTTTAACCGAAGAGGTTAGATATCATGCAGAGGAAATTTCTACAGAAGAAGCAGCATTAATTAATGTCTATTTAAAAGAAATTTCTAAGCTTGCTAATATCTTGCAAGAACAACATCAGCTATTTTTCCAAAATCCAAATAACTTTAGTTTGCCTTATGAAAAACCAGAGTTTGCAGTTGCAGATAATGGTGTTTTTTATAAAAAAAATAATAATGGTGGAGCAAGTTTATATTATTCTTCAAAAACCAAAATAGATGAATATGCTAAAAATAAAGCATTAGGGACAGAAAGTTTTGACCCCTTATTAAAAAGTTTAGTTAAAAATAATCCTAATATTGTTTCAGCTTATTTTAATAGCTATGACGATATGAATCGTTTATATCCTTTTATTGAAAATGTAGCAGCGCAATACGGTGAACATATTTCAATGGAAGAGTTTAATTTCTACTATGAAGCTGATGCAGAACATAATCCTAATCGTTCTCCTGTATGGACAGATGCCTATCTTGACCCTGCGGGGCATGGTTGGATGATTTCTTGTGTTGTACCTATTTATAAACAAGACTTTTTAGAAGGCGTTTCTGGTATTGATGTAACAATTGATAAAATTGTGACTAATTTACTTAATAAAAAATTAGCTTGGAATGCTAAAATTTTCTTAGTCAATCAATCAGGTATGATTTTAGCAATGCCTGAAAAAATAGAAGAATTATTTGATTTAAAAGAATTAAAAAATCATGTTTATGGTGAAAAACTCACGTCAACTATTACTAAGCCTGAAGATTATAATTTGTTAAAAAATAAAAATACTGACTTAGTGAAAAAAATAATGCCTTTATTTGATAAAACTGAAAATTTAATAGAACTCAATATTAAAAATCATGATTATTTTCTTTCTCAAGGTTTAATTCAAGAAACTGGGTGGAAATTATTTGTTCTGATTGATAAAAATGAAATTACTCAAAATATAAATAATTTAGATAAACAAGTAAAAAATATAGGCATATTCATTATTTTTGGAATGTTAGTTTTCTATTGTCTTTTCTTTTTTTATTTGATGTGGCAAAGCAAACGGTTAGCAATTTATATTTCAAAACCCATTAGTCAATTAGCCAGTAATACTTCACAAATACAACTAGGTGTATATTACAAAGCATTACCATCTTATAAGTCGGATATTATAGAAATTGATGAGTTAAATGAAAATTTCAGTAAAATGACTGTGCATTTACAAACCCTTTTTAGTGATTTACAGCAAGCAAATAATACCTTAGAACAAAAGGTTGTTGAGCGAACGGCGAAATTATCTGAGGCTTTAGAAAACCTCAAAAAAATGCAGCAGAATTTAATTCAATCTGAAAAAATGGCGGCATTAGGACAATTAATTGCAAACATTGCGCATGAAATTAATACGCCTCTAGGTGTCATTAATGCTTCTATTAGCAATATAGAAACGGCTTTTAAACAAACTTTGCAAAAATTACCTTCTATATTAAAGCATTTATCAGATGCTGAACAACTGCGATTTGTAGATTTTATTGAAGAAGGCATTAAAGGTAAAAATTTATCTACTCGTGAAGAACGACAAGCAAAGAAAAACTTACTTGCATGGACACAACAACAGCAAATTGCTCATAATGAAAATGTTGTTATCTCTTTAGTGAATTCAGGGGTTATAGAAGAAACTTACTTACAAAATTATATGGCATTATTAAAACATTCACAAAATGTTGAATTGTTTGAAATGGCATATCAGTTAATTCGTCAACATAAAAATAGTGACAATATCAAATTAGCTATTGAGCGTGCTTCTAAAATTGTCTTCGCCTTAAAAAACTATTCTCGCTTAGAAGAGAATAGTGAAAAAGCTAAAATCAATGTTATAGAAACTATAGAAACTGCTTTAATGCTTTATCACAATCAACTTAAGCAAAATATAGAAGTGATAAAGGAATTTGAATCATTACCTGAGATTGATTGTTATCCTGATGAATTAAATCAAGTATGGACAAATTTAATTCACAATGCTTTACAAGC
>CAZKST010000146.1:0-1307 GCA_964555395.1 uncultured Thiotrichaceae bacterium | reverse complement strand
AGGAACATGACTCAGACTCAAAAATCGCTAGCAATTTTATGCGTAGATGATGAGGTCAGTATTCTTAAAAGTTTAAAAGAACAATTAACTGACCATTTAGAAGATGAATATTTAATTGAAATCGCTGAAAGCGGAGAAGAAGCTTTAGAAGTCTTTCAAGAATTACAAGAAGAAGGCTATGAAGTTGCTTTAGTCATTTCAGATTGTGTAATGCCTAAAATGTCAGGTGATGTTTTATTGTGTCAATTGCATTCTATTGCACCTGATACTTTAAAAATTATGCTAACAGGACATTCAAGTACACAAGCGATTGCTAATGTTGTTAATCAAGCAAGTTTATATCGTTATTTAACAAAACCGTGGCAATGCTCGGATTTAATTTTAACAGTTAATGAAGCTTTAAAAGCTTATGCTAAAGATAAACAATTAGAAGAACAGCATCGTTTGCTTGAGCAACAGGCTGTTATTTTGCGTGAGCAAAATCAAAAACTGCTAGAAATGAATCAGGAAAAAAGCGAGTTTTTAGGGATTGCTGCACATGATTTAAAGAATCCGTTATCTGGAATTGTTTCTGTAGTGGAACTGATACAAGAAGAAATTTATTTATCTTCACTAGAAGAAACATTAAAGCGTACGCAATTGATTAAAGATGCTTCTACTCAAATGTTTCTGTTAATCAGAAATTTGCTAGATGTAAATAGACTTGAAAGTGAATCAATGATTACAGAGTTGCAAAAAGCTTCATTATTACCCTTAGTGCAACAAGCTATTCGTCATTATGAGTTACCTGCGCAACATAAAAATATTCAGCTAGTTTTACGCTATCAACAAGATGATTATTTTGCTTTATGTGATGAGCATTTTGTTGCTCAAATTCTTGATAATTTGGTTTCTAATGCGGTCAAGTATTCCCCTTTTAATAAACAAATTACCATTCAACTTTATCAACAAGATGAACGGGTTGGTTTTAGTGTCAGTGACCAAGGCATTGGTTTTACGGAGAAAGAAAAAGGTCAGCTTTTTGGCAAATTTAAACGCTTACGCGCCAAGCCCACAGGGGGAGAACATTCAACGGGTTTAGGTTTGTTTATTGTTAAAAAATTAGTAGATTTGATGAGCGGTAAAATTTGGTGTGAAAGTGAAGAAAATCAGGGCGCGAAATTTTGCGTTGAATTACCGCTCGCTAATCTTTCTTATGATGAATTTCGTAATAGTATAGAAAGCAATTTACAAGCAACTTCAATGTAGTTTTTTGTAATTTGTTTGTATAATAACCGCATCTTAAATTGCGTAAATTGGAGTGCAAT
>CAZKST010000145.1:0-7999 GCA_964555395.1 uncultured Thiotrichaceae bacterium | reverse complement strand
GTCGTCGTATTTTCGCGCAATTGCCCAAAATCCAAAGCCTCACGCACGCCTGCGCTACGGCGTTCTGTGCCCGTTTGACAAACAGGCTCAGTACATTCTAAGCCGCGTTGTTGCAAAGCTTGTTGCACTTGTTTTAAACGCGCTTGCCATGCGATTTCATCCGCATGAGGCTCAAAAAAAGCAACACTCAGTTTATGCTGCCATGCTGCATTATTTTCAGAATTCGTCGCAGTTTCAGGACTGACAATCGTCACCATCTCATTGCCTTGAAAATTGCGGAATTTTACATACAAAGCTTGACGAAAATCGCCGCCTTCATAAGTGGAATCAATGGCTTCCCACCCTGAATTTCTTAAGCTTTTTTCAATGGTTTGCCCAATCTGCTGTCGTAATTGCGAAGATAATAAATGAGTTTTGGTTTCTAAAACCAGATTTAATACTTGTTGTTGCTGCTGCTGTGCAATTTTAGTGAGTTGCTGCAATTCAGCTAAACTTAATTCATCAGGTTGATTTAATTGCTGTTGTAATGCCAATAACTGCGCCCGCACTGCTGACCATTGTCCTTGCGTCCAATAATCAACTTCCGTTTGAGTTTGTACTGTACCTTTAGCGGTTTTAAAAGCAAAAGTTGCGGTTTCTTGCGCTTCACATTGGGCTAAAGCATGAGCAATGCTGTAATGCGCTGTGCGCAAATACGCCTCCCAAGCTAATTGAGTTTGCTCTAATTGAGTGCGCAATTGTTGCGTTTGTTGATAACTTTGAAAGGCTAAAGTCAAAGCAGCTTGTGCTTGTCCTTGCTGCAATAACTGCTCTGCTTGTTTTAATTCTTGTTGCCGCTGTTGCCATACAGGAAAAGAGCGCAAAGCTTGCGGATAATATTGTTGTAATAAACTTAAGAGTTGCTGTTGTGCAATTAGCCAAGTGCTCGCATTTTGTTTAACTGATAGTTTTTGCGTTAAATGCGTTTGATGCAATTGCTCGACATCTGCCAATAAAGTTTTAAGCAAACTGTCCGCATCACGACTGAGATAACCGCGTTCTGTCTCAATAAATTCAGCGCGTTGAGCAGGTTTAACGTGTTCTTCTACCAGTGCAACTTGACGTTGAAAACGGCTGGTTAATTCGCGCAGGGCGTTAGTATAACGTTGTTCAATTTCATTCAACGCCGTGCCCGCCGCCGCTTCACTAAAATAGCGGTGACGCGTTTCGCTGCCAGTTAAATATCCCATTAAATATTGCTGAAACTGCTGAGCCGCCGCTTGCAAACGCTCGGCAACAGAGCTTTCAGCATTATCAACTTGTTCGCAAGATTGCAGAAGGCGACTTCGCTCGCTTTCTCGCAATTTGACATAACTATTTTTAATCCCGCTCATAAATGTACGCTTAAAAAAAGGTATTGCCCTGAATAGGAATTGAACCTATGACCCTCCCCTTAGGAGGGGGATGCTCTATCCACTGAGCTATCAGGGCGTAGAGTAAGGAAAGAGGATATGAAGAGGAGAATGGTGGAGCTGAGGAGGATCGAACTCCCGACCTTAGCAGTGCGATTGCTACGCTCTCCCAGCTGAGCTACAGCCCCAAATTTGTAATGTGGGTTTATGGCACTCTTTTTAATGAAAATACCATAGAAAAATTGATTTGTATAGAGTATTTAAAAAAGCAAATAGACGGAATTTTATCCTTGGTTTACCAAAAATTTCCCCGCAAGGGCTTGCTATTTTTTGCTATCTAAATATTCTTTAACGTAGATTTAGACCATGCAATAACGGTTTTAAACTATCCCCTCTGTAGAATTTCTCACAACAAAAATAATCAAGAGTCAACATTATGTTACATCCGTTTTCAAAACAGCGTTTAGGGTTGGGAGGAAGTCATCGAGTCGGAAAAACGACTTTAGCACGGGCAATTGAAACCTATTGGCAAGTTCCTTTTGTAGAAACAACAACCAGTTATGTATTTGCCGAGCATAATCTTGACCCCGCCGCACCAATGGATTTTGCAACACGTTTATGGATTCAACGTCATGTTTTAGAAGCGGCAGAAAATTTATGGCAACGACAAGAAGGCAATTTTGTCACTGACCGCACGCCTTTGGATTTTATGGGCTACACTTTGGCAGATATTCAGGGCGATACGCAAGTTGATTTTAAAGAGTTAGAATCTTATATTTGTGACTGTTTTCATGTGATTAATTCAATTTTCACCCGTTTAGTTTTAGTTCAACCTGCCATTCCTTTGGTTTATGAAGAGGGTAAAGCGGCGTTAAATCGGGCTTATATGGAGCATTTAAACACAGTCATGCTGGGCTTGTGTCACGATGAACGTTTAACCTGTCAATTTGCTATTATGCGGCGGGAAATTTTAGATTTACAAACGCGGGTTGTTGTGGCGATGGGAAGTTAATTAAAACTAAAGTGATGCTATTTAAAACAAAGACCTGCTAGGTTTTTAAAACCTAGCAGGTCTATTTGAACAAATTCTATTTCTATGCCGTTTCTTCTTTGCGACTAGCGGGGGGTTGCCAATCAGAAGGCGGATAAATGTGATAATCCCCAGATTTTAAAATGCCAAAAAACATACCTTCAGGCACTTTAGGATAACCATCATAATGATACAACAAGCATTTTTTCTGAATCGTTGGGTCTAAATTATTAATTAAATCAGAAACGTGTGGATGCACCCCAGATGGGAAAGGAGAGGTTTCACAATCCATATAAATACGGTCAGCTTTGCGGTAGTGCATTTCTAATTGCGGCGGAATCATGAATTGAATATCCGTCGGCATCAATACGTTAAAACCTTGAGAATGCTGCAAACTGATTCCATAACTGGGCATTTCTTCAGAGCTAGAAAAAACGTGCATTGCAAAAACGGGTTTTAATGTCCACATATCTTCGCCATCTTGGAAAGTATGGGTAATAGTTGTACCGTCTTCTTGTTTGCCTACCAAATGAATTTCAAAATAGGTTTCTAACCGCACATCTGGCACACCTTGCACGGTATCCAGTCCGGGACCGACGGCGCGACGTAAAGGCTCTAATACTTTTTTATGAATAAACAAATCGGGTTTAGTATTAGGCGGTGGATCAGGCCATAAAGATTGCTCAATAAATAATTTATCTGCAATAAATTGATTGCCTAACCATAATTTTTTCTCAACGGTGTAATACGGATTAAATAAAGTGGTTAATCCTACATACTCCATGCCGCCGATGTGGTCATTGTGCGGGTGAGAAATATAAATACCGTCAATATCACTAGAAGATAAACCCAACGCTTTCAACGCGTGGCGCGCATCACCCCCAATATCTACTAATAAACGGTAAGGATGTCCTTTGCCCCGTTTACCCGGCATATCAAACTCAATTAAAAAGTTAGATTGCCAACGTGGGTTATAGCGACGTTTTGTCAGTTGCTTAATTTTTTGGTCAATGAGTTCTTCGCTAACTTTGCCGTGTTCTGATAATTTTAAAAAATCAATAATCATATCACGAGTTTCGTTAACGCCTATCACGTCTTCGTACTCGCCTGTAGAAAATGCGGCATTAACCCCAATTGCTGTTATTTTCATAGAGTTACTCGTGATACAAAATAATGTGTGAACAAAGAGTTAGAGGATATTTGTAAATGTGTCATTTTAGGTAACGAATAAAAGTCGTTATTGTGCAGTTGCAATAAATTTGTATAAAACAACTGCTTTATTCCTAAGCATCTTAAAACAACTAAAATTAACTTCTTGCTATTATAGACAGAAATGTTACTAAAAAACACTCAAAACATAACAAAAATTCAAGCTTTTCAAGTTATTTTTTCCTAGGCTTTGCAAAAAGTTACGAGTGTTTTCAAGTATTAATATTTAGTAGGGATAAAAGTTGTTTCCTCAATCAAACATTCAAAATCAGTCTATATTTATGCTATTTATTGCTACTGCGTAAATTATTAAAGCAGTAATTTTAATAAAATCTATCTGCAAAAAACAATAGCGCAAATTGCATTGTTAATGGCAATTTTTTATAACTTTTATTTTGAGGATGCGTCCAGCACATCTTTTTTAACTAAGCAACTCTAAAAATGGGTTACATTGTAAAACGTATTATCTGTTTAATGCAACAAAGTGGCTTGTTGCGCTAAACGAAAAGGCGTAATCGCCGCATCAAACTGCAAACCATCATCCCCAATCATTTGATAACTGCCGTGCATACTACCAACTGGCGTTTCAATCATTGCTGCACTGGTATATTGAAAGCCTTCCCCTGGGCGTAAATAGGGCTGTTCGCCTACCACTCCTTCACCATGCACTTCTTGTACTTTACCATTCGCATCAGTAATAATCCAATGACGTGTCAATAGTTTAGCTGGTACAGAGCCCACATTGCGGATAGTAATCGTATAAGCAAAAACATAACGACCTTCATCGGGATTAGATTGCTCATCTAAAAACATTGTGCGGGCATCCACCCGAATATCATGTGTAGAATCTGGTTGCATAGACATAGACTATTCCAATAAAGTGAATTAACTGAATAAATTAAGCGGGAAAACTATGGATAAAATAGCGTTCCAACTAATGAAGTACGCTGAGCTCCCGTAAAAGGATTTAAATCAATCGGCAATTGTTGCCAGCGTTGATGCGCAAACCATGCAAATGTCACTGCTTCTACCCAGTCCGCTGACACGCCAACTTTATCAGTCGTTAATACGCGACAAGGAGCTAATTCTGTTGTCAAAATTTGCATTAAACCTTGATGATGCGCTCCCCCACCACAAACAAATAAACTTTCTAATTGATATATTTTAACAGCATTAACAATGCTTTGCGCTGTAAATTCCACTAAAGTTGCTTGTACTTCTGCCGCTGATAACATTGAAAAATTGACTAATTTAGCCTGTAACCAAGTTAAATTAAAATAATCGCGTCCCGTGCTTTTAGGTGGTGGGCGTTGTAAATATTCATCCTGCAATAACAAGGCTAATAATTCAGGACACGCTTGTGCGGTGCGCGCCCATTCTCCATTTTTATCATAAGTTTGTTGTAAATGCTGTTGCGTCCATGCGTCTAATAACGCATTGCCCGCACCGACATCAAATCCCAATAATTTTTCATCACTTGTCAAAGGCGGTAATACAGTAATGTTTGAAATACCACCAATGTTTAAAATGCCCCGTTTTTCCTGTTTATCCCGCCAAGCAGCAGCATGAAAAGCAGGGGCGAGGGGCGCACCTTGTCCACCATTCGCCACATCATTACGTCTAAACTCGGCAACGACAGGAATTTGCGTTTGTTTTGCCAACACATACGGATCACCTAATTGCCATGTATAGGGCGGTATATGTTGCGGTGCATGAAATAAAGTTTGTCCTACATGCCCAAGCGCAGTGATTTGATGGGCTTGTAAATGGTGTTGTGCTAAAAAAAGGTTAACCGCTTCAGCAAATTGCAAAGCTACTTGATAATCTAAGCTTGCCAATTGCGCCAATGGTGTTTTATCGGCTGCTTGCTGGGTTAAAGTTAATAATTGTTGACGTAAATCTGCCTGCCAAGGATGCGCATAAACCGCATGTACTTGAAATGATAAAGCGGCATTCTCTTGAAACTCAACCAATGCAACATCAATTGCATCTAGGCTTGTTCCTGAAATTAAGCCAATAAATAGCGTGGACACGATAATGTTAAAAAAGGCGGGCTTTGTTTTTGTATAGCCTTTTTCTAAAAATATATTTAAAAAAAAGCTATACGGTTAATAATTAAGAACTAATGAATAATTCGTTTAAGAATTAATTCAGTCTCGCCAATGTTTTCGCTTGAAGGCGCATTCCAAATGGCTTTTGTAGGTTTAGAGTTGAAAGTAGGGTCAGTTTCTACGCTTTGCAAACGCAACTGCAACATTTCGTAGTATTGTTGAGCCATCAAGGTATCAGGTTTTTTAGTTTTCATGGCTTGACTCCCAGTTTTAAATGGATTTACTTCTACTATATAGAGTAAATAGGGTATTTTTCAATGAAAATAGGCAATAAACGTACCACTGGAACATATAAACGGTTGAAGAGCAAAGAAAGGAAATTATTTCAACTTGATAAAAACACTAAACTATCACTTTTTATGAAGCATGAAGTGATTTTGTGATTGTATTGTGACAATTTCCATCATAACTGAAAACAGTCGTTTGTCGCAAATCTAACAATGAGGGAATTTGTAACCAATAAAAAGGGGTGATGTGTAAATAATCAATAAATTTCTTAAATAGGCTATCTACTGATTATTACACATATATTTTTAGCATTTTTCATTAATTGACAGCGCGCTTGTGCATAAGTCAGTATAACTTATCTGTAAAAATACATAGCTGAAATTCAAAAGATTTTATAAATTTAATAAAAGCAGGGGTACACAGTTTATTTTTACCTGAAGCCCAATTTTTCGAAAAATTATTTTTAAATTGAGAAAAATAAATCAATTATGAAAACGAGGGTTCAGACAAAAAATCGTGTTAGATTAATAATTATTTTTGTTGAGTAATTTTAAATTAATCAAAAACTTAAATGCCTATTTTAATTATTCTACTTGTTGTTTAGCTGCCCAATGAAACCACACTACAAAAAAGTCTTGCACTAATTTAATCCC
Organism: uncultured Thiotrichaceae bacterium; assembly: GCA_964555395.1. GTDB lineage: Bacteria > Pseudomonadota > Gammaproteobacteria > Beggiatoales > Beggiatoaceae > CAZKST01. The sequence goes on along the minus strand of CAZKST010000145.1, from coordinate 1,377 downwards.
TAAATACCCCGCATCAATGGCTTGTTGTACATTTTCTAAACCATAACCATGTACCACAAAATCCGCACAAATCCGCATTCCAACCCCATGCCCGCCTGTGGTAAAGCCACCGAGAAACAGTTGTGCTAGATTTTGCCCAAATTTATTTTTTAAAGTTTGTTGATGTTCTGTGCTAATTTGGTTGTAAATCACAAAGCGAACTTGCGTATTTTCTTGTGCATCTAAAGGAAATAAACAAAAATGGACTTTTTCATCTAACGCAAATTTTGCCGCATTATTAATCAAATTATAAATAACGCGGTCTAATGCAGAAAACTCCATACAACATTCAGAAACATCTCCTTTAAAATGACAATCTAATAAAACTTGAATTGTGCGCCCTGAAAAACGGTAATATGTATCTTTCCATTTTTCCTCAATTAAATGCACGCCATGTGCTAATGGCAAACTGTCTTGTTGTAATGCAACAGGGTCAATATCAAAAACTGCATTACGCATAATTTTCAAATGGTCGCGGGTTAAAATAAATACCCGAACTGCTTCTTCTGCATGTGCTTCATCCAACAAAAAAAGTTCTAAGTGCATGAAAAGAGCTACTAAACTTCCACCCCGAATATCATGCAATGCTTTACGCATTTCTAAATCAATTTCATGATTTTTTAAATCCATCCCGAAAGAATGGAATTGCGACATAATTTCTTCAGTATGTTGTTGTTTTAGGAAAGCCTTAAATTGGAGGGTAAATCCTGCCGCTTGCGTGTGTTGCATTTGTGGTTTTAAAAATTGATAAATCGTTTGCAATAAGTGATACAGTTGTTTTAATTTGTTTGTATCTGCTGCACTTAATTGAGTAATACTAATGGGAGCGTGATTGATAATTGCGGAAGGCGTTGCGTAGTTAAAATTTGGTTTAATGCTAAGTGCATGTAAATCTTGTAAAGATAAAGCAGAAATATACATAATAATAATCTCCACGAAAATGCGTGGTTAGTGTCTTTGGTGTCTTATTATTTTTTACAAACTCGTCAATACTAGCGTTTTTCTCAAGTGATTTTTAAATTATATAGATAAGTGGTGTTAATTGTGGTGTTTTAAGTAATATAAAAAAACTAAACACATAAGGAAATTACAATAAAAGCCAGTTTATTTGCAGAATAGAGAAAGAACAAGGAATACTAGAATGTCCTACTTGTCAAAGTCAATATAGTGTGAAAAATGGCAAAAAGGATAAATTAAGAGGTGTGAGAATAGGTAGATAATATTGAGAAAAAAAAACTCTCTACTCAAGTCATTAAATTGGTCGTTTAATCTGTAGAATGTCCTCTTTTTCTAAATTACTTACTAATTACATTGGTGTGATTTTCTTTTTTATCAACC
>CAZKST010000144.1:0-8048 GCA_964555395.1 uncultured Thiotrichaceae bacterium | reverse complement strand
GTATCGCCCATGACGGTGTACGCCATGCGGAACGATGAGCCCATGTTGCCTACGTTCATAAGCCCTGAGCTTAGTCCTACACCGATTTTTATCGGGGGATAGCCTTTGGCTTTAAATTCATCTTGTAGCGATTCTAAACGGTGCACCATCGCTAAAGCGGCTTCAATCGCGTGTAAGGCGTGGCGAGGGTCGCGTAATGGCGCGCCCCAAAATGCCATAATTGCATCGCCCATGTATTTGTCAATTGTGCCGCGTTGTTCGTGAATAATTTGCGTCATGGGCGTTAAAAAATCATTCATGAGTTTAGATAAAGCGCGGGGGTCTAAACCTTCTGAAATGGTGGTAAAGCCGCGCACGTCTGAAAATAAGACGGTCATATCGCGGCTTTCGCCTTCCATAGAAAATTCAGTGTCTAAGTTGTGGCTCATTTCATTCACCAGTTCACGCGGGATGTATTGCCCGAATAATCCCGCTAATTTCATTTTGTTACTGGTTTCTAGGAAATAACCGTAAGACATGTTGAATAAGAATTGCGCCAAAATGAGCAATACTGTTGAAGCTAAAGGTAAAACTAAAAAGTAAGTTTGCCACAAATATAAATTGAACCAGACAATTAATGCTAACAAGCCCAGTGTGCCCACAGTGGCAAATAGAGGACTGAATAAAGGAATGAGGCTCATCATTATCAAGCCTACGAGAATTAATAAAGTAAGCTCTACCCCCACAATATAAGCGGGGTTATCCATTACAATTTGTTGCAAAATCCCTGCAATTAAATTGGCGTGAATTTCTACCCCTGCGTAAGTGGTCGCGACGGGCGTGGCGCGTAAATCGAGTAAACCTTGTGCACTTGTGCCAATCAGTACAATTTTATTTTTTAAAACAGCAATATCTACGGCGTTATTTAAAACATCTACCGCAGAAACATAGGGGAAACTGTGTTGTTTGCCGCGAAAGGGGACTAACGCCCGCAAATAGGGGTCAACGGGAATGCGGTGATTGCCGATTTGTAAAAATTCTACGTTGTGATAACCACTGTCTGAAGTTTGTACGCCTAAATCTACGGTCGGTGCACCTAGTAAAACTCGCGCCATGGAAAGGGATAAAGCTTCGTATAACGCGCCCTGATAGCCATACAACAACGGAATACGGCGCACAATCCCGTCAGTATCGGGGTTGTTAGTAAAATGTCCTGTAGCAATGGCATTGGCTTGAAATTGCGGTAAATTGGCGACGAAACCAGAGGCATCTTGATAGCGTAAATTATTTTGTTGTACAAAATTGCTATCAAACAGTGGCGTTGGGAGCGTATTGGCGGCGACTAATGCAGAATCGCCTTCGCTGTCGGTGGTGAAGGTGTAGCCCAACACGACGCGGCGGTCTTTTAAAGATTGGGCAAAAATTTCATCAAAATTGAGTTGGGGCTGGAGTTTTTCTAAGGCGTTTTTAAACTCCACATTCCCCTTAAGTTGTTGTTGTGAAAGTTTTTCTAAAACTTGTAATCCTGAGCTGTTATCAGGCTCAGAAAACACAATATCCATCCCCAAAATGTCAATGTTATATTGCTCAAACAAGCGGTTAACTAACGTTGCCATGATTTGACGATTCCAAGGCCATCGCCCAATTTGGGCAAGGCTTTTTTCATCAATATCAACAATGACAATTTCATTATTTGGGGTATTGGGCATTGTCCAATTGAGCCGTAAATCGTAAAAATCCAGCTCTAATTCATTGATAAATTGCCGTTCTAGCGGAGAACCATGTCCAATCACATGTAAAATAAAAAATACTAAAATCGCTGTACTTAAAAGCAAACGAATTGCATGGCGTTTGAATAAACGAGTAACTGTACGCATTGAAAATGGCTCTAGTCATGAGAAATGACAAGACGCTCAAAAATTAAACAATGCGGCTAAAGCCTCACCTGGGTCATCGGCTTTCATGAAAGTTTCGCCAATTAGAAATCCATGTACACCCGCTTTGGATAATTTTTGCACGTCGGCTTTTGTGGTAATTCCACTTTCACTAATAATCAAGTGTTTATCTGGTACTAAAGGTAATAATCGTAAAGTGGTTTCAATAGACACTTCAAAAGTGCGCAAATTACGGTTATTGATTCCAATCAACGGTAATTTCAAGGCTAAGGCGCGTTCTAACTCCGCTTCATCATGGACTTCTATCAGCACATCTAAATCTAAATGCGTGGCTAAATCCGCTAAATCTCGCAATTGTACATCGCCTAAAGCAGAGACGATTAATAAAATACAATCTGCCCCAATGGCGCGTGATTCATATACTTGATAAGCATCTACAATAAAATCTTTACGCAAAATCGGTAAATCGCAAGATTCACTGACTTGAATTAAATATTCTTCTGAGCCCTGAAAAAAATCTTTATCAGTCAAGACAGATAAACAGGTCGCCCCGTTAAACGCATAAGTTTCAGCAATTTCTACAGGATAAAATTGTGGGCGCAAAATTCCTTTACTGGGCGAAGCTTTTTTAATTTCTGCAATAATTGCAGGTTGTTGAATGCGTTGACAACCTTGAATTGCTGCAATAAAACCCCGCGGCGGCGGCATTTCAGCAATGCGGTGGCTCAGTTGCTTTAAAGATACTTTAGCACTTCGACTTTGCACTTCTTCAGTTTTACGCTGTAATATTTTTTTTAAAATGTCAGGCGGGGTATTCATACATATCATCCTAATGCTATTGAATATCTAAAATGTTATGCAAGTACGCTGGAATAATTCACAGCCATTTTATTTGAAAGTTTGCGTAAGCGCGACCAACTCAGCCAATTTTTGTTTGGCTAAGCCCGAACTCAGCATTTCTTGAGCAAGTTCAACCCCAGTGGTTAAACTATCTACCAGATTGGCGGCGTAAATGGCTGCGCCAGCATTTAATAGCACAATATCTCGCGCAGCTTGTTGCGCGGCGGTTGTGGTCTGATTGTCTAACACCCCTTTCACGAAAGCAACGCTTTCCGCCACAGAGCTTACTCGAATCAATTCCAAGGGAGCGCGCTGCAAACCAAACGTTTCAGGTGTTATCGTCAAAGATTGCACTGTACCATTGACTAATTCAGCAATATACGTCGGGGCAGCAATACTTATTTCGTCTAAACCGTCTTCAGAATGCACAACCAGCACATGCTCTGCTTGCAGTTTTGCCATAACGTGCGCAACGGGCTCAATCCATTCTTTGCCAAAAACGCCGAGCAACATATACGGTGCATTTGCGGGATTGGTCAGCGGTCCCAATAAATTAAACAAAGTACGCACGCCCATTTCGCGGCGGGGTTGAATGGCATGTTTCATGGCGTTGTGATGATTGGGGGCAAACATAAACCCTAAGCCAATTTTCTCAACACAATGTTGCACTTGAGCGGCATTTAACTGTAAATTAACCCCTAATGCTTCTAACACATCGGCACTGCCTGAAGAACTAGAGACAGAGCGGTTGCCGTGTTTTGCCACTTGCCCGCCCGCCGCGGCGACTAAAAAGGTGCTGGTGGTAGAAATATTAAAAGTATGCTGACCATCGCCGCCCGTGCCGACAATATCAATTAAATGACGGCGGCTTTGAATATTCACGGGCGTTGCTAATGAACGCATAACTTGCGCGGCGGCGGTAATTTCTTCAACCGTTTCGCCCTTCATGCGTAATGCAATGAGAAAACCAGCAATTTGGGCAGGCGTACATTCACCACTCATCACGGCTTGCATAACCGCAGTCATTTCAGCAGGCTTTAAATGGCGACGTTCCGTGAGGTATTTAAGAGCTGTTTTAATATCCATCTAAAAAATCTGATAAGCAAAAGAGAAATAAAGTTGATTTATAAATTTTGAGTAAGTTTATCATTTAATCTTAAAAAAGTTTCGTTTTTTTGCACAGTTGCAAGATTAAATACATGATTTTCACTTGATAATTAATTGAAATTTAATCCGAATATTATCTCGTTCCTGCACAGGAGCGAGATAACAAGAGAAATTTTGCGGTATTTCTTGGTAGAATACGCTTTGCTATTTCACCCTACAAAACAACAATATTGAACTGCTGCAATAATTTTGCAGTTTCAAATAACGGCAAACCCATTACACCTGAATAACTGCCCTGCAATTGCGCAATAAAAATGCTGGCAATGCCTTGAATTGCATAACTTCCTGCTTTATCCATTGGCTCACCGCTGGCAATGTACGCCTCAATTTCTGCCGCCGCTAATTCCCTAAAAGTTACCGCGCTAATACTGGTTGCAACCGCTTGCTGTTGCGCATTCACCAATGCAACGGCAGTCATCACCTGATGCGTTTGCCCACTTAAGGCGGACAACATTGCAAAAGCTTCTTGAGCAGATTGCGGTTTACCTAAAATTTTATCGTGCAAAATCACAGAAGTATCCGCGCCTAAAACAGGTAACAAGGGCGCGGTGGCTTGTGTTACTTGTTGCTGCCAACCTGCTTGTGCTTTGGCTACTGCCAAACGTTGCACATAAGCCTGCGGCGATTCATTTAATTCAGGTGTTTCATCAATTTCCAAACTTAACACACTGACTTGCACACCAATTTGCGCCAATAATTGCCGACGGCGCGGCGAATTGGACGCTAAACACAACATAGGTATAGTTTGCACAGGGTTATCACTCATTAAACGCATATTTTTCATGTGGGTTTTAATCTATGTGAGTTCTAAGACTATCTAAAACATGTTAAAAGTTGACTGTTTTAAGCACTTTAAACCGCTCAAAAAACCGACGCATTTTTTTAATTTACAGGCTTGATAATTTGCTGTTACTCGCAATAAGCGTTAAACTTTAGCGCGTCTAGGTCATGACCTTAAAAAGCTTAACAATAGTTATCTCTGAACACCTAAAAACGGAATAATTAAATGAAAAAATTAACTTTTGCAATTTGTGCTTTATTTGCTAGCAATTTAACCTTTGCTTCTGATGCGCACACGCCCGCCGCAAAACCTGTTGGCGACGCAGCAGCAGGAAAAACTAAAATCGCAACTTGTACCGCTTGTCATAATGCTGATGGTAATAGCGCAGTGCCAGATTTTCCAAAAATTGCAGGACAACATGCTTCTTATATTGTAAGCCAATTGAAAGATTTTAAATCAGGCGCACGGAAAAACCCCTCTATGTCGCCCATGGCTGCTCCTTTAAGTGAGCAAGACATGTTAGATTTGGCGGCATATTATTCAGGTCAAGCAATCAAAACGGGCAAAGCAGATGAGTCTTTAGTACCACAAGGGGAAGTAATTTATCGGACTGGGATTGCAGAAAAAGGCGTACCTGCTTGCACCGCTTGCCATTCTCCACAAGGCAACGGCAACCCTGCTTCTGAATATCCAAAAGTAGGCGGACAACACGCTGCATATATTGAAAAACAATTGCAAGATTACAAGAGCGGCGCACGGGCAGCCGATGCAGCAGCGGGTAATAAATTGATGATGAAACAAATTGCAGCAAAATTAGATAAAGATGAAATGAAAGCCGTTGCTGCTTATATTTCTGGTTTGCACTAATCGCCTGTGAGTTTCCCAAACTGCTAGCGCGTATATTGTAGGGAGGAATAGCAAAGTGTATTCCACCCTACATAATGGAAGTGTTCAAATTCTTATTTTTATAAAATTGAATACTTCCCATTTTCTGCACAACAATACATAAACACTTGCAAGATTTTCCTCAGTTTTTTCTTATCTTTTTCCTTTCTTATTACATTATCTATTTTAATTTTTCCTTATTTAAATACGGGAGTTGCTTAACATGCCATTAGAACTATTAGCAGGCGCGGCGGGTGCGTGGGTTTGGGAAAATTACGGTAAAGCTATTTTTGAGAAAATGGGAGAGAAAGCAAAAGATAAATGGACTGCTTTTAATTGGAATACAGCCGCAGAACAATATCGTAAAGCTTTATTTGAAGATTATGGCAAAGTGCGCTTATTAGGCTCACATGAAAGTGTGGAATTAGAAGGCATTTTTACTGACGTTTTTATTTTAGATAAAGTATCTGCTTTTCAGCGATTTGACATTGCAGACTTAGAAAAAGAGCCTGAGAAACTGGGACACTGTAAACGACAAAATGGCTTTGAATTAATTAAACAAGATAAATATAAACGTTGGTTTATTTTAGGTAAACCGGGCGCGGGAAAAACAACTTTTTTAAAATATATTACTTTGCAAGCAATTAAAGGACAAATAGATAAAGTTCCTTTCTTTGTTTCTTTGCATCGCTGGGCAAATGTTGTACGCAATAGTGAAAAGAAAAGCTATGATTTAATGCCGTATTTAGTTGAGCAATTTAAAATCTGTAATTTCCCCGATGCACAACCATTTATTGAGCATTTATTAAAAGAAGGCAAAGCATTATTATTATTTGATGGATTAGACGAAGTTAATCAAGCCGATGATGAGCGGGCGAAAATGTTACACGCATTAAGTGATTTTTGCTGCGAACATCGCAATTGTACTGTGTTATTAACCTGTCGCGTTGCTGCTGCTGATTATTCCCTGCAAGAGCAATTCACTTATTTAGAAGTCGCTGATTTTACAGAAGAACAGATAAGCAGCTTTGTTAAAAAATGGTTTAATAAAGATGCTGAACGCGGAGAACGTTTTTTAACGGATTTTGCGCATGGACAGCATCGCGGTTTACGAGAATTGGCAAGTGTACCTATTTTATTGACTTTATTATGTTTAACTTATGCCCGCAAAATGGAATTTCCTGAGCGGCGCGCCGATATTTATGAAGAAGCTATCGAGGCTCTAGTAGAAACTTGGGATAGCAAATATCGCAATATTAAGCGTGATGGGATTTATCAAGGTTTGTCTAAACGGCATAAACTGCAGTTGTTTTCACGGATTGCGGCGGAGGCTTTTCAAAATAACAAATATTTTTTTGAGAAAAAACCATTAGCCGAGAAAATCGCCGCTTTTTTAAAACAATTGCCCAATAGCAAAGAGCAAGAAATTGATGGCGAAAGCGTTTTAGAAGCGATTGCAGCCCAACATGGTATTTTTGTCGAGCGGGCAAAAGATATTTATTCTTTTGCGCATTTATCTTTTCAGGAATATTTTACAGCACGTTATCTCTTTGAAAATCAAGCTTATGGCACACTTGAAAATTTAGCATTACATGTCCATGAAGACCGCTGGCGCGAAGTATTTTTATTAACTGCGAGTTTATTAGATAACGCCGATAGATTTTTTACGGCAATGCAAAAGCAAATTGATAATTTAATTGCAGATGAGCCTGAATTGCTACAATTTGCACAATGGGTCAATCAAAAAGCTCAATCAGTTGAAACAGAATATAAACCAGCAGCGGTGAGAAGTTTTTATTATTTTCTTGCCCACGCCCTTGCCCTCGCCCACGCCCTCGCCCTTGCCCGCACTCTCGCCATCGACCGTGACCGCGTCCTTGCTTACATTCTCGACCTCGCCATCGACTTTGACATCGTCATCGACCTTGCTATTACGCTCGCCCGCAAATCAAAAAGCCCGCTTATTTTAGATTATTTATTAATAATCATATATTTATCTGTAAATCATTTTGTTATAAGAGGCATAGCAAAACAAGAACATTCGAATTTTTTCCAACTCATTCATGAAACTATTGGAATGGTAAAACGGCTACACTTAACTGAAATAGCAGAACAACTGACCACGATTGCCAAAAAAGAAATTCCTGATGTTTCTGCTCCCAGTGAAGAATGGCAAATACTTAAACAAAGATTAAAAGTGTTAGCGCAACAATCGCGTAATATTGGACATGATTGGGAGTTTTCATACGAACAAAAACAAAAGTTAGAACAGTATCTAGCTGCCCATTTACTACTGGTTAATTGCCTCTCACTCGCCACCGTCAGCGACCGTGAAGCGATTGAAAATAAACTGTTGCTTGTGCCTGAGTTGGGTACACATTCTTGATACTGTGATTTAAAGACAAGTAGGGTGGAATAGCAAAGCGTATTCCACCAAAAAACACCACAAAACTGTCTGAACCCTAATTCACTTAATTTTCTTGATTAACTTAATGAAAAAA
>CAZKST010000143.1:3701-8144 GCA_964555395.1 uncultured Thiotrichaceae bacterium | reverse complement strand
TTTTCCCCGTTTTCACCAAAATAGTAATCGAAACCCCAACCCGAATTCCAAACACATTGCCTAAATCATCGTCGGTTTTGCGAGAATTTCCCCCCAAATCGAACACATAGATTTTATCAAATACCGATTCCAAATGCGCTCGCATCCCATCCGCCGCAATTCCTTCTAAAAAGCCGTTATTCGTCACAAAAGCCACAATGCCCTTATCTTGCTTTTGCAATCGCTCCGTCGCCCATGCAAACGCTTTTACATACGCATCCGACAAAGAATTTTTATTAGTCGCTTTAGAAGCTTTTGCATAACTTTGCTCAATCACACCATCAAGATACGGATACTTACGATTTTTATTATTATCGTTTTCATTCTGCTGCCCAACGTTATACGGCGGATTACCAATAATCACAAAAATCGGCGCAGCTTTCTGCGCATTCACCCGCTCAGTATTTTCAGGCACAAAAAAATTAAAATTACTCTGTTTAGGCTCAGCCAACTCAAACGTATCCACCAAACAAATCCCTTTAAACTGACGGTAACGTTTCATGTATTCATAATAAGCATGTTCAATATTCATGCTTGCAATATAATATGGCAACAACATGATTTCATTACAATGTAACTCATTTTCATACTTATATTTAAACTTTTCTTGCACATCTAAATCATTAGTATCTGCTCTAATTTCCTGCATTATCCGCAAAATAAAATTACCCGTCCCCGTAAATGGGTCAAGCACATGCACACCTTTGCTGGCTAAATCCAGCTTAAACTCACATCGTAAAATTTCTTGCACCGACTTCACCATAAAATCAACAATCGGCTGCGGTGTATAAACAATCCCATGCGTATCAGCGACTTTAATAGCAAAGCCCTGAAAAAAATTCTCATACACTGCATTCAAAAAATCCTGCTTACGACTATAAGAATGAATCGTGCTGGCTGTCTCTTCAATCGCCACATAAAAACGGTCTAAATTCCGCAAAAACTCAGAACGACTAAACGCATGAGACGTTAAAGCACTAATTACTTTTTCAATTTCTTTAGCAATCACATTCTTATTAATAAAATCAGGATTATTAAAAATTGTTCTAAATAATCGCTCGGTTAATAAATGCTGCACTAACATTTCAATCACCGCCGACTGAGCCAAATTCGGATTAATTGCCGTTTGACACAACGCACTAAACTGCTCAAAAGAAGTTTTAAACTCCCTATTATTTTTCAATTCACGCTCAATAATTTGCACTAAAGCCTGTCCCAACTCTCCGACTTTCTCTTTAAATGCAATAACAGCCTCTTCCCACTGCCCATATACAGGCGGTTTATAACTCAAAAACAACGCTAAACAACTAATTAACGCATCAGGATTTTCTGCAATGGACGCATTAAAAACCTCATTACCATGCTGATATAAAATCACTTGCTCAGGACTTTGAAACAAAATATTATCGGCGGGATAACCTTCTTTAAACTTATTTTTAACTTCTTTTTCCAGTTTATCTTTAGAATCCTTCGCCTCCCAAATACCATAAAGCAACACCCCCGTTTGCTTATCCACCAGCGCGCCATCTGCCCGCAAGGGTTTGCGCCCATCGCGTTTAATTGCATACTGCTCAACAAGCGTTAACTGCGGCAATTGCCCCAAACAATGACGCAACACATTGGCAAAATGCGGCGCAACTGCGCCTTCATGCAACTGCTTAGTTTCCCGCGCTTTTTGCATTTCACGATAATATTCAACGATAATTTTATGAGTAGCTTTAATAGAAAGTGACATAAGTAAGTAGCTAAGTAAAAAACGGACAGGATTATCCACAAAAAACACTAAACGAAATATCCAATTATAATATGTAGATAGTTTTATCAAATTCAGAAATAATTAAAGAATTTCTGTCTGAATGACAATTCGGATAATTAACAACCATTTTAACCTTTGACAATCCACATGAAGCCCACGACTGAAATCCAAAATTTATTCTCTCACCGTCCTTACTGGGCAAAACGTTTTGGCGTTGCGCCATTTTTACCCACTTCCCGCGCTGAAATGGACGCGCTCGGCTGGGACAGTTGCGACGTGATTATTGTCACAGGCGATGCTTATGTTGACCATCCCAGTTTTGGCATGGCGTTAATTGGGCGATTGCTGGAATCTCAAGGCTTTAGAGTGGGAATTATTACTCAGCCCGCATGGAATGATACCGAAGATTTTATGCAGCTCGGTTGCCCAAATTTATACTTCGGCGTGACGGGCGGCAATATGGACTCAATGGTCAATCGCTACACGTCCGACCGCAAAAGACGCAGCGATGATGCTTATACCCCCAATGGCGAAGCCGATAAACGCCCCGACCGTTGCACATTGGTTTATTCACAACGCTGTCGCGAAGCTTATAAAGACGTGCCGATTATTCTCGGCGGCATTGAAGCAAGTTTACGCCGCATCGCCCATTATGATTACTGGTCAGATAAAATTCGCCGCTCCTTACTTATCGACGCAAAAGCCGATATGCTGATTTTTGGCAACGCTGAACGCGCTATTGTCGAAGTAACGCACCGATTAGCACGCGGGGAAAAAATTGAGAGCATCACCGATTTGCGCGGCACGGCATTCATCCGCAAAACCCGCGATAATCCTGAATTAGCGGGCTGGTTAGAAGTGGATTCTACCACTTTAGACGAACCTAAACAGATTGACCCGCATCCCAATCCTTACGAAGAATACACGCCCAATACACCGATTGCGCCGCCTGAAGTGCAAGAACCGACCGCAACAATTCATCCCGTACGCTTCATGACGCGCCAAACCGTTAAACATGAACGCAGTAAAACGTATGTCCGCCTGCCCAGTTACGAGCAAGTGCGCGATGACCCCGTGCTTTACGCCCATACTTCACGCTTGCTGCATTTAGAATCCAATCCGCACAACGCCCGCGCTTTGGTGCAACGGCATGGCGACCGCGAAATTTGGCTGAATCCGCCCCCGATTCCGCTCACCACGCCAGAAATGGATAAAGTGTACGAATTGCCCTATCAACGCCGCCCCCATCCGCGTTATGCCGAGCAAAATATTCCCGCTTACGAGATGATTCGCTTCTCGATTACCATCATGCGCGGCTGTTTTGGCGGTTGTAGTTTCTGCTCAATCACCGAACACGAAGGGCGAATTATTCAAAACCGCTCCGAAGATTCAATTGTGCGTGAAATTGAAACCATTCGCGACACTGTGCCGCAATTTACCGGCATTATTTCCGATTTAGGCGGACCCACCGCGAATATGTACCGCTTGCATTGCAAAGACCCGACGATTGAATCAGCCTGTCGGCGTTTATCCTGCGTGTTCCCCGGCATTTGTAAAAATTTAAATACCAATCATGCACCGTTGATAAAATTATACCGCCGCGCCCGCGCCTTACCCGGCATCAAACGAATTTTTATCGCCTCGGGTTTACGGTATGATTTAGCCGTAGAATCGCCTGAATACGTTAAAGAATTGGTAACGCATCACGTCGGCGGCTATTTAAAAATCGCGCCCGAGCATACCGAAACGGGTCCGCTCAGTTTCATGATGAAACCCGGCATTAGCACTTATCACCGTTTTAAACAACTGTTTGATAAATTTTCACAAGAAGCGGGCAAAGAGCAATATTTAATCCCCTATTTCATCGCCGCCCACCCCGGCACGACCGATGAGGATATGTTGAATTTAGCCTTATGGTTAAAACAAAACGGCTACCGTGCTGACCAAGTGCAAGCTTTTTTACCATCGCCGATGGCATTAGCGACGGCAATGTATCACAGCGAGCGCAATCCGTTGAAAGCGGTTAAACGCAACGGCGAACCGATTTTAAGCGCACGCGGTTTAAATCAACGCCGTTTGCACAAAGCTTTTTTACGCTACCACGACCCAAACAACTGGGAATTATTACGCGACGCACTGCGCAGAATGGGGCGAGCGGATTTAATCGGCAACGGTAAAAAGCATTTAATTCCCAGTTATCAGCCACTGGGGACGGGTTCACAAGCGAAAATTGCGGGTAAAGTGATGAGTAGCGATAAACCCGTGCGGACATTTACAACAAAGCCGTTTGTTAATCCAACTGTGCGAACAGTGAAAGCGGCGGGGGGAAGTAAATTAGGCGGGAAGAAGGGGAAGCGGTAAATTAAAAAACCTGCTAGGTTTCTAAAACCTAGCAGGTTTGGTAGAATGGGTTTTAAAATTTTATAGGTTTAGCGAATTTATTTATGACAATAGACACACTTTCTTTTCGTTTTGCGACTTTCAATGATATTGAAACAATTATTTCAATTGTCAATCAATCCTATCTCTCTATTGAACCTAAAAGAACCAATTACGCAGAAGTTTCAAATATTTTAAATCAAAATGACGCAGTTATTTTATTAGCGGTCAAAAATGAAATTATTATTGCTTGTATTGCACTCACAAAG
>CAZKST010000143.1:0-3601 GCA_964555395.1 uncultured Thiotrichaceae bacterium | reverse complement strand
ATTAAACCAATTTTAACATCATTCACAAACTGAAAACACGGTGACAAATATGGCAGTATTAAACCAATTTCAACAGTATTCACAAGCTGAGAACACAGTGACAAATAACGTGTTGTTGATGCTTTCAAATTTGTATGAGATAAACCCAAAGTATTACGAAGAATATATAAAGGGTTTAACAGAAGACTCTGACCAATACGAAGTAGTTCCAACTTTCAGACAGCAAATTGGAAATTGTGGGAACGGGATAATAGATGGACATATTCAAATCAAAGCATCAAAAATCATTATAGAAACAAAACTTGACGGACTGGAATGGATAAACAAGCTCGTGAAGTATTCACAAAGTTTTGACCCGAATGAATATAAATTACTAATTCACCTCAGTTCGAAAAGATACACAGAGAGTGAAATTGAAAAAATTGAGACGACACTTGCTGAAAACAAAGAACTTGGGAAAGTAAACTTTCACTCAATAACTTACCAAGACCTTGTTGACCAGCTAAAAGAACTGGCAAACAACTATCAATACGAACATTACTTACAACGACTCAATGAACATTTTGAGAGTTATTGTTTAGATATGGGACTTATGCCAAGAGACCATAACGTATTAAGAGCAGTGTCTTGCAGACACTCTTACAACCTAAATGTAAAGTACCAATTTTACTTCGACCCAGTTCGTAGTAGTTACAGGGACTTTAAATATTTAGGTATTTATACATGGAAATCCGTTAGACACATCGGGCTTGTTGAAAATATGATAGAAGCAGATTGGAACGAGGAAACTGGTTTAAAAATCAAAAACTCAACACATCCTGTATCAAAAGAACAAGAACAAAGACTAATTGAAGCGATAAAGGAATCTGTTGACACAGGTTGGGGCTTTATTAAAACAAACTTCAGATTCTTTTTACTATCCAATCTCACGGACACAGACTTTAAAAAGGCAAGTCCTGGTGGAATTCGTAGCCTAAGATATCTTAATCTTGAAAGTGTATTAGGAAAAGTTCCTGACGACATTAAAATGGTAGCTGAACAGTTAAAAACAAAGACGTGGGAATAGAAAGCCGAACCGCTAACAACGGTTTTTTTGTTCAACGGCGTAACTTCTAAAACTATTGTCCGAACCTTAATTTTCACAATTTGCATAATTCACATAATTAAACCATTAAAAAATTAAGGAAATTATGTTAATTACGCAAATTAAGGTTCAGACAAAAATCTCTTAAACCCCTACTCCTCCCCCTCCACAGGTTTATACGCCGCCGCTAACTGCTGTTGCACACTATTTGGCACTGCTTCGTAATGGCTAAACTCCATCGTATAATACCCCTGTCCCGCCGTGACTGATTTCAACTCATTAGTATACTGTGTCAATTCGCTTAACGGCACTTCTGCCTTAATCACCATCATCGCGCCGCGCACATCTGTCCCCATAATCCGCCCGCGTTTGGTCGCTAAATCGCCGCTAATTGTCCCCACATTATCCGCTGGCACAGTCACCTCTAATTGCACAATCGGCTCTAATACCGTCGGTTTTGCCTTTTTAACCGCTTCTATAAACGCTTTTTTACCCGCACTCACAAAAGCAATTTCTTTAGAATCTACCGCATGAAATTTGCCGTCATACACCGCCACTTGCAAATCTTGCAAGGGAAAACCCGCAATCGCACCCGACTCTAAAACTTGCTGAATCCCTTTTTCAATCGCGGGTAAAAATTGCGCTGGAATCGCGCCGCCTTTAATTTCATCAACAAATTGAAAACCTTCACCCCGTGCTAATGGCGCGACGCGCAAAAACACCTCGCCAAATTGCCCCGCGCCGCCCGTTTGTTTCTTGTGGCGATGATGCCCTTCCGCCGCCACCGCAATCGTTTCACGATACGGAATTTTAGGCGTGTGGGTATTCACTTCCACGTTAAACTGCGTTTGCATCCGTTCCAATAACAAGCGCAAATGCAATTCGCCCAAACCACGCACCACCGTTTCATTTAAACTAGCGTGATGTTCCAATTGCAAACAGGGGTCTTCTTCTACCAATTTTTGCAATACCGTCCCGACTTTTTGCTCATCTCCTTGCCGTTTGGGCGTAATCGCTAATCCATACATCGGTTTTGGGAAAGATTGCGGTTGAATGTGCCAAAAATCTTCATCGTGTGAATCATGCAGCACGGCATCAAAATGTAAGCCGTCCACTTTAGCAATGGCGGCAATATCGCCCGCAATCACTTGTTCAACTTCAATCTGTTGTTTACCCAATAATTTAAATAAATGCCCAACTTTAAAAGCCTTGCGTCCATCACCAATAAATAACAACGAATCTTTGCGAATAACCCCTTGATGCAAGCGGAAATAGCCCAATTTTCCTAAATAGGGGTCGGCAGTTAATTTAAAAACATGTGCAACAACATGCTTTTGCAAGTCGGGGGTAATGGTAAAGGCTTCCGCTGCCGTCCCTTCTCCTTTCAAAAAGGGGCGCGGATTGCCCTCTAAAGGATTGGGAAAAAGTTTAACCATTAAATTTAATAATTCAGCAATGCCTGCTCCAGTTTTTGCCGAAGTAAAACAAATGGGGACTAAATGCCCTTCACGCAACGCTTTTTCAAAAGGGTTGTGTAATTGTTCGGGTGCAAGTTCTTGACCTTGTTCTAAATAAATTGCCATTAACTCTTCATCTACTTCAACAACTTGGTCAATAATCGCTGAGTGCGCTTGTGCAACAGAAGAAAAATCTGCTTCCCCTTCAGGATTAAAAAAACAATCAACAACACGACTACCGTTATTTGCAGGTAAATTAATGGCTAAATATTCTTTACCAAAACTTTGCTGAATTTCTTCTACTAAAGTTGCTAATGTCGCGGAGGAAACAGTGTCAATTTTATTAATCACGATAAAGCGGCAAAATTTTTGCTTTTTTACACGTTCTAAAAGACGACGTGTAACCATTTCTAAGCCCGCCGTTGCATTAATTACAACGCCTACGCTTTCAACCGCGGGTAAAATACTTAAAGCATGACCTAATAAATCAGGCGCACCCGCAGTATCAATTAAATTAAAATAAGTTTGTTGAGAGGAAAAACAGGCAATTGCAGAAGAGAGAGAATGCTGGTGTTGTTTTGCTAAAGGCTCAAAATCGGTCACCGTATCGCCCCGTTCTAAAGAGCCTTGTACGTTAATAATGCCTGCTCGATGCAATAGCGATTCAATTAATGAAGTTTTGCCTGCATAAGCTGCACCTACTAATGCAATATTACGAATAGATTCAATATTATAATTACTCATCTTTTTGCTCCTTTGGATTTTAGGTAAATTAAGACAAAAATAGAATATAATTTCAAAGTTTACCTTAACTAAATTTTAACGTATTTTAACTAAATTGATACTTCAATCTTTTTTTAACAAAAAAACTCCAATTTTTCTCTTTGTCTTATCTTATGCTGAATAAGGAAACCACATGTTAGGCTATTTGAAAGTAAAATATCGGCTACTCATTGCTTTTCTTTTGCTGATTTTTTTCAATTTAATTCTTGGTATCTCTGCCATTATTGAAATGCGTGAACTCTCTTCTCTCACTGAGAAGTTATATCGTCATCCTTTT
>CAZKST010000142.1:0-8181 GCA_964555395.1 uncultured Thiotrichaceae bacterium | reverse complement strand
TTACAACTCAAACGCCGCTGCAATCAACATCTTAGTATAATCTTGTTGTGGATGTTGGAAAATCTGCTCAGTTTCCCCTTGTTCTACGACTTTACCCTCTTTCATCACGATAACTTGATGACTCAATGCTTTAACAACCGCTAAATCGTGGCTGATAAATAAATACGCTAATTGATAACGCTGCTGTAAATCTCGCAATAAATGAATCACTTGAGCTTGTACTGAGCGGTCAAGGGCTGATGTGGGTTCATCTAACACAATCAAACGGGGTTTTAAAACAATGGCGCGAGCAATCGCAATCCGTTGACGCTGACCGCCTGAAAATTCATGCGGATAACGGTGGCGAGTTTCAGGGTCTAAACCTACTTCTTGCAAAGCTTGAATGACTAATTGCTCACGCGCTTGTGCGTTCTCACCAATGCGATGCACTTGTAACCCCTCTTCAATAATTTGTCCAACCGATAAACGCGGACTTAAACTACTAAACGGGTCTTGAAACACAATTTGCAATTCACGGCGTAAATGCCGTAAACGCACCTGCGGCAATTGATGCAACGCTTGGACAGTTTTAATTAAACTCCAATTATTCGCGGCGGGATGAAAATAAATTTCACCTTGACTTTGCAACAAGCGCAACAACGCTAATGCTAAAGTCGTTTTGCCTGAACCACTTTCGCCTACAATTCCAATCGTTTGCCCTGCTTTGATTTGCAAAGACACATCATCCACTGCCTTTACATAACCTACTGTCCGTTTTAACAGACCGCGTTTAATCGGAAACCAAACTTTCACTTCACGCGCTTCTAACACTATCGGCGCATCTGCTGCAAAAGTGGGCGCAGTGCCGCTCGGCTTAGAATTTAATAATTGAATAGAATAAGGATGTTGTGGTTGCTGGAAAAATTGCGTTACTTCTCCACTTTCAACCACTTGCCCATTTTGCATCACATAAACCCGTTCCGCAAAATGGCGCACAATGCCCAAATCATGCGTGATTAATATCAACGTCATTTGTAAACGTTGCTGTAAGCTTTTGAGAAGTTTTAAAATTTGTGCTTGAATCGTGACATCTAACGCGGTTGTCGGTTCATCAGCAATCAAAATATCAGGCTCATTTGCCAATGCCATCGCAATCATGACCCGTTGCCGCTGTCCACCTGATAATTGATGTGGATAACTGTTTAAACGTTGCTCAGGGTTTTGAATGCCCACTAAATTGAGTAATTCGATAATCCGTTGACGGGCAGCATTTGCAGTTAAACCTTTGTGTAAAAATAAAGTTTCTCCAATTTGCTGTTCAACTGTATGGAGCGGATTTAACGAGGTCATCGGCTCTTGAAACACCATACTAATTCGATTACCGCGAATCGCTCGCAACTGGGCAGGAGTGGCGTTCAATAATTCTTGTTGATTAAAGCGAATGCTGCCTTGGGGATGACTAATATTGTTTAGCAACCGCAAAATCGACAAAGCTGTCACCGATTTTCCTGAACCACTTTCACCGACAATCGCGACAATTTCGCCGCGTTTAAAGTGAAAATTCACTTGTTTCAACACAAGATGAACATTATCACCATGGTGAAATTGGGTTGATAAATTGCGAACTTGCAACAGTGCATCCGTATTAATTGGTTCTTCGTTAACGGTAACACTTTTTTCAATCGGGGCGGCGGAACTGGCTTGATTTAAACTTGCCATTAATTTGCGCGGGTCAAAAGCATCGCGCACCGCTTCACCGATAAAAATCAATAAACTCAACATCACGGCTAACACAACAAACGCCGTCACGCCCAGCCAAGGGGCTTGCAAATTGGCTTTGCCTTGGGCGAGCAATTCACCGAGCGAAGGCGAACCGGGCGGTAAACCAAAGCCTAAAAAATCTAAAGAAGTCAGCGTGGTAATTGAGCCGTTTAAAATAAACGGTAAAAAAGTCAGCGTTGCGACCATCGCATTGGGCAATAAATGCCTAAACATAATCGTTGTGCGTGTAACGCCCAAAGCCCGAGCGGCGCGAACATAATCAAAATTGCGCGCCCGCAAAAATTCCGCCCGCACCACGCCGACCAACGACATCCAACTGAATAACAACATAATTCCCAGTAACCACCAGAAATTAGGCTCGACAATACTGGCTAAAATAATCAGCAAATATAAAACGGGCAAACCTGACCAAATTTCAATAAAGCGTTGAAATAACAAGTCAACCCAGCCGCCTAAATAGCCTTGTACCGCGCCCGCAAGAATGCCGATGATAGAACTTAATACCGTCAGCCATAAACCGAATAAAATTGAAATGCGGAAACCGTACAAAGTGCGGGCGAGCACATCGCGGGCTTGGTCATCTGTTCCTAGCCAATTTTCTGCGGAGGGCGGCGCAGGCGCGGGCACAGGAAGATTATAATTGATAGTGTTGTAACTATAAGGAATAATTGGGTTAATTAACCAACCTTCTTTTTTAATTAATTCAACTAAATACGGGTCGCGATAATTGGCAGGCAGGGGCAAATCGCCGCCGAAAGTTTGTTCGGTATATTCAAACAAAACAGGGAAAAACCATTGATTTTTATAATGAATAACTATTGGTTTATCATTGGCAATGAGTTCAGCCCCTAAACTGATAGCAAATAAACTGAGAAATATCCACAATGACCACCAACCGCGCCGATTTGCTTTAAAGTTTTGAAAACGACGACGATTTAACGGCGATAAATGCCAGCCCATCATATTTAACAATCCATTTTTTGAGTGAAATTAACGTGCTAAAACTTGTTTTAGCGCATCAATAAAGCGTTCATTTTCTTCTTTTTTACCGATGGTAATGCGTAAATGCTCAGGCATTCCATAGTTGGCAATGGGGCGCACAATCACGCCGTGTCGCAATAAACCTTCATAAATCGGTGCAGCAGTTTGTCCCATTGAAACGGTTATGAAATTAGCAACAGACGGGATAAAGTCTAAATTTAATTTTTTAAACGCTTCAGTAAGATACGCCATGCCTTCTGCATTTAACGCCGCTGCTTGATGAACGTAAGCTTCATCCGCTAAAGCTGTTGTCGCCGCGACCAATGCAGGGGTATTCACATTAAAAGGCTGACGTACCCGATTGAGTAAATTGGTAATTGCAGCATTTGCCACTGCATAACCGACGCGCAACGCGGCTAAACCATAAATTTTTGAAAAAGTGCGACAGACAATTAAATTAGGATAATTCGCTAAGAATTCAAAACCATTCGGGAAATTCGCATCATTCACATATTCTAAATACGCTTCATCTAATACAACCACTACATGGCGCGGAACGGCTGCTAAAAATTGATTTAATTCATCTTTTGCAACCCATGTGCCTGTTGGGTTGTTGGGATTAGCAATAAAAATAACTTTGGTATTGGCTTGAATCGCGGCTTGAATGGCTTGCAAATCGTAACCCCAATTTTTTGCAGGAGTCACAATTGCTGTCGCACCAATCGCTTGTGTAACAATAGGATACACAGCAAACGCATGTTGTGAAAAAATCACAGAATCTTGCGGCGACACGAAAGCGCGGGCAATGAGTTCTAATACATCATTTGAGCCATTGCCTAAAGTAATTTGGTCAAGCTTAAAATTGAATTTTTGCGCAATGGCTTGTTTTAACATAAATCCATTGCCATCAGGATAACGTGTTAATTCAGTTAAACTTTGTTGAATAGCAGCAACTACTTTAGGATTTGCGCCGAGTGGATTTTCATTGGATGCTAATTTGATGGCATTTTTTACGCCATATTCTCGTTCTAATTCTTCAATGGGTTTACCGGGTTGATAAGGTTGTAATTTTTGTACACCAGCGGCGGCTAAACTAAAAAAATCGCATGTCATGAATTTATTTCCTGTTTTATGCTATCAGCAAATTGCTTGGATATTTTGATGTTATATTTGGGTAAGCATTAGCTAATGATACCCTTAAAGCACAAAGATTTTTAGCCGTTGCTTGTTAACATTAGTTTCAGTTTTGTTGGCTTATTTTTTATTTAACGAGATACATTTGCAAAAACAAAGACCTGCTAGATTTTAAAAACCTAGCAGGTCTATTTGAAGCGGCTGAAAGCACTCGCGTTAATTATTCAAATCTTTCATGGATGCCGCGATGTAACGTGTACCATGTACATGTTCGGGGCGACTGATGTCATCCAAAGTTTGTACAATTTCTGGACTGAGTTGCACTTTCAAACTGTTCAAATTATCCAGCAAATATTTGATTTTTTTCGTACCCGGAATGGGAATAATCTCTTCACCGCGTGACAATAACCACGCAATGGCTAATTGCGCCGTTGTGCAATGTAATTGCTGAGCAATTTCGGTGACTTGTTTCACAATTTTCTGATTTTGCACAAAATTATCTCCTTCAAAACGTGGATTCGTGCGCCGATAATCATTACTCGCTAAATTATCAACCGATTGAATTGCTCCAGTTAAAAATCCTCTGCCTAAAGGACTATAAGCCACTAAAGAAATGCCCAATTCCCGCAAAGTGGGTAAAATTGCATTTTCAACATCGCGTGTCCACAAAGAATATTCCGTTTGCAAAGCAGACAAAGGATGCACCGCATGGGCGCGGCGAATAGTTTCAGGTTTTGCTTCTGATAAACCCAAATAACGCACTTTGCCCGCTTTGACCAACTCCGCCATCGCACCGACCGTTTCTTCAATGGGCACAGTGGGGTCAATGCGATGTTGATAATATAAATCAATAGTTTCAACACCTAAGCGTTTCAAACTGGCATCACAGGCTTGTTTAACATAAGCGGGCGTGCCACAAATACCGCGTTTGCTAGGGTCGTTTTTATCGCGCAAAATGCCGAATTTGGTCGCAATCAAGACTTTATCGCGGCAACTTTGAATGGCTTGCCCGACTAATTGCTCATTATGCCCCACGCCATACATATCCGCTGTATCTAATAAAGTGACTCCATTTTCTAAAGCGGCATGAATGACTTTAATAGATTCATTATCATCTGTCGCGCCATAAAATTCACTCATGCCCATACAGCCCAGACCTAATGCGCTGCTGACTAATCCTTGATTGCCAATTTTTCTGCTGTTCATGACTGTGCCCTCAGAAGTATCAAAAAGTAAACTGTACGGTGTAGTTTACTCTCGTAAATGAGAAAGTCAAGCTTGTTAAAATCCAGCCTTTGGTTGTCAGAGAATGACGATTTGCCCTATAATCCGCAGGAAAAGAGGTTTTATTGTGCAATTAACGCTCACCCAAAAAAAGAAAAACGCCATTGTTGAAGCTGCCGCTCAACTATTTTTAGATAAAGGCTATGGCAATGTCAGTATGGACGAAATCGCCGCACAAGCGGGGGTTTCTAAACGCACGGTTTATAACCATTTTCCCTCCAAAGAAATCCTATTTTCCGAAATAGTCCGTTTTACTTGGTCAATGTACGATATTCCCGTCATGCTTTATCATGAAGGGTCTGATATTCGGCAAGATTTAATTCATTTTTCCCATAAATTTTTAGTGATGCTCCGTTCTGAACGTTTTACAAAACTCTTACGTTTAGTCATGGGAGAATCTGGACGTTTTCCAGAATTAACCGCGTTATATTCAGAAAGCGGCATCCGTTCCCTAGTAAAAACCCTTACAGATTATTTAGTTTCAACAGAAAAACCGATTGAAGATGTGCCGCTTGCCGCCATGCACTATTTAGGCATGGTTAAAGAAGCCCTATTTTGGCCTGTGATGTTAGGCATTGTTGCCCAGCCGACCGCGCAACGAGATGATGAAGTGATTGAGAAATCGACGGATATGTTTTTAAAACTCTATCAGTTAATTTAAAAGAGGTTATTTTTAGTTTTAATAAAAACTAATTGCGTGTATTATCAGAAAAAATAAAAATTTAATCTAAATTTTTTGTAATAAAAAAGCGGGGAATTTAACAAATTTCGCGCTATTTATTGCTACGTTATTTTAAGAAAATCCCTTATTAAAAAATATGAAATAATTTTGTCATCTTATTACATGCGCTTAATCAAACATAAAAATTGTTTAATATTAATCACTTATTTTAAATTAAGAACGATTCCATAAATTTTTAACAATCTGCTCACGATTTTTTTACAAAAAAAGAGAGAGATAAATTCTAATACGCATTTTCTGTTATTCAGGAAATCTACCCCAAATAATCAAAAAAACGAAAAAATAAAATGCTTTATTGTTGTGTAAATGAGTGACTAACGATTTAGGCAGTGATAAACTAATCAAAGTGAGTTATGTAGCGAACAACTTAAGAGAAAGCTATCGTTTTGGGTGACATTCCACATTATTTTTTTCGCTCAACATTGTTCACATAATCCATGCAATACCGTAATAAGTTTTTTTCTTGAATAGAGGTTTAATATGTCTAATGTAATTACTGGCACCGTGAAATTTTTTAATGAGACTAAAGGCTTCGGCTTTATTTCTCCTGACAGCGGCGGTGCCGATGTTTTCGTTCACTTCAGCGCAATCCAAGCCAATGGTTTCAAAACTTTAGCTGAAGGGCAACGAGTACAATTCAGCGTGACTGAAGGCAAAAAAGGTCTTCAAGCAGCGAATGTTTCAGTTGTGTAATTCCCCATAGCCGTGGACTAGTACCCAAAATAATTTCACACTAGCGGTTGCTTTACGCGCCGCGTGTGAATTTAATCTCAAGTAACCGTTGCTAGCGTTTAAGTGAACTGCATAAATCTAGCTAACGGTTCACGAGCTTAATTAGCGTTTAGTTCTAAATAATGTAACCCCTGCTACTCGCAAACTAAGCCGTTGTAATTCCTCCCAAACATCCCCCACTTCTACGCCTTTTATCATCTTATCAATTTTAATTGTTTGTTTTAATGCCGTCTGCCAACCTTGTATGGGCAAGCGTGAGCTAGCTTTTTTAAGTAAATTTTGCCGATGTCCCCAAATAAATAAATTTTTACATACTTGGTCAAAACGCTGACCTTGTTCTAATGCTAGGGTTAATTGCGCTAAACTGCGCACTTCTTTCTGCAATGCCCAATTAATTAAAATGGGTTCAATGCCTTCCTCTTTTAAATTTCGCAATTGTCTAACACTGCGTTCTGCATTGCCATTCAGCACAGTTTCAACCCAATCAAACACTTCAAAGCGCGAATTATCCACAACCGCTTCTAAAACTTGGGTAATATCGACTTGAGCCTCGCCATAGAGCAGTTTTAATTTTTCCAACTCCTGCGCACAAGCCAGTAAATGACCTTCGGAGCGGTCGGCGATTAATTGCGCGGCTTCGGTGCTTAAATGTAAGCCTAAATTTTGTGCGCGTTGACTAATCCAAGTGGGGAGTTCATGAATTTCAATTTCTTGTACAGTCGCAACAACACCTTGCTTTTCAATGGCGGTAAACCATTGTGTTTTTTGTTGTTTATTATCTAGTTTATCGGCGGTAATTAATAAAAGCGTATCTAACGGGGGGTGTTCGAGAAAATTTAATAAAAATTTCACGCCTACTTCGGCAAAAGTTTTATCACCTAAACGTAAATCTAATAAGCGGCGGCTGGCGAATAATGACAAACTGCTGGCTTGCGCATCTAAACTTGACCAGTCGAAACCTGCTTCAACGGTTAAAATTACTTTTTCAGTAAAGCCTTGTTGTAATGCAATTTTACGCACTAAATCCGCATATTCCATCATTTGCAGGGGTTCATCGCCCGTGAGTAAATAAACAGGGGCAAGGTTTTTTTTCAAATGAGCGGCAAGTTGGGGAGCGGGGAGTTTCATGGTGTTAGTTATGTAAAGTAAAGCATTTAGGAGTAAATTGCGTTGATTTTGCTAATTTGAATTGTTCATCGTGAATCATGCCTAAATATAAACCTGCTTCAAATACTTTTTGTTTTACTTCTTTACTGGCAGCAACGGTAGCAATCATGCCATATAATTTTTTATGGGCAAGTTCGGGGAAGAATTCTGGAAAAGTAGCTAACATTTTTAAGACTTGTTCTATTCCTTTTTCTGTTAAATGGCTTTTAACTTCTACAATAACTACTTTATTGCTTTCTCCGTTGCTATAACCGAGTACATCAATTTCTAATTCACGGTCGCCTTTTTGTACTTTGGTATTTGTTGAAATGGTTTCTAAGCCAAATTGTTTACGCAGAATTTTTTCCATTGCTGGAAATGCCATACCTTCTGTAAAGCTA
>CAZKST010000141.1:0-8184 GCA_964555395.1 uncultured Thiotrichaceae bacterium | reverse complement strand
TAAATATGACTTTACCGATTGACCGTATTCAAACCTTAAAACAACTGCTAAATCGTTATAATTACGAGTATTATGTTTTAGATATGCCCACTGTGCCCGACAGTGAGTATGATGCGTTATTTAACGAGTTATTAGCATTAGAACAGCAGCATCCAGAGCTTAAAACCAGCGATTCACCGACGCAACGGGTAGGCGCAACGCCGCTCAGTGCGTTTGCCAGTGTAACGCATGTGTTACCGATGTTGTCTTTAGCTAATGGTTTTAATGCGCAAGATATTGAAGAATTTCATCAGCGAATTGTTAAAAAATTACATTTAGAAAATCAAAGTATTGAATATGTCGCCGAGCCTAAATTAGATGGTTTAGCGGTTAGTTTAATTTATCAAGACGGTATGCTAGTGCGCGGCGCGACACGGGGAGATGGGACGACGGGTGAAGATGTCACGCAAAATATTAAAACGATTAAAGCGATTCCGTTAAAACTGCAAGGCGAGAATATTCCGCCGCTTTTAGAAGTGCGCGGCGAAGTATTTTTACCCCATCGTGGTTTTGAAAAACTGAACCAGCAGCAAATGCAAAAAGGTGAAAAAACCTTTGCTAATCCACGCAATGCAGCAGCAGGCAGTTTGCGCCAATTAGATGCCAAAATGACCGCACAACGTCCTTTAACCATGAATTGCTACGCGATTGGACAAGTGGAAAATTGGCAACCGCGCACTCAGTGGGAAGTTTTGCAGCAATTACAAGCTTGGCAGTTACCTGTTTCTACTTTAGTCCGTCAAGTTACGGGCGTACAAGGCTGTTTAGCGTATTATGAACAGATGTGTAAGCAACGGAATACACTGGGTTTTGATATTGATGGCGTAGTGTACAAGCTCAATAATTTGGCATTGCAACAACAAATGGGCACAGTTTCACGCGCCCCGCGTTGGGCAATTGCCCATAAATTACCGCCGCAAGAAGTATTAACTCAAGTTTTAGAGATTCAAATTCAAGTCGGGCGCACTGGCGCGCTAACCCCTGTTGCGAAATTGCAAGCGGTGCAAGTCGGTGGTGTGACAGTGACGAATGCAACGCTGCACAATCCTGATGAAATCAAACGAAAAGATATTCGCATTGGTGATACAGTCATCATCCGCCGCGCAGGGGATGTGATTCCTGAAGTGGTGCAAGTGGTGCTGGATAAACGCCCGCCTGATAGTCAAGTTTTTCAATTTCCAAGTTTATGTTTTTGTCAACGCCCGATTCAATTTACTGATAAAGCCGTGCCGCGTTGCGCGCCGAATCCTCATTGTCCTTACCAATTAAAACCCGCTATTGCCCATTTTGTTTCCCGCACCGCGTTAGATATTGAAGGTATTGGCGATAAATTAATTGAGCAATTAGTTGATAAACAACTGGTTACAAAACTTTCTGATGTGTATCGCTTAACGCATACGCAGTGGGCGGGATTGGAGCGGATGGGCGATAAATCCGCTGATAACATTTTGTTAGCGTTAGAAAAAAGTAAAAACACGACTTTAGCCCGTTTTATTTATAGTCTTGGTATTCGTGAAGTGGGTGAAAGTACGGCAAAAAATTTAGTGGCTCATTTCGGTAGTTTAGAAAAATTAATGCAAGCAGATACTGTGGCTTTACAACAAGTTGTAGATGTGGGTGAAAAAATTGCTGCGTCTATTTACGAATTCTTTCAAAATACTGAAAATCAAACTTTAATAAATGAGTTAAGAAATTTAGGTATTCAGTGGCAAGAAATTCAAGTCACACATGCCAATGAAAATGCTGTATTAGCGGGACAAATCATTGTTTTAACGGGGGGGTTAAATAATTTCTCACGCGACGACTTAAAACAACGCCTAGAACAACTCGGCGCAAAAGTCAGTGGTAGCGTTTCTAAGAAAACCACTGTCGTAATCGCGGGTGAAAATGCAGGCAGTAAATTAGAAAAAGCACGCGAGTTAGGGATTAAAGTATTAGACGAAACAGAATTACTCGCATGGTTAGCGCAATTAGAACAATAAAGATTCGGGTGAGGAGTTAGGATGTGATGCACGTGAATTTTTCACTGAGCAAAAGTGTTTTTTTAGTCGGTCCCATGGGCGTAGGTAAATCGACGATTGGGCGACAATTAGCGGATAGTTTAGGCTTTGAATTTAAAGACAGTGACCATGAAATTGAAGATAAAACGGGCGCGAAAATTTCTTTAATCTTTGAAATAGAAGGAGAAGAAGGTTTTAGAAAACGCGAACGCCAAATGATTGCTGAATTAACGCAAATGCCCAAATTGGTGCTTGCGACGGGGGGCGGTGCAGTACTCGCGCTAGAAAATCGCCAATGTTTAAAGCGCGGCGGTTATGTAGTGTATTTGCGGGCAGCAGTGGAAGATTTACTGGAGCGCACGGCATTATGTCGCAATCGCCCTTTATTGCAATGCGATAATCCGCGTGAAAAATTAGAACAAATTTTGCGTGACCGCGAAGCACTGTACAAAGAAGTCGCGGATGTGGTGATTAATACAGGCAAGCGCGGCATTCGCGAAGTGTTGGGCATCACGTTGAAACGCTTGAAAAAATTAGAAGAAAGTTGATTTTCAATAAAATAAAAACCTGCTAGGTTTTAGAAACCTAGCAGGTTTATTGGCACAAGTTAAAATCTCAACCTAATACAACCCACTGAATTTTTAGCTAAAAGACAATTCATTTGTGATATTAAACGCATCTAATACGCGGTCTAACGCTAATGCAGCAGCTCCGTGGTTAATCGCTTCCAAAATATCGCGGTCTGTCCAATCCAATTTCTTAACAGCATCAAAATCATCCACCGTGATTGTGTGCGGCTGACTGGTGGCTTTTAACACCAATAACAACATAGCTTTTTCACGCTCATTTAAAGGCGCAACTTCTGGTGTATGCTGCATTTTTTCCAACAATTCTTGCTCAAAACCAACCGTTTTTAAAATACCCGCGTTCATAGTTACGCAATATTGACAATTTTCTTGTTTAGCAATCAACAAGCGAATAGAAGCCAACAACGCAGGCGTTAAACGTGGATGTTGCATGTAATAACCAAATTGTCCCACTAACTGCATCAACAATTCAGGACTTAAACTAAACAACTGCAAAGCAACGGGCGTTTTGCCCATTTTGGCTTCAATTTGTGCATAAATTGCCTGCACTTGTGCTTCTGAACCTGCTGGAATGCTAGGTTTTACAAAGGCCTTATCATCAGTACGACAAACAACATTTTCCATGATATTCTCTTTTTAGTTGACTGGTTGGTTAATATTTAATCTCAAAAAAATCCCTACAATCAGGGATATTTTAAAAACTAACGACTGACAATTAATTTCAACGCTAATGCACTTAATGCTTTAAAATCTTGCAATTGATTATAGGTTTTAGCCATCAAAAACAACCCTTCTAAATAGGCTAAAATGGCTTTCGCACTTAAATAAGTATCTGTATTTTCAGGAAGTTCACCCACTTGCACGGCTTCTTTCAGCACATCTTCAAAAAGTGCTTCCATTTGCATAAAAGATTTAGATAATCGATTGCGTAATACTTCATCTTGTGTGCTCAACTCTATAGCTAAATTGCCATAAGGACAGCCCAAAATACAGCCTTTTTCATTTAATAGATGCTGTTGAAATTGCTCACCAATTTCAAAAAAGCGCGTAATACGTTGTAATACAGGACGTTCCTCTGAATTTTTCACATGCTGCAAAAAATTTTGCTCAAATTTTTGCCATGACTGCTCAAGCAACTCCAATGTTAACGCTTGTTTAGAAGGGAAAAAATGATAAAAACTCCCTTTTTTGACCATTGCGTGGTCACAAATTTCTTGTATTCCGACAGCACTATAACTACGAGCATGAAATAACTCGCGGGCAGTATCTAAAATACGTTGTTTTGCATCACTTTGTCTACCCATGGACTTTATAATAATTGACTGGTTGGTAAAAAACAAGCACTCTTTTTTAATATAGCGTATTATCTTAAAAAAGCATACCACAATTACATTTTGGTTAAGCATGATTTGCTTAATTTACAATTCACGCTGTTTTCTTTTGTTATTAGAAATTCCTTGCTATTATAATAAAAAATATACTCAAAAAGTATCTTGTTCTTAAATTTAAACAATAATTTACCTGCTTGCACGATATTCATCGCTTATCAATTTGCACCATGTCCCAAAAAAATATTCTAAACAAACTATTTACCGCATCACGGCACATTATGCGCTGTGACCAATTTAATTTACAAAGACGCATCAAAGATTTACAAGCAAAAGTAAAAAATGGGCAGCAAGTTGATGAAGCTAAAATTCAACAATTAAGTCAAGAAATTCAAACTTCTTTACAAAAACGGCAGCAGCGCACTGCATTATTACCGATTCCTGAATTTCCTGAACCGTTGCCGATTTGTGAACGGCGGGAAGAAATTGCAGAACTCATTCAAAAACATCAAGTTGTCATTTTAGCGGGTGAAACAGGTTCAGGTAAAACAACGCAAATTCCTAAAATTTGTTTAGCCATTGGACGTGGCACTAGCGGCTTTATTGGCTGTACTCAACCGCGACGGATTGCGGCGCGCACCATTTCCCAACGGGTCGCCAATGAATTAAAAACCGATTTAGGACAAACGGTGGGTTATAAAATCCGCTTTCATGACCGTTTATCAGAATCCACTTATATCAAATTTATGACCGACGGCATTTTATTAGCGGAAACGCAAAATGACCGTTTTTTAGATGCTTACGACACTTTGATTATTGACGAAGCGCATGAGCGCAGTTTAAACATCGACTTTTTACTGGGCTATCTTAAGCAATTATTGCCCAAACGTCCTGATTTAAAAGTTATTATTACGTCTGCCACCATTGACACCCAGCGTTTTTCCCAACATTTTGATAATGCGCCAATTTTAGAAGTCTCAGGGCGGACGTATCCCGTTGAAGTGCGTTATCGTCCATTGGAATTAGATGAAGAAGATAACCAAGACCGCGCAATGCAACAGGCAATTATCAGCGCGGTGGATGAAATTCATCAAGCTGACCGCAATGCCGATATTTTAGTTTTTCTACCGACTGAACGCGATATTCACGAAACAACGGAAAATTTACATAAACACTCTTTACCCCACACAGAGATTTTACCGCTCTACGCCCGTTTATCCGCTTCTGAGCAGAATCAAGTTTTTCAACCTAAAGACAAACGCCGTATTATTTTAACCACTAACGTTGCTGAAACTTCGCTGACCGTGCCGCGCATTAAAGCAGTGATTGATACGGGATTAGCGCGGATTAGTCGTTATAGTGTGCGCGGCAAAGTGCAACGCTTACCTATTGAAAAAATTTCAAAATCTAGTGCAGACCAACGTAAAGGACGCTGCGGGCGGATTGCGGCGGGCGTGTGTATTCGCTTGTATTCCGCAGATGATTATGTCAATCGCTTAGAATTTACCGAGCCTGAAATTTTGCGTTCTTCGCTCGCTTCAGTCATTTTACAAATGTTAGCGTTAAAACTAGGAGATATTGAGCAATTTCCTTTTGTAGAACCGCCTTCTAGCAAAATGATTAATGACGGTTTTACTTTATTGGCAGAATTAGGCGCAGTTGATAGTCAACGACGTTTAACCGAAATTGGCAAACAATTAGCGCAACTGCCGATAGACCCACGTTTAGGACGAATGATTTTAGCGGCAAAAGAAGAACAGTGTTTGCTAGAAATGTTAGTGATTACCAGTGCTTTAAGCATTCAAGACCCCCGCGAGCGTCCGCGAGATAAGCAAGATTTAGCCAGTTTTAAACAAGCAATCTTTAATGATGAGAATTCAGATTTTTTAAGTTTTCTTAAAATATGGAGTTTTTATCAACAACAAGCACAACATTTGTCTAATAATAAATTGCGCAATTTATGCCATGAATATTTTTTAGCCTATTTACGCATGAAAGAATGGGCAGATATTCATCATCAATTAATCACGTTGATTAAAGAAATTGGTTGGAAAGTTGAAGAACATTCTACCTTACATCTTAAATTATGGGAAAATGGCGAGTTTAATTATCCTGCCATTCATCGGGCTTTATTAACAGGTTTATTAGGCAACGTTGCGACTAAAAATCGTTTAGAAGGCGATAAAAATAAAAAAGAAGGTAATAAAACAACTGAGGATTTCTATTTAGGCACTCGTAATTTAAAACTGTATTTATTTCCGGGTTCAGGTTTATATCGTAAGCAACCTAAATGGATTATGTCGGCGGAATTAGTAGAAACAACGAAATTATACGCTCGTTGTGCTGCGAAAATAGAGCCAGAATGGATTGAATTAATTGCGGGGAAATTATGTCAACGGCATTATTTTGAGCCTTTTTGGGAGCGTAAAAGCGCGACTGTGGGCGGTTATGAACGAGTGACTTTATACGGTTTAACCTTGATTCATAAAAGAAAAGTGAATTATGGCGCAATTTGTCCAGAGCAAGCGCGGCAATTGTTTATTCAGCACGCTTTAGTAGAAGGTGAATATTATAACAATGCGCCGTTCTTTCAACATAATCAAACTTTGCTTAATGCTGTTCAATTAATGGAACATAAAGCACGGCGTTCCGATATTATTGTCAATCCTGAAGAAATCTTTGCATTTTATCATCAAAAAATTCCCGCACATGTGCATTGTGGACAGAGTTTTGAGCAATGGCGTAAAACGGCAGAGAAACAAAATTCACACTTACTTTTCTTACAAAAAGAAGATGTCATTTTACCCAGTGGGGAACATGTTACTGATATTAACTTTCCAAATGAAATTATAGTGCAAGGGGTAAAATTACCTTTACGCTATCATTTTGAACCTGCTGAAGAAGATGACGGGGTAACAGTGGTTATTCCTACGCCTTTATTAAATCAAATTTCAGCTAAACCTTTTGAATGGTTAGTATTAGGTTTCTTAGAAGAAAAAGTGACGGCATTAATTCGTCTTTTGCCTAAAAATTTGAGAAAGTATTTTGTGCCGATTCCCGATACTGCTAAACAAGCGATTGCTTATTTAACAGCGAGTCAAGCATTAGAAACATTGCCTTTTAATCCTAAATCTTCTTTGTTGAATCAATTGAGCATTTTCTTACAAAATTATGCAAAGTTAGAAGAAACGATTACTTTAACAGAAGAAGGATTATTGCCTTATTTGCGCATGAATTTTTTATTGGTTGATATTCAAGGTGCAGCATTAGCAATGAGTCGTGATTTTAACGATTTACAAATGCGTTACGGCGCGGCGGCAAGTCAAGAATGCCGTCAACAAATTGCTAAAGCCTGTGGAATAGAACGGACGCAAGTAAAAGGTTTTGATTTTGAGGAAATTCCTGAGAAAGTTTCTTTAAATTTAGCAGGGATTGAAGTGCAAGGTTTTCCGACGTTGATTGATAAACAAACAGCGGTAGATTTAGTGGTATTAGACCATCCAAAACAGGCTAAACGGGAATATTATCAAGGTTTCAGACGTTTAGTTTTATTGAGTTTAGGGGTAAAAAATACTTTAAAACAATTGCCAATTGATGCAGCTTTGAATTTGCAATATTTAAAGATAGGTAAATCGGATGATTTGTACACTGATTTATTGGATGCGTTGGTAGATGATTTATTTATGCTCGCTCCTTTACCGCGCACTAAAACTGCTTTTGAGCAACGTTTGCAACAAGGTAAAGCAAAATTTGCAAGTGTAGCTAAAGAATATGTGCAACAATTGCGTAAAATTTTGGAAGTTTATCAACAGGTTTTACAAGAGTTAGCCAATCCATCCCCCGCACGCAAAATGGCATTACCAGAAATCAAACAGCATTTAACTTCTTTAGTGTATGTTGGTTTTATTCGTCAAACCCCTTTTGAGCAATTGAAACATTTACCGCGTTATTTGAAAGCGATTCAAATACGTTTAGAGCGTTTAGACAGTGCGCCGCAGAAAGATGAGAAACGGGCAAAACAAATGGGGCGTTATTGGGAAACTTATTTAAAACGAGTAGATTTAATTAAAAGTTTGGAAGCGGATAATTTAAATGTGAATTTAGAAACCTTGATTCAATTCCGTTGGACATTGGAAGAATTAAGAGTTTCTTTATTTGCGCAGGAGTTAAAAACAGCTTTCCCAATTTCTATTGAGAAAATAGATAAAATGTGGACGGAGATTTTTTAAT
>CAZKST010000140.1:0-8190 GCA_964555395.1 uncultured Thiotrichaceae bacterium | reverse complement strand
AAAAACAAACCTGCTAGGTTTCTAAAACCTAGCAGGTTTTTTTAATTGCGTGGTAAAGAAAGGCAATAAAACCAATCAATCAACAGCTAACACTTACAACGGACGGCTGACCAACGTAATACTTCTATCTTCTTCATCAACGGTACAATGGAAACCTAATTTATTCATCAGTTTCAACATGCCGTAGTTGTTAGTTAATACTTCACCTTGAATCGTTTTTAAACCCCGCGCCCGCGCTGCATCCATAATCGCTTGCATTAATTTCTGACCTAAACCTTTACCCTGCATATCGTCAGAAACCACTAAAGCAAATTCGCAAGTTTCACCATCAGGATTAATAGAATAACGCGCAACACCCGTTTGCTTTTCTGTACCATCTGCTTGACGAAGCACAGAAATTAACGCCATTTCACGGTCATAGTCAATCTGGGTAAAACGCACCAACATGATTGGCGTAAGCTCTTGTAAAGTCTGCATAAAACGGAAATAACGAGATTCATCAGATAAATTTTTGACAAATTCGCGTTCCATATCCGCATCTTCTGGACGAATAGGGCGGATGGTTAAATCCATACCATCAGGCAATTGCCATTGCATAACTAAATGCGTTGGATAAGGATGAATCGCCATGTGGCTGTAGCGGTCAGGGGTGGGCGTGTGGTGTTTAACTACAATCCGCGCATCCACAGCAACAGCCCCTTCTTCATCTACAATCAAAGGATTAATATCCATTTCTTGAATCCAAGGCAATTCACAGGTCATCTCAGACACGCGCAATAAAATATTTTCAATCGCTTTGCGCTGCACAGGGGGCATATCTCTGAATTCACCAAGCAATTTTGCAGCTCGACTATCATCAATAATAGCATTAGCTAAGTATTTATTTAATGGCGGTAAACTGATACTAATATCTTGTAAAACTTCAACAAGTACCCCTCCTAACCCGAAAGTAATGACGGGACCAAACAGCGGGTCTCGCGTAACACCGACCATTAATTCCCGCCCATGCGGTTTTTTAATCATTTTTTCAATGGTTACACCATCTAATTTAGCATCTGGACGTTTTTCTTGTACGGTGTATAAAATACTTTTGTAACAATCACGCACTTCACGCGCTAAATTTAAATTCAAACGCACGCCGCCGACATCACTTTTATGGGTAATGTCGGTAGAGTTAATTTTCATCGCGACGGGGAAACCGATAGATTCAGCAATCACTAACGCTTCATTTACACTGCGGGCAATCGCAGTGCTGACAATAGGAATATGGAACGCGCCTAATAACGCTTTAGATTCCATTTCTGTCAATACTTTGCGTCGCTCAGCTAATACGCCCTCGATAATCATCCGCGCCCCTTCTACGTCTGGCGGATTTTGCCAGCCCATAGATGCAGGGGTTTGTAATAATAATTGTTGGTTTTGGTGATAAGCCGATAAATAGTAGAAAGCCTCTACAGCGGCTTCGGGCGTGCGGAAATCAGCAATATGCGATTGCACAAATAATGAACGGCTATCAAAGACATGCGCGCCCCCCATCCAGCATACTAAAATAGGTTTCGTTTGATTTTTAGCAACTTCAATAATTGCTTTTGCCGTTTCTAATGGCTGACTAATAATGTGCGGCGTTAAAATAATCAATGCAGCATCTACATTATCATCTTGTAAACTGACTTCTAACGCATTTTTATAACGCTCGGCATCCGCATCAGTACAAACATCAATAGGATTTGCATGAGACCAAGTATTAGGTAACACCTTGTTTAATTTATCAACCGTTGCTTGTCCCATTTGGGCTAACGGAATCCCTAAATCTGCGGCGCGGTCGGTCGCCATTACGCCGGGACCACCGCCGTTAGTGATGATAACTAAACGATTACCTGATAATTTATAACGTGAAGCTAAGGCTTTTGCCGCCGCGAATAATTGCCCGAAAGTATTAACCCGCACCACCCCCGCCCGTTTTAAGGCAGCATCAAACGCATCATTACCACCAATTAACGCGCCACTATGCGACATCGCGGCTTTAGACGTAATTTCATGACGACCGCCTTTAATCACAATCACGGGTTTAATCCGCGCTGCCGCCCGCAAACCGCTCATAAAACTACGCGCTTGGTGCACCCCTTCAACATACACTAAAATGCCATGGGTATAAGGGTCAGACACTAAAAAGTCTAAAATCTCACCAAAATCTAAATCTGAAGATGTACCTAAAGATAAAACGGTAGAAAAACCCACATCATTGGGCACTGCCCAATCTAAAACAGCAGTACATAACGCGCCTGATTGGGAAATCAACGCTAAATTGCCCGCTTTAGGCGCGGAACGAACAAAAGTTGTATTTAAACCAAAATTCGGACGAATAATCCCTAAACAATTAGGCCCTAATAAACGAATGCCATATTTTTTGGCAACCGTCATCATATTTTTTTCTAACTTTACCCCCGCCGGTCCCGTTTCCCGAAAACCTGCGGAAATAACAATGGCGGTTTTTACTCCATTTTGCCCGCAGGATTCCATAATGGTCGGCACTGTTTTTGCGGGCGTGGCAATAACTGCTAAATCCACTGTATCGTTAACATCGTTTAAATTTTTTACCGCCGCAATACCCTGTATTTCCTGATATTTTGGATTAATTGGATATAGTTTTCCTTTATAGTTACTTTTTATATTTTGAAAAATAATGTGTCCAATTGAGCTGGGTTCGTTACTTGCGCCAAATACAGCAATTGAGCGGGGAGCAAAAAGGGGATTTAAGTAATGTTTACTCATTATAGCAGTCCATTGAATAGGGTTGATCTGCGAATAGTATATCAAAAATTATGACTATTTTATGTGCAGTGCAACATTAAGAAAACATGAATTACACTGAAAAAAACAACAATAATTTGATTAAAAAAGAGATTTTGTAGCAACGGGAACAAGACTATATTCTATTTCTACTAATACCACTTCCCATTGCGCACATTTTTTAGAAGTACGAAAAGATTCAGCCTCCTCATCTATCGTCCGCTGAACAATTGCAACCACTTTTGCCGCAGTAATGTGTGATAAACGATGTTTCCACTGTGATGCAGTTTCTTTCGCTAATTGTCCAACAATTTCATTATAACGATTTCTAACCAAAATATTATTGCTCTGTGTAAATAAACTGACTGAATCCCCTGCATTTAACTGGGCAATGATTGAATGAATAGGCGCGTCTGCTTCATATTTACCCGCAAAACCAATCATCATTTCTTTCATACCTAAAGTTGCAAATTGACAAGCTAATAAAGCCTGTTGTTCTGCATTCATTACAATAGAAACTGGGCGTTTATATAAATCAGTGATTTCTGCAATAAAAGGATTTCTTCTATCTTTTCTTTGAAATAAACATAAAGTTTGTTGCGCCCGTGTCATGCCCACATAAAAAACACGGCGTTGTTCTTCTAATTTTGTTATATTTTCCGCGTGCCAAAAACCATCTAAAATAAAAACATGTTTGAATTCTAACCCTTTAACACTATGCACAGTAGAACAATAAACACCCTCATATTTAATTGCTTTAGTTTCTTGTAATGCAGTTTCATAAATAAATTCTAATACTTCTGCACTACTGACTTCAGAATCCATAATTTCTTCAGCATAATTATCTAATAGATTTTCCAACAATACCCACCAAATTGTTTCCTTATTTTTTAAAGAAACTAATAATGCTTTTAAACTTGTTATTGTCCATTTACGACAATAATCTTGTTTTAACACAACTAAGAATTGCGCAAATTCTCGTATTTTAGTTATAGGTAAAGACTGATTTTTAAATTCATTTGGAAAAAATAAAGGAATTTTCTTTACAGTTAACAAATAACGAATAAAATTCAATTCTTGCCAAGAACTCACTAAAATGGCGCAATCACTCCAATGCCACTGCGGACTTAATTGCTGTAAACGCTGTAACTCCGCTAATAAAGCAAAAGCTTGTTGTGATTCATCAGCTACTTGCAAACATTGCACTTTACCTTGAGCTAACTTATCCAAGGTTTGCCAAATTCCGCCCGCAATATCTATCTGTCGTGCTTGATTAACCCGCAATTCATGCGCAACTTTCATGCGGTCTTGATTATGCGCAATTAATTGATTCGCCGCATTTAAAATGGTTACGGTTGAACGGTAATTTTCAACTAAATAATACGATTTTGCTTTATAATCTTCCTCAAATTTTCTAATGTAAGCGATATTTGCTCCTCTAAAGCTATAAATATTTTGGTCATCATCTCCTACAGCCAATAAATTCAATTTACTTTCTTGTTCATTTTCTGTTCTACCCGCAATTGCAGAAATCAATTGATATTGCTCTTCATCTACATCTTGATATTCATCTACTAAAATAAAACGATAACCTGCTAATAACCGCTCGCGTTGCTCATCATCTTCTAAACCCAATAACGTTTTTTCACCTTTTAATAAAGCAACAGCATCTTTTAACAACGTTTTAAAATTAATATCGTCTTTAGATTTATCTTTAAAAGAAAAACCTAACAAACGCATTGCAAAACTATGATAAGTTAAAATTGTCACGCTTAACGCATCATATCCAATTAAACTATACAACCGTTTTCTTAAAGTAATTGCCGCTTGACGATTAAAACACAAGACTAAAATGCTTTGTGCAGAAACTCGCTGTACCCGAATTAAATAAGCACAACGATGCACAACCACCCGCGTTTTACCCGCGCCCGCGCCCGCCAGAATCAAAATATTTTCATCTAAAGGTGCGGTGACGATTTCAATCTGTGTTTCATGTTGCAAATCATGCACAATGGTTTGAATAGATTGCTCACTGGTTGGTAAACTTAACAATTCTTTTTGTTGTGGAAAATAGCGTTTAATTAATTGCGATTTCTCCAAATTAAAATAATCTAAAACAAACCCTAAAGCGGATTGAATTTGCTGTAAACCCAACTTTGCATAATGCTGCATGATATGAATTTGAAAAGTTTTCTCACTATAATGATTTTGTAATAAACTAAAATCTGTTTTACTATATTTACGTCCTTTCGCTTCTGCACAAATTTCAATATTCATCGCTTGTCTAAAAATCGCACTGCCATTTTGCAAAAATAATACTTTTTGCTCATGTAAAAATAATAAAATACTTTCAATGGTATTTACCCATTGAGTTTCATTTTCTAAAGCAAATTTTTGTTTTAAAGGCTGAATTAACGCATCATAATCAAACTCAATTTCTACTTTTTCAGTGCTACTTATCGCTTGCTTAGCTTTAGCAATTAATATTTGTAAAATATTTTCCGCAAGGACATAACGCATTTCCATTCGTTTTTCCACTACAGACCACTCATGATTAACTGTAATTGCATACAAATCTTTTCTTAAAAGTTTTAAATTAATACTAGAATGTTTTTCAGTTGTATTTTTAGCATCTTGACTTAAAATAGATAATATTCTTTTTAAACATTCTAAACTTGAATCATGTGCATTATCTAACAGTTGTTGATTGATAATGCGTAAATGAAGCGGTAAATTTTCATAGTGAATGGCATCAGGAGCTTGCTCACGCAATAAAGCTAAAAAAGCTTTTTCCAAAATCCGAATTTTATTAAAAATTAAACCTGCATTTTGTTTACCGATAGGACGAATAATGGCTGATAAACTCGTGCTTTTTTGCAAAATGCCTAAACTGCTTAACTCATTGAGTAAGCGCAAAGTATATTGTGCAGCACTTAAAATTGCGGGTGTAGGTGACTCAATCGCTAATTGCTCGGCTAAAATATCGGCATTAATAGCATCTGTATAAGGGTTTTCTATTAAATATTGCGTTAACGCTAAGCATAATTTTTTCTTAGCTATTGGAAATTGATGTTGTGTTAAAACTTGTTCAGCTAATTCTAAACTTAAACGCGGTTTTCCTTGGAATACTTGGGTGTAATTGAAATGACGTTTAATAAATCCCGCTTGTTCTAACCATGCTAATGCAGTTTTAATTTTAGTATCTGCATTTTTTTGTGAAGCTTCTATTTCCAAGTTACTTTGATTAATTAATTCATTGCTTGTGACGGTAATTAAATTTTCTTTACGTTTAAATTTACGCAAAGCGCGCAAAATTTGAATAATTTCTTTATGCGTTAATTGATTTCTAGCATTTAATTTAAATTGGGTTTCTATATCATGATTATGATAAAACAAAATACATTTTGCCGCTTGTTGGTCGCGCCCTGCCCGTCCTGCTTCTTGTAAATAATTTTCTAAAGAACCGGGAATGTCTGCATGAATAACAAAACGAATATTACTTTTATCAATGCCCATCCCAAAAGCATTTGTCGCACAAATCACTCCAATTTCGCCACGGCTAAA
This sequence comes from uncultured Thiotrichaceae bacterium, assembly GCA_964555395.1. Lineage (GTDB taxonomy): Bacteria > Pseudomonadota > Gammaproteobacteria > Beggiatoales > Beggiatoaceae > CAZKST01. The sequence continues at coordinate 1,836 of CAZKST010000140.1, read as the reverse complement.
TGCTTCTTGAATTTCCCGTTTACGCAGTGAATCTATATCAGCGTGGAAAGCTGCTATTTGAACTGGTAAGTTTTGTTGATTTAAAAATTTAGCTAATTCTTCAGTTGCTTTTTGAGTCGCTGTATAAACCACAATGCTCATTTCTGGCGTTAATTGATGTTTGAGCACTTGATAAATAGCTTCTTTCTTTTCATGTCGTGCAATTTCACGAACGGTGAAATCTAAATTATTTCTTTCTACCCCACCTTCAAAAATAGCTAATTCTATATTGAGCAGTTGTTTAAAATAATTTTTTAATTCTTTTAATACTTCTAATTTTGCTGTTGCAGTAAAACACCAAATTAAAGAGTTTTGTCCCGCCTGCATTAGTTTTTGAATAAAAATCCCTGCATACAAATAATCTGGACGAAAATCATGCCCCCATTTTGCTAAACAATGGGCTTCATCAAATACCCATGCGTGAATTTGACGATGCTCTATTGTTTTTAAGAAACTTTCATTTCGCAATTGCTCAGGTGCAACAAATAAAATCGCAGTTTTACCTGTGCGAACCCGCTCTAAAACATTTTTGCGCTCTATAGTGGTTAATAAACCCGATAATTCATCGGCTAACACGCTATCAGTTTGACAAGTTAAATTAGCCACTTGGTCGCGCATCAAGGCTTGTAACGGAGAAATAACAATAGTTAACGCGCCTGTTTGCTGATAAGCAACTAAAGCAGGTAATTGATAACAAATAGATTTTCCTGCACCTGTGGGTAAAATTCCGAGTAAGTTATTTGCGCGTAACGCATGATGCACAATAGCTTGTTGCAAACTTTCGCCTTCAGGCGTGGCAGGGGTAGGACGAAATGCGGGAAAATGAAAAAATTTTTGTAATTGTGCAACGGGATTAAATTGTTGTTGGCAGTAAACGCAATCAGATTTATCACAAGGTATTGAGCGTAAAATATTTATTGTTTTTCGCAGGTTAGGAAATTGGTGATGTACCCAAATAGGTAAAGGTTGCCCTTGTTCTGCCACAGATAACCAAGCAGCTAAATACGCCAGTTCTACTTGATTAAAGTCTGTTTTAAGAAACTCTTTTAACGTTGTATTACATACAATTTTATAAAACTTCCTTTTAAAAATTTCTTTAGCAGCTTGATTTGAAACAAGAGGAATTTGCATTGTTGCAAAACAATGTTCTATACCAGAATAGTGTATATTTTGATGAAAACAAAAACGGTAAAATGCAAGTAATGCAGGCTGTTGATTTTTTAAAGTGTTAAATTGGATGAATTGTTGTTCTAATAATTTTAGACTCTGTTCTGCATCTAATGTAGGCTGATTTTTACTTGAGAAAGTGCTTTTGTATTCTTTAATTAAGTGATGGTAAGTTACTTGAGGAAAAGCAAGCGGAGATAAAAATAAAGTATCAATGAGAGGTTTATCAAATAACTTTAATTCTGGAATGCCTAAATAAAGACAAGCTTGTCGTAAAATGGGTAAGTCATGCAATAAAATATTGTGTCCTACAATATAGTTTGCAGAATGCGCAAATTCTTCTAGTTGCATTAAACTATGAATACTACAATTGCCACGATAATTAAAAACTTGTTGTTGAAAAATTGCTCCAATTTGTAAAATTTGTCCACTAATAGGATGCGTTTCTATATCTATAGCAAGTGTTTGTTTTAATAATGGCGTAAACTCTTCCAAATTGCTCACACTATTTCCTTCCAATTCGTCTAATTATTTTTTTAATCTTGTAAGTGTACAAGTTTGTAAAAGTTAACTCAATTTTAGTGAGATTTTTGTAGAAGTTATAGTGGACAACCCCCAAATTAATTAAAT